>JBIOJX010000091.1:0-9811 GCA_044451265.1 Desulfobaccales bacterium
ATGATAAAGAATGTTAATTATTGTTGCCTAACGTTCAAGCTAATCTTATGAAAACGTGCCTTTTTTGCTCCGCCCCCCTAACACGACACAATCGTAGCAGGGAGCATGTAATCCCAAGGTGGTTAGTATCTCACCTTAAGGCTCAAGATGAGGGATTTACAGGGACAATTTGGAGTTACCCAAATGAACCGACTATCATCTTTAGCGAGAGGAAACATGATTTCCTTTCGCTAGTTCTTGGCAACGTCTGTAAGGTCTGCAACACGGGCTGGATGTCGCAACTTGAGGAAGACACGAGGCCCCTACTGGAAGCGCTTTTGCCTGGGCGTCCCACGGTGTTAACACTTGAACAGTGCAATATTCTCGCAAGATGGACTTTCAAAACCGTAGCGGCGCTGAACTACTCATCCAAATACAAAAAAATCGTGCCTCTTAAGCACATTCGTCAGTTCTTCATTACTGGTAAGATACCTGAGAATGCCACCGTTGATTTTGCTTGGTGCTATAGTGTAGGGATTCGCGGGGTCGTGGGTGGTAACAAAAAGTTCGTTACGGATCAATATAGAAGACTCACAGATTCGCAAAAAGATGCAAGTTATGTTATTACCCTCCAATTCGACCATGTTTTGCTCAGACTCGCCTGGGTGCCAGTTTTTGGGGTAAAGGCTGTTATCGTCCCCACAAATGCAGTATACCGCCTATGTCCCCAGGTCAGCTCAGAATTACAGTTGGTGAGGGGTCGCTTCTTCAAAGACCATGAGGAATTTCATTTCACGTGGACATTACTAGCAGAGGAAGGTCTTGACTTACCTCCTCTGCCGTAGACATGCCTTTCTCTGGTTCCCAAGCTCCAGCTTGGGAACCCGCTTGGGCGCAAAGCTCCAGCTTTGCTTAGAAGAATTAAAGCGAATCAACCTCTCTGAGGCCAAGCAGAGCTTGGCGCCAATTGGCGTCCCCAAGCCGGAGCTTGGGGCCGAGAGGGAAAAGGTGAAATCTAGGTGAAATCTAAATGATGCTCAGAAGCCGCGGAAGCTCGTTTCATAATAGGCATCGTTTGATCGCCGTTTATTTTCTCTGTGCTCTGGTCGCCATGCTGTTCCTGTCGATTACTGCCTCAGCTGAAGACCGCAAGAATTCAGCGGGCAAATCGGCGGCCAGTGAAGGTTCGCCGCCGCCACCTTCCCAGGTGCCGGTTGACCAGTCGCAGGAGGCCCCGCCGCGCTGGACCGTCTCAGCCGACGCCCTCATCTTGAACCGAATCGGCAACATCAATCGAACCCTGGTTGAGCGAGTGCCGGGCAGCGTGCCGCTCCCCGACCTGTCCACCACCCGCGGCACGGCAGCTCTCAACAGCAACAATTTTCAACCAGGCTTTGCCCCTGGAGCGAGACTAGCCGTGATTCGCCACAGTGATTCCGGCTACGATTTGGAAGTGTTGTATTTTCAGACCGCCGGCTGGAGCAGCGCCAGAAGCGTTGGGCCCGACAATCCGCCGGACTGGCTGGTGATGCGGGCTCCTGGCGGCTTTCTTCAAACTCAAGATCATTCCTACCAGGCAATGGCCTGGGACTACGATACCAAACTTTTTAATGCCGAGTTCAACCTGCGCTGGAATCTTTCCAGCCGGCTAACCTTGCTGGCCGGATGCCGTTGGGTCCAACTGGCTGAAAATCTTCAGGGTTCATTAGTACCCTTGGAGGGGTTTAAGCCTTTCTGGAATTCCAGTACGAATAACAATCTTTTTGGTCTCCAGATCGGTGCCGATGGAAAGATCTGGGGGCGTGGTCGCTTTTCGATTAACGGACTGGTAAAGGCCGGGGCTTATCTCAACCACGCGGCAGAGTCAACCGGAGTCAGCATCTTTAAGGTCTTGAGACCGTCGTCCACCACGACTAACCACGCCGCTTTCGTTGGGGAAATCGGCTTGCAGTGCAAATATCAGGTTAGCAAGGCGCTTGGCCTGAAGGTAGGTTACGAGGCTCTCTGGCTCGCAGGCGTTGCTTTGGCGCCTGGACAGATCCAGGAAACTTATACGATTAAGCCGGATACCGTGCGCGCCCTTGGCGTGAGCCTCTCCGGGGTGTTTTTTCACGGAGCCACTGCCGGCCTGGCATATTCGTTTTAGAAATTACCACGCACGATCACGGTCGTCAGGGCGCGATTTTGGGTCGCTTTCTTCTGGTTCCCAAGCTCCAGCTTGGGAACCCGTTTGGGCGCAAAGCTCCTACTTTGCTTAAGGATTAAAGCGAATCAACCATGCTGATGCCAAGCAGAGCTTGGCGCCAATTGGCGTCCCCAAGCAGGAGCTTGGGGACGAGAAGGACCTGCCTCCAAAGAGAATTGTCATTCTGAGCGAAGCGAAGAATCTCGTGTTTTCGACATGTTGAGATCCTTCACTTCGTTCAGGATGACAAAAAAACCGGTTTTGAAATGGCTTGTAGAAGGGTGAAGACGGTTCACTATGCTAAATCTACTTAAAACCCATTTCGGCTTTGAGCAATTTCTGCCTTTGCAGGAGGAGATCATTCAGTGGGTGCTGGCTCGGAAAGACGCCTTGGTGTTGATGCCCACCGGCGGCGGCAAGTCGCGGTGCTTTCAATTGCCGGCGCTGAGGCTGCCCGGCTTGCCCCTGGTGATTTCCCCGCTGATTGCGCTGATGAAGGACAAGTAGCAGTCGTAGGGCGGGAAAGTGAAACGCATCCCGCCTTCGGCAATTGGGTTGGGCCAGACTTATGCCCCGATACATTAGGCGGCAGATAATGGCGTTCGCGGTCTAGAGATGGAATACTGCTACGGCTAAGCCCTACGGGCTTTCACGAAAAGACCGCCAACCGATATCCTTATCAGTTGGCGGCCGGTTAGAGGTGAATACTTGGAGGTATTTATAGAATGTCCCAGAAAGGCAGGGATTGCTATCAGCAGAATGACCATTCTCATATAGTCATTTTGACCATATGGAAATCTGCAAGCCATAAATGCTTGGGTAGAAGGTCAACGATCGAGCTCCACCCATTTTTATGACCTGCCATTTTCAAAACTCCAGGTTCCCTATCCCAAGAGTCCGCTAAATTTGTTGACCAAGCTTGTGAGAGTTGCCAGCGCTCCGCGTTGACGAAGCAGGCTGACGATGCCTCTGGTTTAGAAGCTATTTCAGATGATCAGCTGGTTCCATATAGGCAGGAAAGTGAAGCGGTCCATCAAATAGAGAATAAGGTTGACCTGCCCCGGCAGTTTATATTGCAGGTCTCACTCCCATCAGGAAGTCAAAATATCGTTGGTAGAGTGCCTCTGCCCTCTTTTTGCCTTCTTCTTTGGAGCCGACAGGGATAGTCTTAATCAATCCGGGTAATTTGGGGGCCACAAAGTGCCCACGCTCTGGAAAGTAAGCAACGGTGAATAGAGTAAGATGCCCCACCTTACCATTTAACGTCCCAGCTTTATTCGGGCTCCAGCTAAGTTGCCGCATAACTCCCCTCCATCGACTTAGATATTTCTCCTAAACGAGTAAACCTACAAGGGAAAAATGTACGTCCCCAAGGCCGGCGGTCATTGAATCGGATTATGAGAAAATGAGCACGGCTGGTTAAATAGCATTATCTCAGCCCGGAGAGTTGAAAATCTATAGTCACTATGACTATTTGATTATGGTTATTTTGACCATATGAGAACCTTCCCCCTGGCGGTGGTCGAGGATATATCTCTGCCTTTTTTCGTTTAGTGAGAATAGGTTATCACTTGCCATGATCAAAATTCAAGGTTCGCTATCCAAAGGTCCGCCAACTTTGTGGACCAGGACTGTTGGGTACGCCTGGCGCACCTTGCATGACTTGGGAATGAGGCATAAAATAAGGGCGCCCCGGCGGGTCGCCCTGACTTTTTTCCATAGAGGGTTGGGGATGGGAGTTTGAGGGAGAGGGCAGGGGCCGTCGGCCCTCAGAGAGGTTAAATTCTGGCTAAAAATACCGCAATGCTAAATCTTCTTAAAACCCATTTCGGCTTTGAGCAATTTCTGCCTTTGCAGGAGGAGATCATTCGGTGGGTGCTGGCAAAACAAGATGCCCTGGTGTTGATGCCCACCGGCGGCGGCAAGTCGCTGTGCTTTCAATTGCCGGCGCTGCTGCTGCCGGGCTTGACCCTGGTGATTTCGCCGCTGATTGCGCTGATGAAAGACCAGGTGGACGCCCTCCAGGCCAATGGCCTTCCGGCCGAATTCATTAACAGCACCTTAAGTTACGCCGAGATTGCTCAGATTCAGCGGCAGGCGCAAGCCGGGAAAATCAAAATTCTTTACGTGGCGCCGGAACGTTTGGCAGTGTCTGAATTTCAGGTTTTCCTGAAGAACATTACCGTCAGTCTGATCGCGATTGATGAATCCCACTGTATCAGCGAATGGGGGCATGATTTTCGTCCCGATTACCGCAATCTGAAGACGCTGCGCAAGATCTTCCCCGAGGTGCCGGTGATGGCCCTGACCGCCACGGCCACCCAAAAGGTGCGGGAGGATATCATTGGCCAGTTGTCCCTCGAGCAGGCGCAAATCTTTATCTCCAGCTTCAACCGTCCTAATCTGACCTATGCCGTGCTGCCCAAAAAAGATGCTTACGAGCAATTGCTTGATCTATTGCGGGAACACCGGCAGGACTCGGCGATCATCTATTGTTTTTCCAGGAAAGACACCGAGCGTCTGGCCGCGGATTTGCGCCACGAGGGTTTTAGGGCGCGGCCTTATCATGCCGGCCTGGAAAGCGAGCAGCGCCGCACCAATCAAGAGAAGTTCATCCGGGACGAAGTGCAAATTATCGTCGCGACCATTGCCTTCGGGATGGGCATCGATAAGCCGGACGTGCGCCTGGTGATTCACTATCATCTGCCCAAATCGATTGAAGGCTACTACCAGGAAACGGGGCGCGCCGGACGGGACGGGCTGCCGAGCCAATGCCTGCTGTTTTACTCTTACGCGGATTCCATTAAACAGCAGTATTTTATCCGGCAGATAGAAAATGAGGCCGAGCGCCAAAATGCCTATCGGAAGCTCGAACAGATGGTGGCCTATGCTGAACTGGCCACCTGCCGCCGGGCTCATTTACTGGCCTATTTCGGCGAAGCTGGTCAACCGGAAACCTGCGACGGCTGCGACATTTGTCTGTCGCCCCAGGAAGAATTCGAGGCCACTATCATCAGCCAAAAGATTATGTCCGCGATTCTGCGCACCGGGGAACAGTTCGGGGTAAGTCATATTATCGACGTGCTGCGCGGGGCCAGAAATAATAAAATCATGGAACGTCACCATGATCAATTGTCGGTCTACGGGATTGTCAAAGACTTTTCCAAGGAAGACTTAAGGCACCTTATCGGGCAATTGGTCTCCAGAAAACTGTTGGTGAAGTACGGCGATGAATTTCCCATTCTGGGCATCGCCCAGCTTGGCCTGCACTTTTTGAAGAACCGGGAAGAAATTTGTTTACCCAAGCCAAAATCCAACGGCAAACCGTCGCAGCCGGGGGCTGCGGCTGAGGTCGAATACGATCAGGAACTATTTGAGCAACTGCGCCGGTTGCGCAAAAACCTGGCGGATGAAAAAGGGGTGCCGCCGTTTGTCGTCTTCGGCGATCTGTCCCTGCGCCAAATGGCTTTATATCTGCCGCAAAGCGCCGAGAACTTTGCCAGAATCAGCGGCGTGGGCGCGGAGAAGCTGAAACAATACGGGGAGATATTTACCGAGGTTATTCAGGCCTATGCCCGGGAAAATCGGCTGATCGAACAGGATATCCCGGTAAAGAGAACGGCAACGCCGCGCCGGCTAACCCATTTGGGGCCAACCTATCACGCCACCAAGAAACTGCTGCTGAAAAAAGTGTCAGTTGAGCAAATGGCGAGTATGAGAGGTCTTTCGGTCGCCACCATCACCGCGCATATTGAAAAGTTGGTCAGGTCCGGAGAACAGCTTGATCTCGACTATTTAAGGCCGCCGCTAGAGAAATTCGCCCAAATAGTCGCCGCCTTTCAACAGTCCGGCGGGAAAGCTTTGGCGCCCGTGCGGGCCAGGCTGGGTGAACAAATTTCCTACGAAGAATTAAGAATAGCCAGGTTATTTATCAAAGCGTAGATCTGGTAGAAAATTTCTGCTCTCCTTGCCCCGGGGCCGCGGCCGACCTATTTTTAAAGCAGGCCCCGGATGGGTCCGGCGACGCGGTGCATGGGCACAAGCACCTGCAAAATTATGGACAAGGAGAGACGGCCATGGGTTATACTATAGTCGGATTGAAGGAGAAGATCCTGGAGATGTACCCGGAGATCCCCAAGCTGGGCGTGGTTTCCACCCTGACCTTTGAGGACGACAAGCAGGCTTACGTCCTGAAGTTACATAAGGGGCAACACGAGCTGTCCACTTACATCGACAAGCCCGATGCCGACCGGTGCATGGACGGCCACGTCTGCGTCTCCCTGGGGGTGCAGGTGCGGCAATTTCTGGAAAATTTTAAAGAAAGGTAGTAAAATAGGCTAATTCTAGTGGCACAGGCTTCCAGCCTGTGTGCTTCACAGGCCGGAGGCCCGTGCCACTTTCTTTTGGTTCCCAAGTGCAACTTGGGAACCAGGATAGGTGCGTAAAACGCACCCTACAACTCCTGACCCTCTTCTCCAGCGGGGGAGAGGGAAAAGGCGCGTTCCCCGGCCGGAGCCGGGGTAAGATGGAGAAGCCGCCCGTCGGCGGTTCAGGCACAGGCTGGCAAGCCGGTGCTACCAATTAAGGGCAGGGGAGGGGGCAGGCTGGATGCCTGCCGGGAGCACCGGCGAGACGCCGGCGCCACCACTAATCTAAAGCGCTAATGAAAATCTTCAAACCAAACCCCGACCGCATGGAGCACTACCACTGGCGGCGGCGCTGGGCCAGGCGCCTGAGCTGGACGATTTACGGCCTGTTCTTCACCGCCTTCCTGGGGGCCGCCGCGGCCGGGGGCTACATCTATTACCATTTCCTGAGCGACCTGCCGGATTTCACCTCGATTAAGGAGTTCCGGCCGGCGGTGGTGACCCAGATCTTCGCCCGGGACGGCCAGCGCATCGGCGAGTTCTACTCCGAAAAGCGCATCGAAGTGCCGTACAGCCGCCTGCCCCGGCACCTGGTCCTGGCCTTTGTGGCCGCCGAAGACTCCCGCTTCTTCGAGCACCCCGGGGTGGACCTCTCCGGCATCGCCCGAGCCTTCTTCCGCAACCTGGAGGCCGGTCACGTGGTGGAAGGCGGCAGCACCATCACCCAGCAGGTGGTGAAGCGCATCCTGCTCACCTCCGAGAAGAGCTTCGCCCGGAAGATCCGGGAGGCGGTCCTGGCCTACCGCATCGACAATTACCTGACCAAGGAAGAGATCCTCCACATCTATCTGAATCACATCTTCCTGGGGCACGGGGCTTACGGCGTGGAGGCCGCGGCCCAGGAATATTTCTCCAAGCACGTGGAGAACCTGAACCTGGCCGAAGCCTCCATCCTGGCCGGCATCCCCAAGGCCCCGAGCCGCTACGACCCGTATATCAACCCCCAGCGGGCTAAGGAGCGCCAGGCCTACGTGCTCCGGCGCATGGCCGAGGTGGGCTTCATCAGCAAGGCCGACGAAGAGGCGGCCCTGCAACAGCCCATCAAGCTGAAGGCCTACCGCCCGGAATGGATCAAGGAATGCGGCTATTTTAACGAGCATGTCCGGACCCTGTTGGAAGACCGCTTCGGCAAGGATTCGGTCTATAACATGGGCCTCAAGGTTTATACCACTGCCGACGTGGAGTTGCACAAGGTGGCCCAGGACGCCATCGATGAGGGGATCGACGGCCTGATCAAACGCAACGGCTACCGGGGCCCCCTGCGGCATCTGGCCGGCAAGGAATTAAAGGCCTACCAGGCCAAGCAAAGCAAATATTACAACAAATATCCGCCCCGGAAAGGTCTGTCGGTCCCGGCCCTGGTGACTTCCTACGACAAGAAGCGTCGGGGACTTTATCTTCGCTTGGGGGACCAATGGGCCTTTTTGCCGCAGGGCGACCGCGGCTCGGTGGGAGATCTGCGCGCCGGCGACCTGGTACAGGTGCGCCTGCTGAGCCGGGACCGGAGCAGCAAGGTCTGGAGCGCCGAAATTATCCAGGCCCCGATGGTGCAGGGGGCGGTATTCTCCGAGGAGCTGAAGACCGGCAAGGTCCGGGTGCTCATGGGCGGCAAGGACTTCGGCGACAGCACCTACAACCGGGCGACCCAGGCCCGGCGGCAGCCGGGCAGCGCCTTCAAGCCCATCCTCTATGCCGCGGCCGTCGATCGGGGTTACCGGCCCGATTCAATTTTGCAGGATGAGCCCATCTCCCTGCCCGGCGGCAAACGCGGCCAGGTCTGGTCCCCCCAGAACTACGACCACAAGTTTATCGGCCCCATCGCCCTGGCCAGCGCCCTGGCCCACTCCCGCAACGTGCCCGCGGTGCGCTTGATGATGTCCATCGGCGTCCCGGCCACGGTGAATATGGCTAAGACTCTGGGGATCACCAGCCCGGTCTTCCCCAACTACGCCTCGGCCCTGGGGGCCTCCGAAGTCACTCTGTTTGAGCTCACCCGGGCCTACTCAGTCTTCCCCAACCACGGGGCTCTGGTGGAGCCGGCCTGCATCGACCGCATCGAAGACCGGGACGGCCGGGTGCTCATGGATTTTCAGGTGCAGCAGCACCAGGTGCTCAATCCCGAGACGGCCCAAACCATGGTGCAGCTGATGCAAGGGGTGGTGCAGCGGGGCACCGCCACCCGGGTGCAGGTCCTGGGCCGGCCCCTGGCCGGCAAGACCGGCACCACCAACAAGACCCGGGACGCCTGGTTCATCGGCTATACTCCATCCTTGATCACCGGCGCCTGGGTGGGGATGGACGACGAACACAGCCTGGGGCCCAAGGAGACGGGTTCCCAGGCCGCGGCGCCGGTCTTCATCTACTATATGAAAGCGGCCCTGGCGGGCCAGCCGGTGGAGGACTTCCAGGGAGGCTCGACTCCCGCCACCACCCTGGCCAAGAAGGCGGCTGAAGCCCCGGCCGCGGACGACGAGGCCGCGGACAGCGAGGAGACCTTCTATCCGGAAGCAGAGGCGGTCCAGGAGAAAAAACCCAATCGGCCCCAGGCCTCCAGCCAGCAATTCTTTAAAGACGACCTGGAAGAATAGAGACGGTTTTCAGTTTCCGGTTTCCGGTTTTCGGTATATAAAGTGGGAAACAACTGGTAAGGCGTGAGTCATCACGCCTTTGCCGTTCCTGGCCAAATTCACCAACATTGTAGGGGCGGACCTGCGTGTCCGCCCACCGGGCGCACACCTATGTGCGCCCCTACAAGAATGTCTGGAGCAATTATGCGGCAAATCGAGGTGGCGCAGGTCACCCAGGTGGTTAAAGAGGCGGCCATCGCCGCCAATTATGCACCGGGGGAAGACCTCCTGCGGGCCCTGGCCCGGGGTGCGGCGGAAGAAGAATCGGAGAGCGGCCGGGAGATCTTCCGGCAGTTGCTGGAAAACGCCCGGATCACCCAGGAGCAGCGCATCCCCATGTGCCAGGACTGCGGCCTGGCCGTGGTCTTCGCTGAACTGGGCCAGGACGTGCACCTGGTGGGCGGCTCCTTCGAGATGGCCATCCACGAGGGGGTGCGCCAGGGTTATGGCGAGGGATATCTGCGGAAATCCCTGTGTGATCCCCTGACCCGGGCCAATACCGGCGACAACACCCCGGCGGTGATTCATACCGAGATCGTCGCCGGCGACAGCCTCAAGCTTACCGTGGTCCCCAAGGGCGGCGGCAGCGAAAA
>JBIOJX010000092.1:0-9787 GCA_044451265.1 Desulfobaccales bacterium
ACCGCCACGCTCGAAACGCTGCGCAACGTCACCACCGGCACCATCACCACCATGCTGTTGAAGAAGGGCATCCGCCGCTCCTGGATGGCCGGCGCCATGCCGTTCGGCTTTTCCGGAAAACGTATTTTGGGTCCGGCCTTTACGTTGCGCTTCGTGCCGGTGCGCGAGGATTTGGCCACGCCGGAAAGCTGGTCGAAGCCGATTTCCACCCGTAGCGCGATCGAAGCCATGCCGGAAAACTGCGTGGTGGTAGCCGACGCCATGGGCGTCACCGGCGCCGGCATTTTCGGCGACATCCTGTGCATGCGCATGGTCAAGCGCGGCGTTGCCGCGCTGATCACCGACGGCGTGATGCGCGACAAGCATGGCGTCATCGCCACCGGCCTGCCGGTCTGGTGCGCCGGCGTGGCGGCGCCGGCCTCGGTCAACCAGCTCACCTTCGTCGGCTGGAACGAGCCGATCGGCTGCGGCGGCTGCGCGATTTTCCCGGACGACATCATCGTCGCCGACGACGACGGCGCCGTGGTCGTTCCGGCGGCGCTCGCGACGCGCGTCATCGAGCAGGCATCGCAACATCACGATTGGGAAGATTTTTCGCGCGAACGGCTTTCGCAGGGCGGTGATCTGCGACGTTATTATCCGCTGTCGGACGCGGCCCGGCCGTCGAAATCCACCACCGTGGCGATCACCAGGTAGCCGGACTCTCCCGCCAGAACCTGCCGGTCCAGGGGGAATTCCAACTCGGTGCGGCCCTTCTCGTCCAGGAGGGCCTGGCCGCTCTCGATCAGCTCCCCCGGTTCTTCCCGGCTATAGCCGAAGACGAAGTTATCGTAACCGGGCACCTGGTAGCTGGTCTTGGCCTTGTGCACCTTCCAGCGCACCTGGCCGTGCTTCACCGGCCCGCCGGCATAGTACGCCCCGGTGAGGCCGATGCGGACAAACTCCTGCTCCCTTTTCAGGTTGACATAGCCGGTTTCGCTCCGGGTCAGCCGCTTGAAGTCGATCTCCACAAAATGGCGGGGAGGCTTGAATTCCTGGATCTGGAAGGTGCAACTGGCCTCGTTTTTCGGGGCCTCCGCGGTTGAGTCGCCGTTATTGCCATGGTCATTCCCGTTACTGTTATCGTCCTCATCCTCTGACCGCGGCTGGGCTTTAGGGCTGGGCGACGGCTTCGCCTCCTCTATAGGTCCATAGGCCATCTTCAGGGTATAGGTCCCCAGAGGCCAATAGCCGGCCGTGGCCACCTCGGCGGCAGTACCGCCGAAATCCGATAAGGCGCCTTCCCCGGAATAGACCTTCTCTCCCTTGGGGCTGGTGATTTCAAAGGTACAAACCTCTCCCTGGGGCGAGAGGATATGGCCGGTCCGGTATTCCCGGACCAGGCCCTTGAAGTGCACCGTCTCGCCAGGACGATAGACCCCCCGCTCGGTGAAGACCTCTCCCTTGAGGCAGCGGACCTGCTCGCCGGTCCGGACCTGCCAGATCCCCTGGGGTTTGAGGCTGTCGGCGGGCTTGAGCAGGATGTAGGAGATATCCTTGGCGGTCCCGGCCAGCAGGCAGACCAGTTGCCCCTGCTCCACCCGCCGCTTCACAGGCTGGAATTTCCCCAAGGTCTTCAGGTTCAGCCCTTCCAATTCTTTGGGTTGAAAGATGAAGATGCCATCCTGATCCGTCTGGCCCAGGGGAAAGGCCTCCATATCCTTGGTGAGGCCCACTACCTGTACCCCGGCCAGCGGCGCGGCATTTTTCAGGGAGGTGGCCCACAACAGCAACTGGTTGGCCCCGGATTTATAAGTCAGGCCCAGGTCGGTGATGCGAAAGACCCGGGGGTCGGTGGCCGCGGGGCCGCCTTCCTCATCCGGGCTCACCCGGATGAGCTCCAGGGCCCCGGCTTCCTTGTCCCGGCGGAAACTGAGCGGCAGGGACACGGCCAGGGCTTTGTTCTTCTGGGTGGGGGCCGGAAAAAGCTGTTTCTCTGCAAAAGGCTCCCGCAGGAAGGGGGCCAGGGCCTTGTGGCCCTTGGCCAAACTTTGCAGCTCCTCGGCTCCGGCCTGGAGGTCCGTCAGGAGCCGGTCCCAATCTGCCGGGATGTCTTCCACCACCAGGGCCTGGGGCAGCAGCAGAGGCGGAATTCGAACGCCCTCCAGCAGCAGGGACTTGACGTTTTCGGCCCGAACATGAAGCAGCTCGCGGCTGTCCAGCTCGATGAGACTCTTCTTTTCGACATACTCCAGTTTGGGCGGATGGTCGGGCATGAAGAAGGAGGTCACGGTGGGCACATAGGTCTGGCCGGCCAGGGTGAAGTTTTCCGGCAGGTTCACAACATAGCCGAGCCCGTACTTGAAGCGCCCTTTCAGGGTGAGTCGGCCTTCCGAACTCATGGCTGACTTGGGCCAATCGATCTTGACCAGCGGCAGGAGACGCAGGTTGCCCCTCAGACCCTCTATCGGGACCGCCTTACTGAAGAAGATCTGGACTTCTTCCTTCCCGGCATCCGGCTCCACCTTGGTGATGGTGAACTGCCGGTCCGAGACGGCCGCAGGCGCCTTGGCCGGCCGGCGCTCTTGAGCCCCAGCCTTCGAGGCCAGCCATCCCGGGTCCAGGGCCCAGAACGAGGCCAGCAGCAATCCAATCAAGGCGATGAGACGCCGCCCCGCATAACGGGGGGCCTCAGACGAGAGTACCCTTGGGCAAGCATCCATGCTGTTGCTCCTTTTAAAAGGTGGCGCCGGTTGGCTTCAAGTTTCCAAGATAATATTTCTGATTACAAAAACAAGGAAGTCGGCTTTGATTGCGGCTGATAAATTGGTGGCGCCGGCTTTCCGGCCGGGGTTAGAAAACGAGCCGGCAGCCGCGGCATTACTTATCGGCGCCATAAATTTGTTTATTTAGGAATAACATGGCCTAAACCTCGCAATAATCCCAGTAGTCAAGGAACCGGGAACATGATAGATTTCCGACATTAACGCCGGGCTACCGGCATGATGATAGATTATTGGGGTCAGAAGGGGTCAATGATGGATCGTCTTTTCCCAGGCAGAACCCGGCTCTCAGGGGCCTGGCTTATCCTGTTGCTGCTCCTCCTGGGGCTACTCGGCGGCTGCCAGGCCAAAGAGCCGCCTTTGAGCCCGGCGGCCGCGGCCTTTAAAAAAGAGGTGCAGGATTGCCTCGATCGGCTCTGCCAGGGGCTGGTGGGCTCGATCCTGAAAAGGGATGTGGACGCCCTCAATGAGACCCTGAAGAAGGTCGAGCCGGAGGCCCTCAAGCTCTGCCGCATGTGTCCCTTCCGTATCGGCATCCTGGATAAAAACGGCGAGACCCTGACGGTTTATCCTTTTAAAATTGAGGCTATGGGCAATTTTGCCAACTACGGGGGAGTGGCCCGGACCCTGAAAAATCGCCAGATCAATCAGCAGCGGTTATATTTGCAGGATGGCTCCGAGATTTACCTCATCCTCATCCCGTTGCTGCGCGATAAGGATTTGGTGGGCATCATGGTCTTGAGCCTGAGCGCCAAGGATGCACATGACCGCTGGGACCTGACGGAAAAAGAATTTATGGATATCAATTTCAATATTAAACGGTAATCCTCGGGACCGATCCCGAAAACACTCCGGCAACTGATGAAACACGGCAAAAACCTGGCAGCCCAGCACGCCATCGGCGTTACCGGCGAACCCGGCCAGGAGATCATCCTGGCCCTCTCCGGCCGGCTGGCCCTGGATAACCTCAGCGCCTTGGAGGCCGAACTGCAGTCGCGGCTGGAGCAGTTGCGCCCCACCGGGCTCACCGTCGATCTGGCCGGCCTGGAGTACCTGGACAGCGCCGGGGCCCTGGCCTTGATTCAGTTGCAAAACGCCTCCCAGGCTCGAGCCATTCCCTGCCGTTTGCTCAATCTGAGCGAGGAAGCCCGGCGCATCCTGGACCTCATCGACCCCGAGACGCTCACCCGGCCGCCTCTGATCCCGGAGCAACGGACTACCGGCCTGATGGACCAGCTGGGCGAGGCCAGCATAAGATTTGCCCGCGACCTGGTCCAGGTCATCACCTTCCTGGGCGATCTGCTCACCTCCTTAGGGCACGCCCTGTGGCATCCCCATTCGGTGCGCTGGGGCGACGTCCTGTTCTACATGAAGCGGGCCGGGGTGGACGGGCTGCCCATCGTCGGCCTCATCGGCCTGCTCCTGGGCCTCATCCTCGCCTTCATGTCCTCGCTGCAGCTCAAGCAGTTTGGGGCCAACATCTACGTGGCCTCGCTGCTGGCCGTGGCCATGGTCCAGGAACTGGGCCCCATCATGACCGCCATCCTGGTGGCCGGGCGTTCCGGCTCGGCCTTCGCCGCCGAGATCGGCACCATGAAAGTCAATGAGGAGGTGGACGCCCTGGTGACCATGGGCTTCGACCCGGTCCGCTTCCTGGCCATCCCCAAGGTCCTGGCCGCCATGCTGGTGGTGCCGCTGCTCACCGTGTACGCCACCCTGTTCGGCCTGTTGGGCGGCCTGATCATCGGGGTCCTGGGCCTGGACCTGACGGTTTACTCTTACGTCACCGAGAGCCGGAGGGCCATCGAACTATTCGATATCCTCTCCAGCCTGGTCAAATCCGTGGTCTTCGCCCTGCTGGTGGCGGGGATCGGCTGCCAGCGGGGTTTCCAGGTGCGCGGCGGCGCCGAGGCCGTGGGTTCGGCTACCACCTCGGCGGTGGTGGCGGGCATCTTTCTGATTATCGTCACCGACTCGGCCTTCGCGTTGGTGTTGCATTATATTCGCTGATGGCGGGGAACTATCTCACGCCAAGACGCCAAGGCGCAGAAGTTTTAAAAAATAATTGTTTTTGCGTCTTAGCGACTTTGCGGCTTGGCGTGAGATCGAGTTTTATTTTGGTGGGCCGTGCCCACCCTACATTTTTTGCTGCACTATATACGAAGGATTTCTCTTAGTGGATCAAATCCCGGTCATCGAAGTCGAAAATCTCACCGCCCGCTTCGGCGACGACACCATCTTCACTGGCGTCAGCTTTCAGGTCCATAAAGCCGAGATTTTGGTGGTCTTGGGCGGCAGCGGCTGCGGCAAGTCCACCCTCCTGAAGCACCTGATCGGCCTGTACCGGCCTTATACCGGGAAGATTCGCATCAATGGGGTCGAGGTCAATACCAAACATGAGCAGGAGTTGCGCCGGCTGCGCATGGACTACGGAGTTCTCTTCCAATCCGGGGCCCTCTTCGGCTCCATGACCTTGAAGGAAAACATCGCCTTGCCCCTCCAGGAATACACCGACCTGTCGCCCGCCGCCATCGAGGCCGTCGTCAAGATGAAGCTCGGCCTGGTGAGTCTGGCCGGCTATGAGAACCACCTGCCCGAGGAAATCTCCGGCGGCATGCAGAAACGGGCCGGCCTGGCCCGGGCCATGGCCCTGGACCCCACCGTGCTCTTTTTCGACGAACCTTCCGCCGGCCTGGACCCCATCACCTCGGTGGAGCTGGACAATCTGATCAAGGGGATCAACGCCGGCATGGGCACCACCATGGTGATCGTCACCCACGAACTCGAATCCATCTTCAATATCGCCCACCGGGTGGTGATGCTGGATAAAGGCGCCAAAGGCATCATCGCCGTGGGCGATCCCTTAGACCTCAAGGAGCACTCCCCGGACCCCCGGGTGACCAGCTTCTTCAACCGTCGGCCCTTGGAGGCAAAGGAGGGCATAGCTTAAATGGCCGGAAAAACGTCCAAATTCATGGTGGGGCTTTTCGTCAGCCTGGGGATCATCATCACCGTGGTGGCCATCATTTGGGTGGGAGCCACCAAGTACTTCGAGAAGGGCAATCGCTACGTCGCCTACTTCGACGAATCGGTCCAGGGCCTGCAGAAGGACTCCATCGTCAAATACCGCGGCGTGGAGGTGGGCCGGGTCGAACAGATCAGGGTGGCCCCGGATAACAAGCTCATCTCCGTGATCATGAAGGTCGATCTGCGGGATGACCTGCCCAAAACCACGATTGCCCAATTGAATATGGCGGGGATCACCGGCATGGTCTTCGTCGAGTTGGATCGGCAAAAAGCAGGTGAGGCGGAAAAATCTCCCAAGATCAGCTTCCCCTCGGAATATCCCATCATCCCCTCCCGCTCCTCGGAGATCGTCAAGATCATGACCGGGGTCAATACCGTGGTGGATAAATTCTCCCAGATGGATACCCGCGGTATCTTTGACCAGGTTAAATCCACCGTAGCCCAGATCGAAATCTTCTTCCGCGGCAAGGACATGGAGGCCATCGTCGCCAACGTCAAGGGCCTCACGGGCAACTTGAAGAATTCTTCCGAAAGGGTAGACAAGATGATTGCCGCAGGGCGGCTCGAAGATGTCATGCTGGAGGCCGGTAAAACCCTCAAGGAAGCCAAGACCCTGATGGCCTCGCTGCAAGAGGAGATTAAGGCCCTGAACATCCGGGAGGCCCTGGGCAAGACCCAGGCCATCGCCACCGAGGTCAAGGCCACCAGCGAAAACCTGCGCCAGACCTCGGAAACCCTGGAGTCCTTCGTGGGCCGGATCAATGGACGTCCCCAGGACCTCCTCTTCGGCAAACCGCCCAAGAAGAGGTTTAATGAATAGCTGTCAGCTTAAAGCCACAACATAAAACGAAAATGTAGAATCGCCGCCCCCGGCGGTTGTCGGTGGGGCGGCCGTCCCTGGCCGCCACCCGGAAGGCGGGCATGGAGGCCCGCCCCACCAAGTTTTTCCCAATGCCATTGAAAGGTTGTGAAGATGAACAAGCCTGTCCCCCAAGATGCCATCCTGCCCCGAATAAAGACCACCGCCCTGATAGTCTTCCTTCTAATCTGGTGCGGCTGCGGCAAACCGCCCATGCTGGTGCAGAAATACCTGCTGGAATACCCGGCGCCGGTGGTGCAAAAAGCCGCCCCTCTGGGAGACAGCCTCAAGGTGGAGCAATTTGCCGTGGCCCAGGCCTTCAACACCACCGCCATGGTCTACCGCACCTCGCCCTATACGGTGGAGAATTACAATTACAGCCGCTGGCGGGTCAACCCGGGGTACCTGGTCGCCGACTACCTGACCCGGGACCTCAGGGACTCCCGGCTCTTCAAGGCGGTGCTCCCGGCCGACAGTCCCAGCAAGGCCAGGTTCTCCCTCGAAGGTGGGGTCCAGGAGATTCAAGAACTGGACCAGGGCGCGATCTGGCAGGCCTCCCTGGCCCTGAACCTCACCCTCGTGGACACCAGCGAAAACGAGATCACCAAGCGGGTGCTGTTCCAGAAAAATTATCAGGCCACCGAAACCATGACGGAGAAGACCCCCGCCGGCCTGGCCCGGGCCATCAGCCAGGCCCTGGCGCAATTGTCGCCCCGAATCATCACCGACGTCTATCAGGCCGCCAGGCAAGTGAGCAAGTAGGGTGCGCCCTACGCACCAGAAATAGGGCCGCCCGCGGCCGCCGTTGGTAGCACAGGCTTTCCAGCCTGTGCTTCAAGCGGCACAGCCGCCCGGCTTTTTCTTGGCTGACTGCTGAAAGCTGATCGCTGAAAGCTTCTTATGACAGACTCAGTTTATATCCCGGGACCGGCAGGCACCCTGGAAGGCCGCTTCTTAGCGGGCGCCACCGGGCCCGGGGTGGTCATCACCCACCCGCACCCCCGGTTCGGCGGCAGCATGAACAACAACGTGGTCTGGACCGCCGAGCGGGCCTTCCACCACCGCGGCTTTGCCACCCTGTGCTTCAATTTCAGGGGCGTGGGCCGCAGCACCGGGACCTACGGCGAAGGTGAGGCCGAAGCCGCGGACGTGGCCGCAGCCCTGAACTTCCTGGGGGAACGGACTCCCGGCCCTCTCTACCTGGTGGGTTACTCCTTTGGGGCCTTCGTGGCCGGTCGGGCCTTGCTCCAGGGGCTGGCGGTCCGGGCCGCGGTCTTCATCGCCCCGCCCATCGCCTTCATGGATCTCTCCTGGTTGCCCGGGGTGCCTGGCCTGCGCCTGGTGGTGGCGGGCGACCAGGACGACCTTTGCCCCTTACCCGACTTGCGGGGCCTGTTGGCGAAAACGGTGGCCGCGCCGGAGATCAGGGTCATCGCGGGCGCCGACCACTTCTTCGGCGGCCGGGAGGAAGAACTTTTTCAGGTTTTGCGGGATTTTCCGCTGTGAAATGGGAGCTTCTAAATAATATTAATTTTGATTTGGGCGTACTTCACCTTTAATAATTAATAATTATCTAATTACTTATTAACATTGATTATTTTTTAAGAGGTATTTTTCTTATTATATGATCTTCATAAAGATTTTTCCCAACAATTCTTATTTTTTCTCTTGGATCATTGCGATTGTGTGATTCATCTTTACATCTAATAATTTTATCATCTCTCGACTCTTGTTTGGCGTCATCTCTCATGGCTCCCTCCAAATTATTGATATAGCCTAAAATAAGCCGAGCTTTTTACGCCTTGGAACCTTATTACTTCAACCCCACCGCGATCTAATATTTTTTTAGATTCTTCCATCAAATATGGTTCTGCAAAAACAACCTTTTTAATTCCAGCTGCCACAATTTTATTGGCACACAAATTGCATGGCTGAGTTGTTGTATATAATATTATATTCTCGTTAGATTTTCTGCCTATTTTAACAAGATTCAATAAAGCATTTTCTTCTGCATGCAGAGAACGACATAAATCTAATAATTTTCCTGGAGTTTCTTTGCCTCCTGGAAGGAATTCAAGAAAAATATTTTTCCCACAATCACAAATAACCTGTGAATCAATTTCTTTATGACACTTTTTGCATATTTTAACAAATTTATCGTAAATTTCACTACAATTTTTGCATTCAATCTTTATCTCGATTCTTTTTCCACAATTAGGACAAAACTTTAATTTAGGAGCATATTGTTCTTGTCTATAATCTCTATAACATTTTTGGTATTCTGGATCATAAATGCACATATAAGAGCCAACTGGGACCTCATTATAACCTGTAGAAACAATAAATGGGATTTCTGTTATTTTTTTATCCTTGTTAGTTATAACCCCTCCCTCCGGTTTATGAATATCTACTATAACTGCACCAACTTTTCGTTTTTCGCAACTGGACATCTTGCTTATAGCGTAAGCAGTAGTCATAGAAAATTCATCGATACTAGGTTTAATATCAGGCGAATGCTTCCCTTCCCTTAATATCTCGATGGGAACAATATATTTAATATAAATTGACCTAATATATTCTTCTTTTTTCGAATCAGGAAAATCTGGTATTAAGTCATTATTTAATAAAATAATGTCTGCTAAATAATCACATGCTTTTACTTGTTGACCATATTCATATGACTCAACTTCATCCCTTTTGTCAGCTTCTAGGAATTCTGGCCCACATGTTACAATCTTACCTATTGATCGACGTAGTCTAATTTCCCTATCTGCTTGTATCGAAAATAAGAAAAAATAGGGGAAAGATCGTAAATAGTTAATCTCTTCAGTGTTCTTAATCCCATCGATTATTATTTCATTGCAATCTTCATACTTTTCTTTTTCACTAAAAATGTTGTCAATTAAAGTTTTAATTAAGTATTCTCTTCCATGATCATTGCGTAATTCATTTCCAATATTTTGCATTACTTCAATTGATACTCTATCTTTAAAACCAGTTTTATCGAGGTGCTTTCTAATAATATCTGATAATTTAAAGTGTTTATAATTATGTTTTGATATTTCAGGTATTTTACGAGAAATAAAAGTGCAGCCGCTGCCGATCGATCCAGTAAATCCCAAAATAATTACTGAGGGAT
>JBIOJX010000093.1:0-9723 GCA_044451265.1 Desulfobaccales bacterium
GTCGGAACTGAACAATCCCTACGTCTGGATGTTGATCCTGGTAACCCTGGGCTTCGGCTTCATCGGTTTCTACGACGATTATCTCAAGGTCGTCAAGAAGCACAACCAGGGCCTCAGCGGCCGGGCCAAGCTGGTGGGCCAGGCCCTGGTGGCCCTGGCGCCGGCCCTATGGCTCTATTTCAGCCCAGCCTACAGCACCACCCTGACGGTGCCCTTCTTCAAGCAGGTGCAGCCGGACCTGGGCTGGTTCTTCATTCCGTTCGCGGTCTTTGTCATCGTGGGCAGCGCCAACGCCGTAAACCTTACCGACGGTCTGGACGGCCTGGCCATCGGCCCGGTGACCATCGCCGCGGCCTTTTACATGATCTTCTGTTACCTGACGGGTAACATCAAGATCGCCGCGTATCTGCAAATTCCTTACGTCCGGGGAGTGGGGGAGCTGTCCATCTACCTGGGGGCCCTGGTGGGCGCCGGGGTGGGCTTCCTGTGGTTCAACGCTTACCCGGCCGAGGTCTTCATGGGGGATGTGGGGGCCCTGGCCCTGGGCGGCGTGCTGGGGACCGTGGCCCTGGCCACCAAGCAGGAAATCCTGCTGGCCATCGTGGGCGGCCTCTTCGTGGTGGAGGCCCTGTCGGTGATCCTCCAGGTGGGCTTCTTCAAGATGTCCAACGGCAAGCGCATCTTCCGCATGGCGCCGCTGCACCACCACTTCGAACTCAAGGGCTGGCCCGAGCCCAAGGTGATCGTGCGCTTCTGGATTATTGCCATTATTTTGGGGCTGGTGTCGCTAAGTGCCTTGAAACTCAGATAAATTGTTATCGGGATTTTTTGAGCTTACCTACATCTTTTCAATCGAGGTAAGGGCGAAGAGGCGAAAGGGCGAAGAAGACGAAAATCTTTTGAAATATGATCAAGAGGTTTTTTCGCCTTTTCGCCGATTCCCCTTTTCGCCTGTAAAAAACAAGCACTCTCAATAATGCTGAACGCGCCCATGGAACTTAACGGCAAAAAAATCTTGGTCGTAGGGCTGGCCCGCACCGGCGTGGCCCTGTGCCGCTTTCTGGCGGAGAAGGAAGCCCGGGTGACCGTGACGGACCTGGCGACGCCGGCGACCCTGGCGGAGCCGCGCCGGGAAATCGCCGGCCTGGGGGTCACGGAAGAATTGGGCGTGGCCCGACCCCGCTGGCAAGGCTACGACCTCATCATTCCCAGCCCCGGGGTGCCGCCGGAGTTGGACTGGCTGAAGGCGGCCCGGGAGTCCGGCCTGCCCGTTTGGGGAGAACTGGAACTGGCCAGCCATTTCATCGAGAAGCCCCTGATGGCCGTGAGCGGCACCAACGGCAAGACCACCACCACCACTCTGGTGGGGGAATTGCTCCAGGCCTCGGGCCTCAGGCCCCTGGTGGGGGGCAATATCGGCACCCCGGTGATCTCGCTGCTGGCCGGGCAGCAGCAGGCGGATTTTCTGGTGCTGGAGGTGAGCAGCTTCCAGTTGGACACTGCCCCTAGTTTCCATCCCCAGGCCGCCGCCCTGCTCAACATCACCCCGGACCACCTGGACCGCTACCCATCGCTCGCGGCCTATGCCGCTTCCAAGGCCGGCCTGTTCCGCCATCTGCAGGAGGGCGAGCTTAAAATCCTCAATGGCGACGATAAGCTGGTGGGAACCCTGGGCGCCGGTCCGGGCCGGGTTTACTTTTTTTCCAGCACCCGCCCCCTGACCCGGGGCGCCTGGCTGGCTGATGAGGCGCTGCACGTCAAGCTGGACGGCGTCAGGGAAGAGATTTTTCCGGTGGCCGATATCCGTCTCTCCGGATACCACAACCTGGAAAACGTCATGGCGGCACTAATGCTGGCCCTGGACGCGGGCGCCGTACCCGCGGCCTGCCGCCGGGTGCTGGCCTCCTTTCAAGGTCTGCCCCATCGCCTGGAGTTCGTGGCGGAGGTGGACCGGGTGGCGTTTTATGATGACTCCAAAGGCACCAACGTGGGCGCCGTGGCCGTCTCCCTGGCGTACTTTGCCAAACCGGTGATCCTCATTGCCGGCGGCCGGGACAAGGATAGCGATTTCAGCCTGATCTCACCCCTGATCCGAGAACGGGTCAAGGCCCTGGTCCTGCTGGGAGAAACCCGGGAGCGCCTGAGCCAGGTCTGGAAGGGCCTGGCCCCCATCTGCCAGGTCAAGGACCTGGCGGAGGCGGTGCAACGGGCCCATGATTTGGCCCGGCCCGGGGAGGTGGTGCTCTTGTCTCCGGCCTGCGCCAGCTTCGACATGTTCAAGGATTATGCCCAGAGGGGCGAAACCTTCCAAAGATTAGTGAAGGAATTACCACATGCCAACTGACGCCAATTCTGACTCCATTGCCGCCCCTGGGGTAAATTGTGACCTGATTCTGGCGGCCAGCGCCTTTTCCTTGATGTTCCTGGGCCTGGGGATAATATTTACGGCCAGTAACATCATGGCCCAGGCCAACTACGGCGATCCCTTCTACTTCATTAAGCGTCAGGGGATGTATGCGGTCCTGGGCCTGGGGGCCCTGCTGGTGGGCCGGAAGATCAATTATCATAATTACCAGCGCTGGGTCTATCCCTTTTTATTTTTTAGCCTGTTCTGCCTGATCCTGGTATTTCTGCCGGGCATCGGCGGCAAGGTGCGGGGCGCGGCCCGCTGGATCCGTCTGGGTCCGCTCACCCTGCAGCCCTCCGAGTTCGCCAAGATCGCCGTGGTCATGTTCCTGGCTTACTCCTTCACCCACAAGCAGGAAAAGATGAAGCATTTCGCCATCGGCTTTCTGCCCCACATGCTGGTGGCCGGGCTCTTCATCGGGCTGATCGGCATCGAGACCGACTTCGGCACCGCCCTGACCCTGGCGGCCATCGTCTTGACCATGCTCTTTGTGGGGGGCATCAATCTGCTCCATCTCGGTCTCTCCCTGGGGGGGGTAATCTGCCTGGCGGTGGCGGCGGTGGTGAGAGATCCGAAGAAGTTCGACCGCATCCTCTCCTTCAGGGACCCCTGGAAATACGGGGACGGCGTCGGTTACCAGTTGAAACAGTCTCTGCTGGCCATCGGCTCCGGCAACCTTTTGGGGCTGGGTCTGGGCCAGAGCCGGGCCAAGCTCTTCTACCTGCCGGACTCCCACACCGACTTCATCCTTTCCATCTTCAGCGAGGAAATGGGCTTCGTGGGTCTGCTCCTGGTCCTGGGTCTGTTTGCCATCCTGGTGGCCCGGGGACTGCGCCTGAGCCTCAAGGCCCCGGATATCTTCGGCTCCTATCTGGCCCTGGGGTTGACCCTGGTCATCGGCCTGCCCGCGGCCATCAACATGGGGGTGGTGAGCGGCATTTTGCCCACCAAGGGGCTGTCCCTGCCGTTTCTCAGCTACGGCGGCTCTTCCATGATAGCCAGCATGCTGGCGGTGGGCATCCTGCTGAACATCAGCAGCCAGATCAAGCGTCCGGCGGGGCCGCCGCCGGCCAAGGCCGCGGCGCCGGCCCCGAGCGGCTCCCCGTCCACAACCTGAGCCACCCGGCGCCGAGCCGCGGCCGCCAGCCAATTGGAAAGGATTGGCGCCCCATGAAAGAGGTGTTCCCCATTGTTCCGGCGAGCAGCGGCCCGGTCATCACCTTTGGGGTCGCGGCGCTGGTGCTTGGCAGTATTATTTTTGCCGGCGGCCAGCGCCCCGGTCGTAGTCTTCGGGATCGTGGCGCTGGTAACTGGGGGCATAATTCTGCTTCTCGGCAGCTTTGCCTATGCCTCCCGGCACGTGAAATTTGAGGTTAGTCCGGAAGGCCTGGCAATTCGGGGAGATCTTTACGGCCGGCGCCTCCCGGCAGCTTCCCTTTTAAGGGAGGAGGCCAGGCCGGTGGACCTGACCGAAGATCCGAATTACCGCCCGGTGTGGCGGACCAACGGCGCCGGCCTGCCGGGTTACGGCAGCGGCTGGTTCCGGCTAAGCAACGGCGAGAAGGCCCTGATCTTCCTGACGGACAAGCGGCGAGTGGTTTACCTGCCCACCCGGGAGGGCTACTCGCTGCTCCTGAGCGTGCCGGAGCCGGAGAAATT
Source organism: Desulfobaccales bacterium (assembly GCA_044451265.1). GTDB lineage: Bacteria > Desulfobacterota > Desulfobaccia > Desulfobaccales > 0-14-0-80-60-11 > JAPLJC01. Next base: position 4,067 of record JBIOJX010000093.1, read on the forward strand.
TCTGGAGGCCCTGCGGCAGATGGAGTTGGGCGGGCGTCCCGCCCGCCACCACAGGCTGGAAAGCCGGTGCTACCGGAAGAAACTTTTCGAAACAGGATTTCCCCAAAACTCGAAACTCGAAACTTATGGACCTGAGGATTGTCATCGCCGCCGGGGGCACCGGCGGCCACCTGTTCCCGGGCCTGGCGGTGGCCCGGGAGTTTGTCGCGCGCCACGGGGCCAACGTCACCTTTATCACCAGCCCCAAGGCCGTGGCCACCCGGATTCTGGAGAGCGCCGGCTTCCCCTGGGAGACGGTGGCCGGCCGGGCCCTAAAAGGCCAGGGGCTGTTCTCCCGGCTCGGCACCTGGTGGCGCTTGCCGAAGAGTATTCGGGAGGCCCGGAGGCGCCTCCAGTATCTTTCGCCCCATCTGGTTTTGGGCATGGGCGGCTACACCGCCGGTCCGGTGGGGCTGGCGGCCTGGTCCCTGAAACTGCCCCTGGCCCTGCACGAACAGAACGCCCTACCCGGGTTCACCAACCGTTGGCTGGCGCACCTGGCCGACCGGGTCTTCGTCTCCTTTCCGGCCTCGCTGGAGCAGTTCCGCCGGGACCTGGCGGTCTGGACCGGCAACCCCGCCCGGGAGGAGTTTTTCCGGGAGAGTCCGCCCCGGCCGGAACAGCCGTTCACCGTGCTGATCACCGGCGGCAGTCAGGGGGCGCACCACCTCAATATGGAGGTGCTGGCCGCCTTGCCGGAGTTAATGGACCTGAAGGAGCGGCTGCGCTTGCTCCATTTGACCGGCGAGGCGGATCGGGAGGAGGTGGCCGCCGGCTATGAACGGGCCGGTTTTGCCGCCCGGGTGGAGGCCTTCAGCTCGGAGATGCCGGAGTTGATGGCCCAGGCGCACCTCGTCGTCTGCCGGGCCGGGGCCTCCACCCTGGCGGAGCTCACCGCGGTGGGCCGGGCGTCGCTCCTGGTGCCCTACCCGTTCGCGGCCAACAACCATCAGGAGGTCAACGCCCGTTTTCTGGTCGAGGCCGGGGCTGCGGCATTAATTTTAAATAAGGATTTTACCGCAGGCCTATTCGCTGGTAAGATAAAGCAATTCCTAACCGAACCTGAACAATTGGCCCGGATGGAAGCGGCCGCCCGCCGCCTGGCCCGCCCCGACGCGGCCAGGGAGATTGTGGCGGGGTGTCTGGAGTTGATTGCCGGTACCATCGACTGATGGGGCCGGGGCACGGCCCGCACCGTTTTGGGATAATTTTTTATGTGTTGCCTTGATATCCTGCTTTTTTTGAAAAAAGTTTATCTCTCCCTGAAAAATCTGGTTGGGAAAATATTGGGCTGGCACTGCCCATCATAATCCTGGGAAGCAGCCTGGAACCGAGAAGCCCACGACAGATCACCCTGAGTTAAAGATTAAGAAGGATGCCGCGATTATGGACTTGAATAGCTTAGAAAATATCTTTAAAGAAAAAGCGTGGATCATAAATCCAATTTACAAGCTCCTGGTGCTTATTGTTTATGTTGGCGGGCCACTGGCGGCCTTGTTTGTCCTGATGTTTACTTATAAAAGTCCAAATACTACCATTTTTATCGCAGTTATTATATTATTGACTCTGGTGATAGGATTCAAATTTGGCCCATCAACCTTCTTTATAGTAAATTGTTCCTGGATTTATTTCAGGTTCGGCAAATTTGGTATGTGGCTGCCGATTGTTGCGTATGTACTGGGGCTGACAATATTAGGATTACAGATGGCAGCCGAAAAAATATTAACGCCAAGCAATGAATGATGTAACGTATTTGGTCGGCAGTGCCCACCCTAATTTAACTATTAGGATATATTGGGGGAATAAAAGATGGATGATGACGCAAAAGTTCGTTTCGAAGAGTTGGAAAAGCGGATTGCGAGTGATGAGAAACGTTTTGGTGATATTAAGTGGTATTTTGGTGGGTTGGCCAGTTTTTGCATAATGGTTTTTAGTGTATTATTTATAGTAGTAAGTTGTAATTTCAATTATGAAAAGAATTCTCTTAGTGACTTTAAAAAGTAAATAAGAACCGACATAGGTAAGGCTGATCTTCCGCCTAACCTCGTATTGCTAGGGGAAAATGGCAATCCACTTGAAAAGCAAGATATTAAGGCTAAAATTATTAAAGAAGATGATGGAACTGTTAAATTTACATATAATTATGCATTTAAAAATGAAGGAATGTCTTCAAGTGGCCCAATAAATGAGAAAATATATATTTCAGACCCGATTAAACTCAACCATCGTAGCTCGGATGAACCAAAATATAAGTATGAGACTTACACTCATCATAAAAGCATGGACCCAGATGAAATACCTGGCGGTAATTATGTAATTCAATATACTCAGACAATAGGCACAGAAAATAAAGAAATTCCTCCATCAGGAAAATATCCAGTTTTACTAAAGGTCTATTATGGCAAAGGTAAGTTAGTTTGTGCTAATTTTAATCTTGTTTTGGCAAAATAATGATCGCGGCATTATTGATTTTATTTAATTTTAAAGAATAAACTATAAACAACTTCACCTTCATAATCAAATAATAAACAAGAATCAGATTATTAATAAATGGTAAAACAATCTACCTACCACTTCATCGGCGTCGGCGGTATCGGCATGAGCGGGTTGGCGGAGCTGTTGGTACGGCGCGGCTGTCGCGTCAGCGGCTCGGACCTGGCGGTTGGGCCGATTACCCGGCGGCTGGCGGACCTGGGGGTGCGGGTGCACCAGGGCCACCGGGCCGAGAACCTGGCAGACGCCGACATCGTGGTGTATACCACCGCGGTCAAGGAAGACAACCCCGAGCTGGCCGCGGCCCGGGCTCGCGGCCTCACCGTACTACGCCGGGGCCAGATGCTGGCCCGGCTGATGGAGGGCCACCAGCAAATCGCCATCACCGGGGCCCACGGCAAGACCTCCACCACCGCCATGACTGCGGCGATTCTTCGGGCCGGCGGCCTCGACCCCACCGTGGTGGTGGGGGCGGTATGTGACCACCTGGGTTCCAACGCCGTCCTGGGCCGGGGTGAGTACTTCGTGGCCGAATCCGATGAGAGCGACGGCTCCTTCACGTATCTCAGCCCCCAGATTACCGTGGTCACCAACCTGGACCGGGAGCACCTGGACTTCTACCGGGACCTGGCCCACATCCAGGAGACCTTCGCCGCCTATTTCCAGAAGCTGCCTACCGGGGCGAAAGTCATCGCCTGGGCCGACGACCCGCATCTCCAGCCGGCGCTGCGGGGCTTCGGGGGCGAGGTGATCACCTACAGCTGGAACAACGGCGCCCACTTCCGGGCCGCGGACCCGGAGCCCCGGGGGTTGGGTTACTCCTTTAGCCTGACCCACCGCGGCCGGAGGCTGGGGCAAGTGACGGTGCCCCTGGCCGGTTCCCATTACGTGCTGAACGCCATGGCCGCCTGCGCCGTGGCCCACAGCCTGGGCCTCGATTTCCCCGCCTGGCAGGCCGGCCTCCAGGCCCTGGGGCAGATCCACCGGCGCTGTCAGGTGAAGGGCGAGACCCGGGGCATTACGGTGGTGGACGACTACGGCCATCACCCCACGGAGATCGCCTCCACCCTGACGGGCCTGGCCCAGGCCTTCCCCCAGCGCCGGCTGGTGGTGGCCTTTCAGCCGCACCGCTACAGCCGCACCGCCGCCCTGCTGCCGGAGTTCTTCCCGGTCTTTGCCCGGGCCGGGCTGGTTTTTGTCACGGAGATTTACGCGGCCAGCGAGAAACCATTGGCAGGCGTCTCGGGCCGGGCCATTTGTGAAGGCATCCGCCAGAGCGGCCACCCGGCGGTCCACTTTGTTGAAGAAAAGGGCGCGGTGGCCGATATTATTCTGGAACATTTGCGGGAAGGCGACCTGGTCCTCACCCTCGGGGCCGGGGATATCTGGAAGACCGGGGAAGACTTGCTGGCCCGGCTGGACGGCAAGCGCTAGAATGGTGTATTAGATTTTGGTGGGCAGTGCCCACCCTACAGGGAGGCTTGCCCTTAAGGAAAACCGCCATGCCCCGGAAAACGCGCCCTGAGCGCCCTTCGCGTCTGACGCCCCAGAGACCGGCAAAGATAAAAAAATCGGGCCTTTTCTCCCGGGGAAAGCCCAGCAACAGCTATCGCCGCGGACGTTTCGGCGGCTCCAAAAGGTCCTGGCTGCGGCTGTTTCTCCTCACCTCGGGGGTCGCGGGATTGGCCGGGCTCTGCCTGGGTCTGCTGCTCCTCTATCATCTGCTCTTGACCTCTTCTTACTTTTGCATTAAAGATATCAGGAACATCGAAATCGACGGCGCCCGGCGGCTCACGCCGGAAGTGATTCTGCACCTGGCCAACTTAGGTCCTGAAACCAGCCTCTTAGCCGTCCGGCCGGGGCGGGTGGAACGGGCCCTCATGGCTCATCCGTGGATTGCCCGGGCCGAATTGACCCGGAAATGGCCCCACCGCATCCACTTGCACATCCAGGAACGAGAACCAGCGGCCCTGGTGCAGTTGGGGGAAGAGCTCTTTTACATCGATCGCCAGGGAACTCTGTATAAACCGTTATCGCCAGGCGATCCGCATGATTTTCCGGTAATTACGGGCCTAAAACCGGAAAACCTCCAGCATCCGGAAGGGTCGCTGGCGCCCCTGGTGGCCCAGACCTTCCAGTTGCTGGGCGTGCTCAAACAGACCCAGGCGCCGCTGAGCCTGGAAAACGTCTCCGAGGTCCACCTGGACCTGGACCGGGGGTTCACCCTCTATGTCAATGGTCTGGGGGCCGCCCTGGATTTAGGTTTTAACGATTATTCAGAAAAATTAAAAAAATTTGCTCAGGTCTTGCCGGCGTTGGCCCAAAAGGGCTACCTGGCTCGGACCGGGCGCATTAATCTCGACTACCCCGACCGGGTGCTGATCAACCTGAAAGGGACGGAAGAGGCTCGATAGGATGGCAACGTGCCCCAAGATCTAATCGTTGGTTTGGACATCGGCACCACCAAGATTTGCGCCGTGGTGGGCGAAGTGCGGGAAAACCAGGTGGACATCGTCGGCCTGGGCTGCGCCCCCACCGCCGGCGGCTTGCGCAAGGGTGTGGTGGTCAACATCGAAAACACCGTCCGGGCCATCCGCAAGGCCGTGGAAGAGGCGGAGACCATGGCCGGCTGCGAGATCCGCTCAGTTTATGCCGGGGTGGGCGGCGGCCAGACCAAGGTGATCAACAGCCAGGGGATCATCGCCATCAAGGACCGGGAGGTGACCCCGGCGGACATGGACCGGGTCATCGAGACGGCCCGCACCGTGGCCATCCCCTCCGACCGGGAGGTGATCCATACCCTGGTGCAGGACTTTTTAATCGACGGCCAGGATGGCATCAAGGACCCGGTGGGGATTCACGGGGTGCGCCTGGAGTGCAAGGTGCACATCGTCACCGGAGCGGTCACGTCGCTCAATAATATTCTCAAATGCGCCAACCGGGCCGGCCTGGAGGTGAACGGCATCGCCCTGCAGAGCCTGGCCGCGGGCGAGGCGGTCCTCACCGACGAAGAGAAGGAACTGGGCGTGGCCCTCATCGACTTCGGCGGCGGCACCACCAACCTGGCCATCTTTGCCGAAAACGCCCTGCGCCATAACTTCGTCCTGCCGGTGGGCGGCAACAAC
>JBIOJX010000094.1:0-9431 GCA_044451265.1 Desulfobaccales bacterium
AAGCTTGGGTGGCGGGATGGTCCACCTCGAAGACTTGCAGGCTCGCCAACAAATCCGGGCGCCGCCAGGCGAAGGTATCCAGCCCGGCTCCCAGGATCACGTACTGCTTCACCCCCTGCTGCCTGACGGCCTGTTCCAGGTTGTCTTCGGCATAGCGCGCCCGGCCGAGGGTGATGGGTTGGGGCGCCCCGGACTGCATCCAGCCGGCCAGGGCGCTGGCCTGATCGGGACACGCCGCCGCCCGGGCCGGGTCAGTGCGGCGGAACACCTCGAGGTGGCGCGCCTCGATAATTTGATATTCTTCTGCCTTGATCAGGCGCTGAGCCAGAAAATCGTCAAAAATCTTGGGGTGGTCGTGGGCGGCATGGTAGGCGCGCATAAAGGCCGTACCCACGGCGGTTCTGCTGAAATGGTCAGGTTGCATCGGCCCCTCTGCTCTATGTCGCCTCTTGGAAGAGCGCTAACCTCGTGGCCAAGTCTGCGTGGCAGACCTCAACCTCAAGGCAACTCGTAAACCTTGATCTTGGCCCGCTGGAGCTCGGCGTCCAGCCAGGACTGAAACATCATCTGCTTCTTTTGCTCCAGAAGCTGAGCCTTCATCTGCTCCCGGTCTTTCTCCAACTCCGCCTGGTCGGCGGCGCGGCGTTCGTTGAAGGTTAGGATATAATAATTGTCCTGCCAGGGGACGGGCTGGTCGACATAGGGATGCTCTTTGGACAGGACAAAGGCGGCGCTGGTCAAGGCCTCGGCCGCCTTCTGGCCGTCAAAGCCCTCGAACCGGGTGAAAAGCTTGCTTTCTTTGACGGGCACGCCGGCCGCGGCCGCCACCTGGGACAGGGCTTGGCCCTTCTGCAGCCGGGCCAGCAGTTGGGCGGCCTCTTTTTCCGCCTCTTTCAGGGCGCCCTGCTTCTTGACCTGCTGGGCCACCTGGTCCTTGATCTTCTCCAGGGGCGGGACCTGCTCCGCCTGATATTCCAGGGACTTCATGACCAGCGGGCCGTCCGGCAGATTCACCACCTGGCTCACTTCCCCGGCCTTGAGCTGCAAGGCCGTCTGGTTGAAGGCGGGCAGCGCCCCCAGTCCGAGCACCTGATCTTTCGGGCCGATCCAGGGGGTTTCCACGGCAGTGACTTTATATTTCTTGGCCACCTCCGCCACCGTCCCCTGAGACAGGGCCGTCCGGGCCTCCCGGGCCGCCTCCTGGGCCAGGGTCCTGGCCCGTTGCTGTTTGAGCATCGCCGTCACCTTGGACTCGGCGTCGGGTACCTTTTCGGTCTCCTTGACCTCCTCCACCTTGATCAGGTAGATGCCCTGGGGCGTGTCGACGCGGCCCACCTGATGGGGAGGCAGGGCGAAGGCGACCCGGTCCCACTCCTGGGGATGCTGGCCCCGCTGGACGTCACCCAGATCTCCGCCCTTCTCCCGGCTGGCGGGGTCCTGGGATTGGGCCTTGGCTAACTGGGCGAAATCTTCGCCCCCATGCAATTTCTGCAGCAATTCCTGGGCCTGCTTACCCAGACTCTCTTTCTTGGCGGCTTCGGCCTTGGGCGGCAGGGCCAGCATGATCTGGCGGGCCCGAATCACCTTGGCCCGGGAGAATTCCGCCGGGTGTTCCTTGATGAAGGCCTCAACCTCCGCCGGGGAAATCTTGGCCTGCTCCTGGAAATCCTGGAGCCGGAAGAGGAAATAGCTCACCCGGGCCCGGGCCGGCAGGCGAAACGCGGCCTGATTGTCCTGGTAGTAGCGGGAGATGTCCGCCTCGTTGACCTTCTGCTTGGCCATAAATTTGTCCGGGCTGACAACGATATAGCTGACCTTGACCGTGTCCTTGCCCAGATGGAACATCTCCAGGAGCTCGGCGTCGGAGACCTTGGCCAGGGAGGTCAGTTCCTCGACCACCTTCCTCATCTCGAGACGGCGGCGCTCCTGCGCCTCAAACTCCGAGGTATTCAGGCGATTCCGGGACAGCACCAGATAATAGATCTGTTCGTTGAACTTGCCGTCCCGTTGGAAATAAGGCAGACGCTGGATCTCTTCCCGCAGTTCGGCGTCACTCACCGCCGATCCCTGACGCTTAGCCGCCTGCAACACCAGGCTTTCGTCGATCAGCCGCTTCAGGGCCATTTCTTTGAGCCGCAGCGCCTTGACCATCTCCTCGGTCATTTCGCCCCGGCTCTGCTCCTGGTATTGTCTGAACAGCTCAGTGAATTGCCGCTGGTAAGCGGTGATCAAGATGGGCTCGCCGTTGACCGTGGCCACTTCCCGAAAGGCCCCGGACTTCATGCCGCCGTAGCCGAAGGTGAAGACGAAGACGATGCCGATGGCCCCGACGATCAGGGCAATCATCCAGGATTTTGAATATTTACGCAGAAAACTTAGCATATTGAGTTAATCCGTCGGCCACTTTGGCCGCCCCTAAAGTATTTCCGCCGGATGGCAGACCTGTTTAAGATTATATGCTGCTTCTTGCTCTTGGGCTCCGAAAAAGTTTTCCAACCGGTGCGTTAGGGGCGGGTTTTAACCCCGCCCCCCGGAAATCATCCTGGGCCCGGAAATAGCCAGGGATTTTCCTTTATTCCGGTTTGGCCGCCTTGGCCGGGGCCTTGGCGGGCGCCTCTTTCTTGCCTTCCTTCAACCACTTATCCGCCTCTTTGGCCTCCGGGCTTTTGGGATAGGCCTGGGTCAGTTTCTTTAAAGTGCTGCGGTATGACGCGGTTTGCTGCAGGTTCTGATAAGCCAGGGCCTGGCGCAGCAGGGCGGCCGGGGCCAGGACGCTCTTGGGATATTGGCTGGCCATTTTATTGAATTCCGAGGCGGCTTCCGAGTATTTGGCCTCCTGATAAAAGCTGTCGGCCAGATAATAGTGGGCCTCCTGGGCCTTGGCGCCCCTTGGACTGCTCTTTCAAATACTGGGAGAACTTGGTCCGGGCCTGGGCGTATTTTTTCGTTTGGTAGAGGTTGTAGCCCTCGGCGTAAGTCTTATCCGCGGCCCCGGGCGCGGCCGTGGCCGGCGCGGGAGAGGCGGCCTTGGAGGGCGACAACGTCGCCGGGCGCTCCTTGACCCGGGCGGTCGGCGGGGCGGCGGGAGCGGCTTGCCGGCCTTCCAGTTCCGTCAGCCGGGTCTCCAACTGTTGCACCCGGGTCTCCAGGGCCTGGACCTGCTGCGGCAAATCCGGCTTGGGGGCCGGCGCCGGCACCTCGGCCGCCGGACCGGGCTGGGCCTCGGCCCCCGGGGCACTCTTCGAGCCCACGGAAGGCAGGTAGGCGTAAGTCTCCGTACAACCCGCCAGAAACAGGACCAGGATTACCACCGCCAGATACCGGATACCCAGTGCGTGCCTCATGCTCTTACTCCCCCTCGGAGATCAAAAGTTAGTCCCCTGGATGCCGTCGCCGGAGCGCCGAACTTCCTGAAATATTGAATGTTTTATCATATGATCATTGCCTGGAACTTGTCAAGGCAGGTCTTGGGGGAAATGGCGGCTGACCCGCCCGGGCGATTTCTGGTCGCCGTCGGTTTCCAAACCGGAAAATTATGCTATGATCGGCCCAAGCCACTCCATCAACCAGGAGTCTTGCCATGACCCGGATGAAGAAAATTACCCAGGTGCTGCTGATTTTCCTGTGCCTGGCGGTCCTGGCCGCCCCGGCCCTGGCCTCGGGGACTGCCGAATCGGGCCTGTCCGCCGATGAGGCCCTGAAGCTGCTGAAGGACGGCAACGCCCGTTATCTCGACGGCAAAGCATCCCATCCCCACCAGGACGCGGCCCGCCGGGCCCTGACCGCCGGCCAGGGGCAGCACCCCTGCGCCACGGTGCTCTCCTGCTCCGATTCCCGGGTGCCGGTGGAAGTGATCTTTGATCAGGGCCTCGGCGATCTCTTCGTGGTGCGGGTGGCCGGCAACGTGGCCGCCACCGATGAGATCGGCTCCATGGAATACGCCGTGGACCACCTGGGCACCCCGCTGGTGGTGGTCCTGGGCCACAGCCAGTGCGGCGCGGTTACTGCGGTGGTGGAAGGCGCCAAACTCCCGGGCAGCATCGGCGCCCTGGTAGCCCCCATTAAACCGGCGGCGACCAAGGCCAAAGAGGAAAATCTCGGGGCCGCGGCCGAGGTCGTGATCGCGGCAGCCATCAAAAACAACGTCTTTCAGGCCATGGAAGATATCCTGCAAAAGAGCCCGCTGATCAAGGCCAAGGTGAAGGCCGGCAAGCTCAAGCTGCTGGGCGCCCTCTATGAGCTGGACACCGGCCAGGTGCAGTGGCTGGGGGCCCTGCCGGGCCAGGAGAAGCTGCTGAGCGGCAAGGTCCCGGCGAAAGCGGTCAAGAAGGGCAAAAGCCGGAAGAATGCAGAATAATCCTGGCAGGCCAATCTCTCGGAACCGTTGAGGGAGCTTAAGCCTGCCGTAGTGATGAGGTCACCTATGTTTCGCTCTCGGTTCGCCCCGCTTGTAATGGCTGGTTTTTGGCTGATGGCCTTGATGCTGCCGGCTGCGCCGCTCCAGGCGGCCCCGGCTGCCCTCACCCTTACCGAAAAAGACTCGGGGCGGACGGTGACCCTGAAGGTGGGCGAAACCTTGGTCCTGAATCTGCGCAATCCGGGGAGCGGCGGCTATAACGTCCTGCCCCCGGTTTACGACGACGAGGTTCTGACTTTGCGGTCCCGGCGGGACCTGCCGCCGACGCAGCCGAGGCCGGGTGATTTCGGCCGGATTGAGTTTGTCTGGCAAGCCCGGCAGGCGGGAGACACCGAAGTGACGGTCAACATCGCCCGGCCCTGGGAGAAGCACAAATCCCCGGAGCAGTTCATGAAGATTCGGGTCCGGGTCAGCGGCTAGCCCGGGAAATTCATATAATCTCCAACCCAGAGTAAGGAAACGAAAAATGGAGAGCAGTCGCCCTGGCCTGCAAAAGAACAGCCGAGGGCGGCTGTTCTCCATAAAACCCTCTGCTTTTTGAAACAATTAATATTTCTTATAAAATGTCGTGAATAATTGGGGATAGCTGGTCAACCGCCCCAAAAAATTCGGGGGACGGCCGGAACAAACTTCCGGACCATCCCCCCAGGTATGCTCCCAGGCAGATCCCTGCGCTCGAGGCCAACCGCCCCTCCCTGTCTTACCTCAGAAAAAAGGCCGGTCTAGCTCGGATTCATCCAGCCTCGGGAGATTTAGTGAAAATCTCCCTTGCCCGACTCTTTCTCCACCAGCGGCCGCTCGCAGGCCGAGGCGGCGCTGTCGCACCACTCCGGCAGGGGCTCGCCGCCACCCTCGACGGGGCGCTCGAATTGGGAGATCACCGCCCAGCCCTTGCCGGTCCAGGCCGACAGCGGCGGGGGCATGACGCCGCCGAACTTGTAGTTCTTGGGACCCCGGGTATCCAACATCTGCACATCCACGATATGGTCGCCCTTCTGGACCCGGTAGCCCCACTCGTAGTTATTGGTGGTGTTGGGGGTGGTATTCTTGCCAAAGAAAAAAATGGTGTTGTGATCATGCTTAATCTTGGAGTAGGTGAAACAACAGTCGCCCGACCCTGCCCCGCCGGGGCCGGTCAAGCCGCCGCACCCGCAGTTGGCGGCCCGCAGTTCCAGGCCGTCCGCCTTGAAGCCACCGTGCACTTTTTCAAAGCAGCTCATGTTATTCTCCTTAATTAGGGAAATCGTCCGCTCTCTTCGCCGCCCAAGGGTATCCGGAAGGTGAAGGAAACGATAACCATTTATTATTACGGCTAGATTTAGTCTAACGTGCAAAAAGTAAGGATCGGCTTGGGCAAAGCCAATAGGCAAAAGTGCGCATTCTGAACTAGGTAGAATTACCTAACCGAAATAAGACCGGGTTTTTTAAGAAGGGAAAAAGAGAGCCGCCTAAATCCAGGAGTGGAAAAGGCGGCCCATCTGGCGAGGCGGTCTCTATTTCGATTCGATATAGGCGTAGGCCGAATGGTTGTGGATGGACTCGAAGTTTTCCGACTCCACCGAGTACCAGGTGAAATTGTCGATTTGCCCGAGGCGGTGGGCGATCTCCCGCACCACGTCCTCCACGAACATGGGGTTGGAGTAAGCCTTTTCGGTGACGAATTTTTCGTCCTGCCTTTTCAGGAGGGCATAGACTTCACAAGAAGCCGACTCCTCCACCAGGCGGATCAGATCCTCGATCCAGAAGAACTTCCGGTAGCGCACCTGCACCCGCACCTCGCCGCGCTGGTTGTGCGCCCCCACCAGGCTGATCTCCTTGGAGCAGGGGCATAGCGTGGTGATCGGCACCGTGATCCCCACCACCAGGTTCAACTTGCCGTCTTCCTCGAGCGCCCCGGTAAAGGTGCAGATGTATTCCATCAGCCCCCGGGCCCGGGTGACCGGGGCCTCCTTGTCGATGAAATAAGGGAAGCTCATCTCGATGTGGGCCGACTGGGCGTGCAGGCGCCGGCGGGTCTCCTCCAGGATGGGGCCGATCTGTTTCAGGCTGACGTCCCGGCGGTACTCGCTGAGGATCTCGATGAACCGGCTCATGTGCGTGCCCTTGTGGCGATGGGGCAGGTTGACGTACATGTTGATCCGGGCCACGGTGTGCTGGGTGCCCTTGAACTTGTCCAGCACCACGATGGGATAGGAGATATTTTTTACCCCCACCTTGTCGATGTCGATGGTGCGGGGGCTGACGTGGTTCTGGACGTCGCTCAATTCCGTAACCGGGAGGACCGCGGCTGGGGTTTTAGGGGTCGGCATGGCTTCTATCCTGCCTGATCGGCCAGGCGTTCAGGCATACCTGAAGCGCTCGGCAATGGCCCGGGCGTGGATCAGCAGCCCTTCGCTCTCCGCCAGGGTGATCACCGTGTCCTTCAAGGCCGCCAGGGCCTCCCGGGACAGGTGCTGGAAGGTGGGCTTCTTGATGAAATCGTCCACCGACAGGCCGGAGAACATCCGGGCGCAGCCCCCGGTGGGCAGCACGTGGTTGGTCCCGGAGGCATAGTCGCCCACCGGCACCGGGGCGTAAGGCCCCAGAAAGATGGAGCCGGCGTGGCGGATGCGGGGCAAGACCGCAAAGGGCTCCCGGGTGACGATCTGTAAATGTTCGGCGGCATAGAGATTGGCAAAGTCTATGGCTTCGTCCAGATCCTCGACCACCAGCGCCGCGGAGTATTTGCTTAAGGCCGCCTCGATGATCTCCCGCCGGGGCAGATGGGGCAGTTCCGAGACAATCAGGTCTACCACTTTCTGGGCCAACTCCGCCGACGGCGTTACCAAAACCGCGGCGGCTTCGGGGTCGTGCTCCACCTGGGAGAGAAAGTCTATCGCCACAAAACGGGGCTCGGCGGCAGCATCCGCCAGGATCAGGGCCTCGCTGGGGCCGGCCGGGGAGTCGATGTCCACCTGGCCGAAGACCAGGAGCTTGGCCGCGGTGACGTACTTGTTGCCCGGCCCGACGATCTTGTCCACCCGGGGCACCAGCTCCGTGCCGTAGGCCAGCGAGCCGATGGCCCAGGGTCCGCCGATCTTGAAGAGGCGTTGCGCCCCGGCCAGGTGGGCGGCCACCAGGGTGGCGGGGTTCACCGCCATCTCCGGCCCCGGCGGAGTGGCGGCGAAGATCTCCCGCACCCCGGCGACCCGGGCGGGGATGATGTTCATCAAGGCGCTGGAAGGGTAGGAGGCCAGGCCTCCGGGGATGTAGCAGCCCACCCGGTCCAGGGAGCGGGTCAGGCGCCCGGCCAGGATGCCGGGCTGCACTTCCATGGCCCACATCTCCCGTTCCCGCTGGGCCCGGTGGAACTTCTCGATATTGCCCGCGGCCACCTTCAGGGCCGCCAGCACCCGCGGGTCCACGGCCCGGTAAGCCGCCTCGAACTCCTGCGGCGTGGCCTCCAAATCCGCCACGGCCAGATCGGCCTTGAACTGCCGGTGCTGCCGGATGGATTCGGCGTCGCCGTCTTTACGCAAGGCCGCGATGATCGGAGCCACGGTGGCTAGCACTGCGCTCACGTCTTGGCGGGAGCGGCTCAGGATCGCCTGCCGCCGGGCCGGGTCCAGTTTCTTCAGGTATTCTATCTGCAAACCTGCCATACGCAGGCGCCGCCTTTCGAAAAAAAAATTTATCCAAAAAAATTATATAGAATTGTTCACGGAAGCACAAATCTAATCGGAATAATGCAACCTCCATCCTCGGGGTTTGGCTGTTTGAAAACAGGTTTTGGATGGATAGCGGGTACCTGATGCGCTTTTTTGTTGAGCAATATGGTCATGTATGTTATTGAAATATTGAGATATAGGAGGATTAAATGAAAACCTGTGAATGTGGTCAACCCATAGATAAGTATCGGGTTTTTGCATCTTATATTCCACCTTCCGATGACGAGGTGACGAAAAAGCAAATCGAGGCCAACGGTCCGGTGCTTCATTATCTCGAAACCGGGTATATGCCGCATGCTTACCTTGAATGCCCCGGATGCGGTCGTATCTATCTATATTCTCTAAAAGCAGATATTCTTCATGACATGACGCTGATGAGTAATGAGGATTTAGATCGCGGAGTCTCTGATTTGATTGACATTTATTCCAAGAGGGCTTGATAAATGGCCGAACGTAAATTATCATTCCTATACGAAGAGCAATTTAGAAAGATGGCCAGGGAAGAAGCCGAAAGGGCGGCTTTGGAGCATAGTTCTGGGGAACCACCAATGGACACTCATTTCGAAAAATATTTAGATGCCCGCTTTTCTCATATCGATGATAACATCAAAGAGATTCGTACTGACATCCGGGAAGTGCGCGGGGACATAAAAGGGCTAAAGCTCTGGATTATCGCGGCGGTCATCGCTCTGGCTACGCTATTTTTTACCGTTGTCGGCTATCACACCATGGTTTTGCAGTCTCAATTTCAAGTCTTCTCCGAATACGTGAAGGCTGTCACTCAACCCCAAGCCCCAAAAGCTCCTACAGATTCTCCTCAATAATTCGCTTTTAATTGCTCCAACTATGCGGCCTCCGGGCCGCTTTTCTATATTCTGCGCTCGTGGGCGGCATAAAGGCTCTACGCCAAATGTCTCGTTTGGGAAGGGCTTTGGGTTGCTTCCTTCTCAAACGTCATTATTTTTTGCAAAAAGCAAATTTATTCAGACCCTACCCCAACCATGCCCATAACCAAAAAGACCACCGCCGATGCCTTCTTCGCCCTGCAGCTCGTCCTGGCCCTGATCTCCGGCGGCAGCGAATTCCGGCGCCTGCTCACCACCGCCCAGGGGGTGAATATCTCCTGGCTGGTAAGCTGGCTGGCCTTCCTGGTAATCAACCTGGCCTTGACCATTCGGGCCCATCGTCTCTTCCCCAGCCGGATAACCCTGCAGGCGGTCCTGACCTACGTCGCCTGGACCACGATGATTGCCGCCTGCCTGGGGGCCATGCTTTGGCAGGGGATGGAGATCTGGGATCTAGAAGAT
>JBIOJX010000095.1:0-9426 GCA_044451265.1 Desulfobaccales bacterium
AATAAGGTGGTGGACATCTGGGCCAAGGCCACCGACGAAGTAGCTGCGGAAATGATGGCGGAGATGGCCCGTGAGGTGATCGTGCACGAAGAGCCGGCCTCTGAGGGCTCGTCGGAAGAGACGGTGCTCCAGGAAGAGGTGGCCTCCTTCAACCCGGTCTTCATGATGGCCGACTCCGGGGCCCGGGGCAGCAAGGACCAGATGCGCCAGTTGGCCGGAATGCGCGGTTTGATGGCCAAGCCTTCGGGGGAAATCATCGAAACTCCGATCACCGCCAACTTTCGGGAAGGCCTGACGGTGTTGCAGTACTTCATCTCGACCCACGGCGCCCGGAAAGGTCTGGCGGATACGGCCTTGAAGACGGCCAACTCCGGTTACCTGACCCGCCGACTGGTGGATGTGGCTCAGGACGCGGTCATCACGCAGGAAGACTGCGGCACCATCGACGGCATCTTCGTCACCCCCCTGGTGGAAGGCGGCGAAGTGATCGAGCGGGTGGGCGACCGGGTGCTGGGACGGGTGGCCCTGGACGACATCGTTGATCGCCACACCGGCGAAGTGCTGGTGGAAGCCAATGAAGAGATCGACGAAGACGCCTCCCGGCGCATCGAGGAATCCGGATTGGAGAAGGTCCAGATCCGGTCGGTGCTCACCTGCCAGGCGCGTTGGGGCGTGTGCGCCAAATGCTACGGCCGGGATTTGGGCCACGGCACCTCCGTGTCCATGGGTGAGGCCATCGGCATCCTGGCGGCCCAATCCATCGGCGAACCGGGCACCCAGTTGACCATGAGAACCTTCCATATCGGCGGCACGGCCTCCCGGCGGGTGGAACAGAGCATGCACGTGGCCCGGATCAAGGGCCGGGTGCGGTTCGACAACCCGAAGATGGTCGTCGACCGCGCTGGCGAGCTGGTGAATCTGAGCCGTCAAGCGGAACTAGTTATAGACAGCGAAAAGGGTATCGAGCGGGAACGTTATCTCCTGACCTACGGGGCCCATATCAAGGTAAAAGAGGGGCAGGCGGTGGAGGCGGGCCAAATCCTGGCGGAATGGGACCCCTTCACCAACGCCATGCTCACTGAGGTGGGCGGCCGCATCAAGTTCGGCGATATCATCGACAACATTTCGGTGCAGGAGCGGGTCGACCCGGTGACCGGCAAGGCCTCGCGGCTGATCATCGAAGGCCGGGACCCGGATCTCCGGCCCCGCATCTCGGTGAAGGACGACACCGGCGCCACGGCCCACATCCCCGGCTCGCCCGCCGTCGCCCGGTACTTCATGCCGGTGGGCGCCATCCTCATGGTGAATGAGGGCGACGAGGTCTTTCCCGGCGACGTTATCGTCAAGATTCCCCGGGAAACCACCAAGACCAAAGACATCACCGGCGGCCTGCCCCGGGTGGCGGAGCTCTTCGAGGTGCGTAAACCCAAAGAGACCGCCATCATCAGCGAGATCAGCGGCGTGGTTTCCTTCGGAAAGCATATAAAGGGGAAGCGGAAAATCGTGGTCGCCCCGGAAGTGGGCAAGCCCAAGGAGTACCTGATCCCCAAGGGCAAGCACGTGGCCGTGCAGGAAGGCGACTTCGTGCGGGCCGGCGAGCGACTGATGGACGGCTCGGCCAACCCCCACGACATCCTCAACATCAGCGGCATCAAGGAACTGGCCCGCTACCTGGTGGATGAGGTGCAGGAGGTTTACCGCCTCCAGGGCGTGAAGATCAATGACAAGCACATCGAGGTCATAGTTCGGCAGATGCTGCGGCGCATCAAGATAGTGGAATCCGGCGACACCGACTTCCTCATGGGCGAGCAGGTGGAGAAGTGGGTTTTTGAGGAAAAGAACGACAAGGCCATGGCTGCCGGTAAGCGGCCGGCCACTGGTGAGCCGCTGCTTTTGGGGATCACCAAGGCGTCGCTGACCACCGAGTCGTGGATTTCGGCGGCCAGCTTCCAGGAGACCACCAAGGTTCTGGCGGACGCGGCGGTGCAGGGCAAGGTCGACCACCTGCGGGGCCTCAAGGAAAACGTCATCATGGGCCGCCTCATCCCGGCGGGCACCGGTCTGCAGCTCTACCGGGAGATGGATATCAAACTGTCCGATGAGGAAGCGGCTGCGGCCCTGGCGGCGCCGGAGGCGATCCCGGCGGAGGTGGAGGTCGTAGTGGAGGTCGAAGCCGTCCCCGGACAATAAAAGGTTGACAAAGTAAGGCTGATTACCTTAAAATAATTATTTTTAGTGGGCCTAGTTAATGGGCCTGCATGGAGCACGCATGCCGACGATTAACCAGTTGATTCGCAAAGGCCGGGAACAGTTGAAGAAACGCACCGCCTCCCCGGCCCTGCAAAGTTGCCCGCAGAAGCGGGGAGTGTGCGTCCGGGTCTATACCACCACTCCCAAGAAGCCGAACTCGGCCTTGCGCAAGGTGGCCAGGGTGCGTCTCACCAACGGCATCGAGGTGACCACCTACATTCCCGGGGTGGGGCACAACCTGCAGGAGCATTCGGTGGTGCTGATTCGGGGCGGCCGGGTGAAAGACCTGCCGGGGGTGCGTTATCACGTCATTCGGGGCACCCTGGACGCCTCAGGAGTGTCGGACCGCCGCCGGGGCCGGTCCAAGTACGGGGCGAAAAGACCCAAGTGATCAGTGGCCAGTGGTCAGTTGAAATGAAATGAACTGAACTGGCAACTGGGAACTGGCAACTCAGTAAGTAAAGGTAGAAAACCATGCCAAGAAAAGGCGGAGTGGTCAAAAGACAGCCGGTGCCGGATTTGAAATATAACGACACGCTGGTGAGCCGTTTCATCAACGGTTTGATGGAGCGGGGCAAAAAGAGCACGGCCCAGAATATCCTGTACAACGCCATGGAGTCCCTGGGGCAGAAGGGCAACGAAGAGCCCCTGAAGCTTTTTCACCAGGCGGTGGACAACGTCAAACCCCTCATTGAGGTGAAGTCCCGACGGGTGGGCGGCGCCACCTACCAGGTGCCGATAGAAGTTCGAGCCGACCGCCGGGTTTCCCTGGCCATTCGCTGGCTCATCGGCTATGCCAAGGCCCGGGGCGAAAAATCGATGGAGGCCAAACTGGCCGCCGAACTGCTGGACGCCGCCAACAATCGCGGCACCTCAATCAAAAAAAGGGAAGATACGCATAAGATGGCAGAAGCCAATAAGGCTTTCGCCCATTATCGTTGGTAAACTATTTTGGCAAGACAGACCCCGCTTAACCGGGTACGGAATATTGGGTTCATGGCCCACATCGACGCCGGTAAAACCACCACCACGGAGCGCATCCTGTTCTACACGGGCGTGACGCACCGTTTGGGTGAGGTGCATGACGGCCAGGCGACGATGGACTGGATGGAGCAAGAGCAGGAGCGCGGCATCACCATCACCTCCGCGGCCACCACCTGTTACTGGCAGGATTATCGCATCAACATCATCGACACCCCGGGCCACGTGGACTTCACCATTGAAGTGGAGCGGTCTTTGCGAGTGCTGGACGGCGTGGTGGCGGTGTTCGACGCGGTGGGCGGGGTGGAGCCCCAGAGCGAGACGGTATGGCGCCAGGCGGACCGCTACGGCGTGCCGCGGCTGGCCTTCATCAATAAGATGGACCGGGTGGGCGCGGATATCAACCGCTGCCTGGGCATGATGCGGGAGCGCCTCAAGGCCAACCCGGTGCTGGTGCAGCTGCCCATCGGCGAAGAAGACCGTTTTCAAGGGGTCATCGATCTCATCAACATGAACGCCCTGATCTACGACGAAGCCACCAAGGGGATGGATTTTGAGGTGACGGACATCCCGGCGGACTACCAGGAACTGGCCCAGGAGCAGCAGACGCTGCTGCTGGAGGCCCTGGCGGAGGCCGACGAAGAGGTCATGGAGCGCTACCTGGCGGATGAGCCGGTGGACGCCGAGATGATGAGAAGGGCCCTGCGCCGGGGCACCATCGGGTTGGCCCTGGTGCCGGTGCTGTGCGGCTCGGCCTTTAAGAATAAAGGCATTCAGCCCCTGCTGGACGCGGTGGTGTCTTACCTGCCCTCGCCCCTGGATATCCCGCCGGTTAACGCGGTGACTCCCAAGGGTGAAGTAGTGGAGCGCCCGTCTGCAGATGAGGCGCCCTTGGCGGCCCTGGCCTTCAAGCTGGTGTCGGACCCCTACGTCGGGCATCTCACCTTTATACGGGTCTATTCCGGCAAACTGCCTTCGGGCAGCGCGGTGCTGAACTCCAGCAAGGGCATCAAGGAACGCATCGGCCGCTTGCTGAAGATGCACGCCAACAAGCGGGAAGAGATCGAGATGGCCTATGCCGGCGACATCGTCGCGGCGGTGGGCCTGAAGAATACCACCACCGGCGACACCCTGGCGGATGACCGGGAACCGGTGGTCCTGGAGACCCTGCACATTCCCCAGCCGGTCATTGACATCGCTATCGAACCGGCCACCAAGGCGGACCAGGACAAGCTGGGTGCGGCTCTGGCTCGCATCGCCGCGGAAGATCCGTCTTTCCGGTTGCACACCGACGTGGAAACCGGTGAGACCATCATCTCCGGCATGGGCGAACTGCACCTGGAGATCATCGTCGATCGCCTGATGCGGGAGTTCAAGGTGGACGCCCGGGTGGGCAAGCCCCAGGTGGCTTACCGGGAGACGATCACCGAAGAGTCCCGGGCCGAAGGCAAATTCATCCGCCAGAGCGGCGGCCGCGGCCAATACGGGCACGTGGTCCTGGTGCTCAAGCCCTTGCCGGCGGGCGAAGGCGTGGTCTTCCAAAACAAGATTGTGGGGGGCGCGGTCCCCAAAGAATTCATCAATCCGACTGAGAAGGGCATTAGAGAAGCCGCGGCCACCGGCATCCTGGGCTACCCCATGGTGGACCTGGAGATCAACCTGGTGGACGGCTCCTACCACGATGTGGACTCCTCGGAGCGCTCTTTTTTCATCGCCGGCTCCATGGGCTTCAAAGAGGCGGCCAAACGGGCCCGACCGGTACTGCTGGAGCCCATCATGGACCTGGAAGTGGTGGCGCCGGAGGATTATGTGGGCGAGGTGATGGGCGAATTAAACGCCCGCCGGGGCCGGATCACCGGCATGGAGTCCCGGGGCTCGACCCAGATCATTCACGGCCAGGTGCCTCTATCTACTATGTTCGGTTACGCCACGGCCTTGCGCAGTTCTACCCAGGGCCGGGCCACTTTCAGCATGCAATTCGATCATTACGAACCTGTCTCCGCTAATCTGGCGGAGGAGATTCTGGGCCGGCGTCAAGCCCGGGCATGATCCCAAGTTAGGAGGGAGTCCCAATGGCCAAAAAGAAGTTTGAGCGCAAGAAGCCGCACGTGAACGTAGGGACGATCGGTCACATCGACCATGGCAAGACGACCTTGACCGCGGCCATTACCAAGCATTTGGCGAAGAAGGGCTGGGCCTCCTATGTGCCCTTCGACCAGATCGACAAGGCGCCGGAAGAGAAAGAGCGAGGCATCACCATCGCCCTGGCCCACGTGGAATACGAGACGGCGAAACGCCATTATGCCCACGTGGACTGCCCGGGTCACGCTGACTATATTAAGAACATGATCACCGGGGCGGCCCAGATGGACGGCGCCATCCTGGTGGTGGGCGCCGACGACGGCCCCATGCCCCAGACCCGGGAGCACATTCTGCTGGCCCGGCAGGTGGGCGTGCCCTTCATCGTGGTCTTCCTGAACAAGGTGGACCTGGTGGACGACCCGGAACTGATCGAGCTGGTCGAGCTGGAACTGCGCGAACTCCTCTCCAAGTACGACTTCCCCGGGGACGACATTCCCATCATCAAGGGTTCGGCTTTGAAGGCGCTGGAGTCCGACGACATCAACGCCGCCGAAGTGAAACCGATCTTTGAGCTGATGGACGCCCTGGACAACTACATTCCGGAGCCGGTGCGGGATATCGACAAGCCCTTCCTGATGCCCATCGAGGATGTTTTCACCATCTCGGGCCGGGGCACCGTGGTCACGGGTCGCTGCGAACGGGGCCAGGTCAAGGTGGGCGAGGAAGTCGAGATCGTCGGTTTCGCCCCCACCCAGAAGACGGTGTGCACCGGGGTGGAGATGTTCCGGAAGACTTTGGACTACGGGCAGGCGGGCGACAATGTCGGCCTCTTGCTGCGCGGCATCAAGCGGGAAGAGGTCGAGCGCGGCCAGGTAGTGGCCAAGCCCGGCTCGATCACGCCGCACACCAAGTTCAAAGCCGAGGTTTACGTCCTGACTAAAGAGGAAGGCGGGCGCCACACCCCGTTCTTCACCGGTTACCGGCCGCAGTTTTACCTGCGCACCACCGACGTCACCGGCGTGGCGACCCTGCCCGAAGGGGTGGAGATGGTGATGCCGGGCGACAACGTAGCCATGGAAGTGGCTCTCATCACCCCAGTGGCCCTGGAAGAGGGGCTGCGCTTCGCCATCCGGGAAGGCGGCCGCACCGTCGGCGCCGGCGTGGTGAGCGGGATTGTGGAATAGACGACCATGAGAGACATCGTTACCTTAGCCTGTACCGAATGTAAGCGGCGGAACTACACGACCACCAAGAACAAGCGGCGCACCCCCGATCGGCTTGCCTTCAAAAAGTACTGCAAGTTTTGCCGGGACCATACCCTTCATCGCGAGAGTAAGTAGGCAGGTGGGAAAAGACAGGCCAGTAGCTCGAACGGTTAGAGCGCCGGTCTCCAAAACCGGATGTTGGGGGTTCGAATCCCTCCTGGCCTGCCAGTTAACGGGGTGAGGATATCGGGACCAAGGGGTCGTAGACCATCTATCTGAGTTGTCAGATTCTCTCCTTGATTTCTCCTGACCGAGGGACCTTAGGCCATTAACGATCTTTATCTGGCGGCGACTGCAAGATGCGCGGGTTTGGAGCGCCTCCCGGAAGCTCATAGAGTGAAATCGGCATGAAAAAGATCAAAGCCAAAATCAAAGAAAATGAGGCCGGCGCCGGCTCCCGGAGTCAAGTGGTCAAGATGAGGCCGGGTAAGGTCAAGGTTTCGTGGTTCAGCAAGATTCCCCCGGTAAAGAGCTACGTCAATAGCGTCACCCAATTCCTCTCGGAAGTGGTCAGTGAGCTGAAGAAGGTTGTCTGGCCCAACCGCAAGGAGACCCTGGGGACCACCGGGGTGGTGCTGATTTTGGTGGTTATCATCTCCACCTATTTGGGGATGGTGGATTACCTTTTGTCCCATCTAGTGCGCTACCTAATCGACTGAGGCAGAGGACACGGCCGTGGCCTTGAAGTGGTACATCATCCATACGTATTCCGGCTTTGAGCAGAAGGTGAAGAACGCCATCATGGAGCGGGCCAAGGCCCGGGGCCTGGACCAGTTCGTCGCCGACGTGCTGGTGCCCACGGAGACGGTGGAAGAGATGGTCAAGGGCGAGCGCAAGCTCTCCACCCGGAAATTTTACCCCGGCTACGTCCTGGTGCAGATGGAGTTGAACGACGAGACCTGGCACCTGGTGAAGGACACCCCCAAGGTCACCGGCTTCATCGGCAGCAAGGACGAACCGGTGGCCATTCCGGAAGAGGACGCGGCCAAGATCATCGCCCAGATGCAGGAAGGGGTGCTGAGGCCCAAGCCCAAGATCAAGTTTGAGCAGGGGGACAAGGTGCAGGTCACTGACGGGCCCTTTGCCAATTTTGCCGGGGTGGTGGATGAAGTGCGGCCGGACCGGGGCCGGGTGCGGGTGATGATCAGCGTCTTCGGACGGCCGACGCCGGTGGAGTTGGAATTTACGCAGCTGGAGAAGATTTAAGAGTGGCCAGTGGCAAGTGGTCAGTGGCCAGTTAAAGAACTTAGTCGGTTTGAAGGTTTTGGTCTTTTGCTGAAAGCTGAAAGCTGATAGCCGGTGCAAAGGAAAGCTGAATATGGCAAAAAAAATTATAGCCCAGATCAAACTTCAGATTCCCGCGGGGCAGGCCAATCCGTCGCCGCCCATCGGCCCGGCCTTGGGCCAGCACGGGGTCAATATCATGGAGTTCTGCAAGTCTTACAACGCCAAGACCGCCGGCCAGGAAGGGACCATCATTCCAGTGCTGATCACGGTCTTTGCCGACCGCTCCTTCACGTTTGTGACCAAGACGCCGCCCGCGGCGGTCTTGATCAAGCAGAAGGCGCAGCTGGCCAAGGGCGCCAAGGAGACGGGGCGGGAGAAGGTGGGCAAGATCAGCCAGGCGCAGTTGGAAGAGATCGCCAGGCAGAAGATGCCGGATTTGAACACCACCAACCTGGAGCAGGCTATGCACAGCATCGCCGGCACCGCTCGGAGCATGGGCGTCGAGGTTGAGTAGCCAGTAGCCAGTTGGCTTTTCGCCAACCTGCTAACTGACCAGGGAAAAATACTGGCAACTGGGAACTGACAACTAAAAGAGGTGCTACCGATGGCCAAACATGGCAAGAGATATCGGGAGGCCGCCGCCAAGGTGGACCGCAATCACCGCTACCCTTTTACGGAAGCGATGGATTTGGCCCTGCAGACGGCCTCCAGCAAGTTTGACGAAACCATGGAAGCCGCCGTGGTCCTGGGGGTCAACCCCCGGCACGCCGACCAGATGGTGCGGGGCGCGGTGGTGTTGCCGCACGGACTGGGCAAGACCGTACGGGTGCTGGTCTTCGCTAAAGGGGAAAAAGAGAAGGAAGCCCTGGACGCGGGTGCGGATTACGTGGGCGCCGATGACCTGATCGAGCGCATCAAGGGCGGCTGGATGGAGTTCGACAAGGCCGTGGCCACGCCGGACCTCATGGGTACGGTGGGCAAGATCGGCAAGATCCTGGGCCCCCGCGGTCTGATGCCCAACGTCAAGGTGGGCACCGTGACCTTCGACGTGGGCCGGGCCGTCAACGAGCTGAAGGGCGGCAAGGTGGAGTTCCGGGTGGACCGGGCCGGCGTCATCCATGCCCCGGTGGGCAAGGTCTCCTTCGGGGCCGAAAAGCTGATGGAGAACCTGACGGCCCTGATGGATGCGCTGATGCGGCTGAAACCGACCACCGCTAAAGGGACTTACATGAAGGGCATCCATCTTTCGACTACCATGGGCCCCGGAATTCCGGTGGACAACACCGACGTGAAAAATCTGCTGAGAACGCAGTAAAGGAGGTCCGGGGTGCGCGAGGTAATCAAGGCAAAAGATAAGATCGTCCAGGAGATCCGGGAGAAGGTATCCCGGTCCCAGATCGGGATTCTCACGGATTTTAAGGGCTTGAAGGTGGAGGACATGACCCGGCTGCGACGCCAGCTGCACGACACCTCGGCGGAGCTGAAGGTGGTGAAGAACACCCTGCTGCGCCGGGCCGCGGCGGATGATTCGCCCATCGGTCCGCTGCTCTCCCTTTTCACCGGGCCCAACGCCCTGACCCTGGGTTACGCCGATCCCGTGGCGCTGGCCAAGATCATGACC
>JBIOJX010000096.1:0-9402 GCA_044451265.1 Desulfobaccales bacterium
AGCGGGTCGCCCCTACTTTTTTATCATACGGGGTTGGGGGAGGGAGTTTGACGGAGGGGGCAGGGGCCATTTACAAAAAAGCCCCTGGCCCCCTCCCTCAAGATTTTATCCGACCCCGATCTCCTCATCTGTCAGATAACAGGCGGGGTCGGCGGCCCAAAGGTCGCCGGTCAGGGCCTCGGCCCGGACCCGGAAGTTGCCGGCGCAGACGTCCAGCCAGCGGCAATCGGCGCAGCGGCCGGTCACGTAATGCTTTTTATCCTTGAGACGAGCCATGAGTTCGTCGGTCATATCGCTCCAAATCTTGCTGAACGGCCGCCGGCGCACGTTGCCGAAAGAATGGTGGCGCCAAAACTGATCGGCGTGCACCTCGCCGTCCCAACTGACGCAGCCGATGCCCCGCCCGGAACTGTTGCCCTCATTCATCTGCAAGAGTGACAGGACTTCGGCGGCCCTGGCCGGGTCTTCCTGCAGCAGCTTCAGGTAGACGTAAGGGCCGTCGGCGTGGTTGTCCACCGTCAGCACCTCTACGGCCTGGCCGGCCGCGAAGAGCTGGCGGGTGCGGGCGCAGATCAGGTCCACCAACTCCCGGGTCTGTTGATGCGTCAGGGCCTCTTCCACCAGCTTGGTGCCCCGGCCGGCATAGACCAGATGGTAGAAGCAGATGCGGGGAATGCGGTATTCCTCCACCAGGTCGAAGATGGCCGGCACTTCCTGGTAATTGAGGCGGCTGACGGTGAAGCGCAGCCCCACCTTGAGGCCCGCCTCCTGGCAGTGGCGCACTCCGGCCATGGCCGCGGCAAAGGCCCCGGTCTGGCCCCGGAATTTGTCGTGGATCGACTCGGTGCCGTCCAGGCTGATACCCACGTAGGAGAGGCCGAGTTTTTTCAACCGCTGAGCTACTTCGGGGGTGATGAGGGTGCCGTTGGTGGAGATCACCGCCCGCATGCCGTGGGCCACGGTCCAGTCGATCAGTTCAAAAAGATCGGGCCGCATCAGCGGTTCCCCGCCGGAGAACAGCACCACCGGGACCCCGAAATCCTTCAAGTCCTGGAGCAAGGCCAGGCCCTCGGGGTGGGTCAGCTCATTGGGGGCCGGGCCCGCGGTGGCCTTGGCGTAACAATGCACGCATTTGAGGTTGCACTGTTTGGTGGTATTCCAAACCACCACCGGCTTTTTGTCCGCGGAGAATTGCAGTAAATGGGAAGGCAGGTCTTGGGCCCGGCGGTCGTGATAGCGGAGCACATCTCCAGGTTCCACGGCCCCGCAATATAATTTGGAAACCCCAATCATGACGCGGATTATTCCCGAAACAGGGTCGTCTGCGTCTGGTAATGATCCTGGATCACCTGGTTAAGATAGGTGTCCAGATCGCCCAGAGCTTCCCTGGTCAAGATGAAATGGTCCCGGGAAGTGCGGTCTCGGACCAGTTTTAAAGCGTATTCCAAATCGCTGGAAAGATTGTTGCAAATAACGTAGGCCGAAGCGCCGGCCTCCAAGGCCTGGCGCAAGATTTCATCCACCGCCTCTTCATCGAAATGGAGTTGGATGTCGTGTTCGGCGTAGAAGCGGTCCTCGAAAGCGCGCACCTGTTCATAAAGGCGGCCCATCTCCTCGAAGGAGGTCTTCAGGTCGCAGTCCCATTGGTAATAATGGTCCACCATCAGGTCGACGCGGGCGTCGGTGAGGGGCAGCTGGTAGTGCTGCTTCACCTCCCGGCCCCGGCGCCAGATGAATTCCTTGAGGATTTCCTGCTCCCGGCGCTCGGCTTCCTGAAAGCGCTCCTGGAGTTCCGGATCCTGGGGATCGGCCAGGAGCCGGACCAACTCCTCCTGGGGTTGCTGCACCACTTCCGGGGTGACGACGAACTCCTTGATGTCGGTGGAGGGTAACCGTTTTTCGAACTGGATCAGAACCCGCTCGATCACGCTCACCAGCCCCCGGGCCCCGGTCTTTTCCTGGGCCGCCAGATCCGCCAGGAGGCGCAAGGCTTCGTCCTCGAAGGTGATGTTGATGCCATAGGCCCAAAAATCCCGCTTCTTACTGGTGATGATGGGGTTATTGGGATTGTGCAGGATGTCGTAGAGGTCCCCGGCGGTGAGTTCCTCCAGCACCGCCACCACCGGCAGGCGGCCCACGAACTCGGACTCGAAGCCGTATTGGATCAAGTCCTCGGCGGTGACCTGTTTCAGGAAGGCGCGTTCCTCTTCCCGGGAGGTCATTTTGCCATGAAAGCCGATCTTCTTCTGGCTGAGGCGTTCCTTGACGATCTTGTCCAGGCCGTTGAAGGCGCCGCTAACGATGAAGAGGATATGGCGGGTATTGAGGGTGCGCTTCTCCTTCTTGCCGGTGCGGCGGTAGTGCTCGATGGCCTGGATTTGGGATACCGGATCGTGGGCCACCTTCAGGTCCACCTCGGTCTCTTCCATGGGTTTGAGCAAGGCCCGCTGCACCCCGGTCCGGGAGACGTCCGGCCCGCCCCAGGTATGCGCCGAGGAGGCGATCTTGTCCACTTCGTCGATATAGATGATGCCGTATTGGGCCAGTTCCAAATCATCGCCGGCGGCGTATACCAGGTCGCGCACCAGGTCCTCCACGTCGCCGCCCACGTAGCCGGTTTCGGAAAACTTGGTGGCGTCCCCTTTGATGAAAGGGACCCCGATCTTCTTGGCAATGAGCTTCACCAGATAGGTCTTGCCCACCCCGGTTGGGCCGATGAGGATAATGTTGTTTTTAATGGAGCCCACTCCGGGTTCCGGTTCCCGCCCCTGTTCCAGGGAGTGGCGGATGCGGTTAAAGTGGGTGCAGACCTTAGTGGCCAGGACACTCTTGGCCAGATCCTGCTTGATGACGTATTCGTCCAGATAGGCTTCCAGCTCTTCCGGCTTCTGGTCGAAATCGATCTTGCTGAGCTTGTCCCCTTTGGCCTTGCCTTCCCCGTCTTTGTCGGGTTTGGTGATGAGCTGCGGGGCCAGGACCTTGATGCGGCTGCCATATTTCTTGGAGAGGTAGTCGCTCAGTTCCTTTTCAAGTTCTTTCGGGTCAGGGATTTTTTCCATAAATTTGTAATTTATTGAGGCTAGAGGTGAAAATCAACCATGAGGCTTCTTACCCATTTTTAATGAAATTATAACCAGCTATCCGGGAAGTTGCAAGGTGAACCGGCGGCCCGGGAGGGAGAATGCCTGAGCACCGCTTCCTGGGCCGTGGATACGGGCAAATGGTTGACTTGATTGAGGCGCGACTTATCTTTTAAACAATATTGGATCCCGTCATTCTGAGCTCACGAATATGCCCCCCGTACTGTCGGAATCCGTCAAGGGAGGCGACATGGACTCATTTCTGCAGGAACTGGCTCAGGCCCGGCCCGACCCCGGAGGCGGGGCGGCCGCGGCCTTTGGGGCCAGATTGGGGCTGGCTTTGCTGGAGAAGGTGGTGCAACTCGAGGGCGGCCGCCGGCGTGAGCCCAAGGGTAAAGCGTCCTTTAACTGGGCAGAAGCCTTGACGCAACTGCGCCAGCTGCAGGAGACCTTGGCAAGAACCCAGGAAGATGACGTTCGGGCCTACGCCGGCCTCGCCGCCGCCCGGGCCTCCGGGGGTAACCTGGCGGCCGCCGTCCGGGAAGCGCTGGACTGCCCCAAGCGCGTGGTCCTGCAAGCCGGTCAGGCCCTGGAGCTGCTGGCCTGGGCCGGGGGACACTGCCAACCCCACCTGGTTGCGGACCTCTTGGTGGCCTGCGAATTCCTGGGGGCCGCCCTCACGGGGGCCTATCATATCGCCTGCGCCAACCTGAGCCTGATCCCGCCGGCAGAGAACCCCCAGGCCCTGAGGCGAGCGTTTTGCCAGACTTATCAAAAGGGCGATGACTTATATAATATGGTGAAGGCGGCCCTGGTAGCCAGGGAAGACGGCTTTGATCGTTGCCGCTGACAATCTGCACGCCTTGAACCCCGTGGTGGCCGCGGCCCTGAAAGACCAGGCCCCCGGCCCCTTGCAGGAACTGGCCCGGCGCTGCGAGCAGGCCGGCGCCAAAATTCTGGACCTCAACCCCGGCTATCTCCCGGCCCGGCACGAAGACCGCCTGGCCTTCATGGTGGAGGCGGTGCAACAGGTGAGCCGCCTGCGCCTGATGCTGGACAGCCCCAACCCCCGGGTTTTGGCCAAAGGCCTGGCAGTCTGCGACCGGCCCCCGGTGCTCAACGCCCTGACCCTGGAGGAGGCCAAGCTCCGGGAGACCCTGCCTCTGGCCGCGGCCCACGACACCGACCTGGTGCTGCTGCTCCTGGATGAACGCTCCTTTTCACCGCCGTCTTTGGAGGCCAAAGTGGCGCTGGCCATGCAACTCAGGGACGCCGCCCTGGCCGCGGGCGTCATGGAGGAGCGCCTCATCTTCGATCCGGTCCTCCCCAACCTGACCTGGCCCGACGCCTATGCCCGGGTCAGTGAAATCATCAAGCTGGTGCGCCTGCTCACCGACGGGGCCCTCTTCCAAACCAGCCACCGCACTATGCTGGGCCTCTCCAACCTCAGAAGCGGCCTGCGCCACACCTACCCCGCCAAACTAGACGAAGCCTGCCTGTACCTGCTCGCCGGCGCCGGCCTCACCTGCGTCCTGGCCGACGCGCTGCAGCCGGAAATCATGGAATCCGTCAGCTTCATCAACCAGGCGGTCTGAGTTTCAAGTTTAGAGCTTTTAGTTTTAAGCTTTGACTTTTAATATAACTCAGCTATATAGTTAGAAAAAGAATTGATCAAATTATATTAGAAAAGGTTAGCTGTGGAAAATCAAGAGGCAAATCCCCCTATTGTTTTTATCTCTTACTCACATGACGATCATAGCCATAAAAAGTGGGTTAGTGAACTATCCTCTAGATTAGTTGAAAATGGGGTTGAGGTAATTCTCGATCAGTGGGATTTGGGATTGGGGGATGATATCCCAAAATTCATGGAACATTCTGTAACGAGAGCTAACCGAGTCCTAATGGTCTGTACGGAAGCCTATGTAAGAAAAGCTGACGAAGGAGAAGGCGGAGTAGGCTATGAAGCGATGATTGTAACAGGAGAGCTTGTCAGAAATTTAGGCACCGCAAAATTTATTCCAATCATTCGGCAAAATAACGAAGGTTTCTTGTTGCCGAAATCAGTTTGTACTCGCCTTGCAGTTAACTTAAGTGATAGTCAAAAATACGAAGAGCAATTCCAATTGCTTTTAAGAGAGCTTCATCAAGAACCGACCACTGTTAAACCACCATTAGGGAAAAACCCTTTTACAAAAAAGCAATCAGATGTAATAATTAAACCTATTAATAAACCTATCCATATTCCTGATATAACTGATTTTGATCAGGATCCGACATTACTATATAAAGCCGCACTTGACATAGCACGTCAGGGTGATTTAGTTGCATGGCGCAGAATAGTTCGTCAAGCTAAATTAAAAATAGGAGATAACCTAGCTGTATGGCACCAAGAGATAACTAACTCTAAACAAATAAATGAATCAACTTTTTTTGATTCAATAGTGGATGGTACTTCAATTTATTCACCCATATTTTCAGTTGCTCTATCGGGAGTAGAATCTGGCAAACAAAACTTTAATAATCAGATTTCAATATTAGATGAAATCTTGTTTCCAACAAATTGGAATTGGAGCGGTGATACAAGAATAGTTTATTTCCCGTATTTGGCTGGATATATCTATCAGGCCATTCATGGCGCCATGTGCCTCTTAACTAATCAGCTATCATTATCAATTAAACTTGTTTCCTCTAAATTTGAGCTTACGTTTGATAATCAAAAAAAGCCCTTATATTTATTCCCAGAGATTATTGGATGGCCTTCTTCGCTGGGAGGTAATTCCTCTGTAGCATGGAAAATATTAATTGATTTACCTAATAAATGGATTTGGTTACATGAAGCTTTTGGAGAAGATTTTCAAGCAGCAGTCTGCGCCTACTACATGGCTTTAAGTATATTAGAATTTTCTTACAAGATTTCTTTCCCAGATCAGGTAATAGGTGACTGGCCATTAATTCCTCCTTCTTTTCGTGAATTACCTCGGGCCTTGAGGCGTAAAGCATATAAAATGATGATTTCTGATGCTGATCAAGTAAGAAATATTTGGAGGCAATTTAATATTCAAGATGAAAAAATGAAATCTTCATGGCCCGAATGGGTCAAATTACTTTATAAATGGACTAGCCGCCCTTTTGGTGTCATGGAAAAAATCGAAATTGAAGATTTGTTTATTGATATTTAAGAGCGCGTAGCGCGTAGGGCGGGAAAGCGAAGCGCATCCCGCCTTCAGTAGTCTCCTCTCCATTATCCACTGACCGGAGGCCGGTCCCCTGCCTTCACTGGCTACTGACTACTGGCTACTGATCACTGGCCACTCTCCGCGTCAACTGTCTCTGCGGTTCTGGCCGTTTCTCTCCCCTAAGTTTACCTTATCTGCATGTGCAACTGGACCGTTCTATCCCCGGACCGCCTGGCCGCCCAGCGGCACAAAAGCGGCAGAAATGCGGTACAATAGCGGCGCTGCGGCGGTCCTGGACCGCTAAGTCAGCGCCACCGCAGCGGACTAAAGTGAACCAAATAAGGTACTTATGTGTACTCATGCGCACCAAATTGCGGAATTTTTTCAGGTACCGGCACAATTTGCCCTGACTGGCCGCTTTTTTCGGCCCAAAGCCCGCGCCAACCTGGCCGTCTTATCTGGAAAACCTATGAATATTAGCTATTTGGATGATGTACAGTTTCTCTTGACCCTAAGTTTAACCTGGGATTGCCTTTTTCGCCGCCGGACCCAACCCGGCCACCATTTCCGTTCCCAATTTCAACTTGGGAACGAGTGGATCTTCAATCTCAACAGCCTTGACCGCGGCTTGAAGATGTTTTTGCAGGTTTTTGAATTTAATGATAAAATCCAACTAATGGAAAATTTTGCCGGCGGGGCTGCCCCGATTCCTTTTTCAACTAAAAACTCGAAACTCGAAACTCGAAACTTAAGAGGTACTTTCCATCCATAAGCCCTTCGGCAATCTGACGGGATTAAAATCCCAGCAATTGCGTCAATTGGAGCGGCTCTATCGCCGCAAGGTCACCCCCGGCCAGTTGCTCACCCCGGAACTGGCCCGGCAACTGACGGAACTCTCGCAGGACCTGCACCGCCAGGTGGGGGTGCTCCTGGACCGCCAGGGGCTGGTCACCCACGTCCTGGTGGGCGACGCCAAGGGGCTGATCATTCCCCCACTGCCCCGGGAGCGCGGCGCCCATGGCCGCCTCAAGGGTCTTAGGCTGCTGCACACCCACCTGGACTCCAGCACCCTGACCCAGGACGACCTGATGGACCTGGCCCTGCTGCGTCTGGACGCGGTGGCGGCGATCGTCGCCGGCCCCGACGGCCTGCCGGGGGCCATCCAGGTGGCGCACCTGCTGCCCCGGCCGCTGGACGGCCGCAACTGGGCCATCCTTAACGCCTCGAATCCCGGCAGTTTGGACCTGGATTTCGCCGCCCTGGTGGCCTCGTTGGAAGAAGAACTGGCCCGGGTGGAGACCGCGGGCGAGGGCAGGGGCCGGGAGCGGGCCATCCTGATCGGCATTACCGGCAAGAATCGCGCCGCGGCTGAAGACTCCATGGAGGAACTGGCCGAACTGGCCCGGTCCGCCGGCCTGGAAGTGGCGGCCACTCTCATCCAGCGCCGGCCCCGCTTCGATCCCCGCTTTCTCATGGGCAAGGGCAAACTTTCGGAGCTGGTCGTCCAGACCCTGCAACTGGGGGCGGACCTGCTGGTCTTCGACGCCGAGCTCTCCCCCTCCCAGGTGCGCTCCATCACCGACTTCACCGAACTCAAGGTCATTGACCGCACCCAACTCATCCTCGACCTCTTCGCCCAGCGGGCCGCCAGCCGGGAAGGCAAACTCCAGGTGGAAATGGCCCAGGTAAAATACCTGCTGCCCCGGCTGGTGGGCAAAGGCGACGCCCTCTCCCGCCTCATGGGCGGCATCGGCGGTCGGGGGCCGGGGGAGTCCAAATTGGAGATGGACCGCCGGCGCCTGCGGGATCGCCTGCACCGCCTGAATCAGGATCTGGCCGGAGTGCGGGACGAACGCCGGGAGCGCCGCCAGCCGCGCAAACGTCTGCGCCTGCCGGTGCTCTCCATCATCGGCTACACCAACGCCGGCAAATCCACCCTGTTCAACGCCTTGACCAACGCCAGCGTGCTCTCGGAGGACCGGCTTTTCGCCACCCTGGACCCCACCAGCCGCCGCCTGCGCTTCCCCCGGGAGCGGGAGGTGATCATTACCGATACGGTGGGCTTCATCAAAAACCTGCCCAAGAACCTGCTGGAGGCCTTCAAGGCCACCCTGGAGGAATTGGAGGAGGCCGATCTGCTCATTCACGTGGTCGACCTGAGCAACCCCCGTTTCATGGAGCAGATGGCCACGGTGGACGATATCCTGGCCTCGCTCCATCTCCATGATAAGCCGGTTCTGAAGGTCTTTAACAAGGCGGACCGGGTCAATCCCAACCTGGCCGCGGTGCAATGCCGGATTCAGCGCGGCGTGGCCCTGTCGGCCATCGATCCCGAGACCCTGCCGCCGCTCATCGCCCGCCTGGAGGAGAAGGTGGAGGAACTGGCCCGGCAGGCGGAGTGGCGCCAGCCGGAGCCGGCGTTGCCGGAGGCGGTGCTGGAGTAAATCTCACGCCAAGACGCCAAGGCGCAAAGCTTGGCGTGAGATTCCTTTACGCCTCCCAGACCTGCGGCTGCAATTTAAAGGAGCCGGCCTCTGCGGCCAAGAGCGTCCAGCCGCAGCCGTTGGGGCCTATCCCGGGGCCGAGGCGGGCTGGGGTCCCCTGGACGGCCTGGGGCTGAGGCCAGGCGGTGGCGGGTAGGGATAGGTGAAGCAAGTTTGCAGTTTTCGGTTTTCGGTTTTCAGTAAGAAAAACCTCGCCAAAGTCGCGGTCTTTACTGACCTCTGGCCACTGACTACTGGCCACGGCATGATGCGTGTGGCCGTGGAGGCAGAGGACCTGGCGAAAGCGGCTCAACTGGGCGAGCACCTCCGGGCCGTCCAGGGTCCATTGCTGCCAGGGGCGGAAGACCGGGTCCAGCGGGGCGTGGGAAACGAGCAGGAGGGGAACTTCGGGGTTGAGGCGGCCCAATTCACGGGCCAGCCAGCGGCGGCCGGGGGCGCCCACCCGAAAGAGCGGGCCGCCGGGGCCAGGGCACCAGGCAGTATGGAGGCCCAAAATCTGCAGGGCGGTTGGCGGTTTGCCGTTTGCTGTTTTCTGTATTTTCTGTAAAGGGTGGGTGAACCAGGGTTCGCCGAAGAGGCGGCGCCAGGGGGCGGCGTTGTCGGGCTGGCCGTCGCCTTCACCCATGAGCAGGAGGCAGGGGG
>JBIOJX010000097.1:0-9203 GCA_044451265.1 Desulfobaccales bacterium
GCCCAGGGCCAGGGCGGCGGGGTTGCCGTGATGGGCCAGGTCGCCGGCGAACAGGACCAGTGGCGGCGCGGGGTTAAGGCTCCGCAACTCCGCCACCGCCCGGGCCAAAGATTGGGCCTCGGGCCGGCGCTCGTCGCCGTCTTTTAAATGAGCGTCGGCCAGGCAGGCCAGGCGTAGCGGCGCAGCCGCGTCCGCCTCCCGAGGCCAGTGAACCTGGCCGCCGGCGCAGGCGCCGGCCAGACCCAACCCCAGAAATCGCACAAAATCACGACGGTTCATAGAAATCCTGTTTCAGCACCACCAGGGTACCGGCCATGATGTCGTGCAGGGCCTGCTTCCTGGCGGTCCAACCGGCCATCATAAAGCCGATCCACAAGATGATGGCGGAGATGAATTTGGCAAAATATCTGCCCGTGGCTCGAGCGAAGGAGATGGGGGCGCCGTTAAGATCGGTGACCTTGAGGCCCAGGGCCATCTTGCCCAGGGTGGCCTGGAAAACGGAAGATTCCAGGCCGGCCCAATAGAGCCAATGGGTAATGGTGCCGATGGCGAATTTTAGAGGCAAGGCGTGACCGAAGAGGGCGCGGCGAGATATGCCGGCCCGAAGGCTCAAATTGATCCCTAAAATATAGCCCACCGCGGCATCGGCGCCCACCACCACAATGGATACCAGGATTTCATCGAGCAGAAAGGCGACGAATCTCAACCAGAACCCGGCATAGGAAGCCGCGGCCCGGCGTCTCATCCCGGCTGCATCCGCGTCGGGTTCCGGGGCCGGCCGCTTCAGGGGCTGGCCGCAATATTGGCAGAAACTGGCAGAGTCGAAAGCTTCCTGGCCACAGGCCGGGCAAAACATTTAATTTTCCTCAATTTCAATGAATTATATTGGTCAAAATCCGCCCTGAAGCACGTATTGCGGCTCCGGCTTATTCCCCTTCTCCCCTCACGTTCTCTGCGCTTCGGGGGGAGAGAGAATAAAAGAAGGTTTCCCCGCCCATTATTAACATGATTGGGGAACCGGGGCAAAAGCTATCTTTAGGAGAACTAAGAGACTTCTCATTTTACCTGATCCGCGGGGATTTTCAGGAAGGGAAGGAGGGTTGACTCTCTTTCGATTGGGCAATGATTTATGGGGTTAAAATTTTGATCATGGCAAGTTAAGGTCTATTCCCGATGTTATCGAAGTAGTTTAAGGGTATTGAATTCTCACCCAGAAGAGTATAGAAGATAGACTGAACAGGTTTTCGGGAAGCAAAGACCTACCGGTGATCAGGAAAGGCTATATTCTAAATTTTAGGTATGAGGTCAGATGGAAATCCCGAACGAATTGAGGGTAATTCTCATCGCCGAAGACAGCCCCACCCAGGCTGAGAGCCTGAGGTATTTCCTGGAGCAGCATGGGTATCAGGTGGTCGCGGCGAAAAACGGGCGTGAGGCCCTGGATATGATGGCCGGGCACAAACCCCATCTGCTCCTCAGTGACATCGTCATGCCCGAAATGGACGGCTACGAACTCTGCCAATTTATCCGCTCTGACCAGGGCATGAAGGACCTCCCGGTCATCTTCCTGACCAGGCTGTCCGACCCGGCCGATATCATGAAATCTCTGGAGTGCGGTGCCGATGGTTTTATCATTAAGCCTTTCAAAGCAGAGACACTTATAGAACGGATCCGACTTCTGATAGCCAGCCGGGATCTTCGTAAGCGGGAAGAAAAACAGGAACCTTTGGAAGTTGCCTTTCAGGGAAAAAAATATTGGGTCAATGCCGACCGCTTACAGATTATAAACCTCCTGCTCTCCACCTATGAGGCCGCAGTAGAAAAGAACTCCCAGTTCCTCAAGGCGCAAACAGAATTGGAATTGCAGGCCGCCCAACTGGCCGCTCAGGGTGCAGAACTGCAGCGGCTGGCTTCGTTTCCCCAAATGAATCCCCAACCCATCTTGGAGATGGATATCAACGGCCGCATTACCTATTATAATCAGGCGGCTTTGGAGGCTTTCGGGAAAATGGGGAAGGTGGCGGACCTGAGGAATTTCCTTCCAGACGATCTGAAGGACATATTAGCCACAGCCAAACAGACCGGCGACAGGCGCTTCCAGCGGGAGGTGGCTTTCGACGGCACGGTTTTTTTCGAGACCATCCATTTTGCCGAGCAGTTCAACGCCCTGCGCCTTTACGCCGTCGACATCACCGAACGCAAGCGCCAGGAAGAGGAAAGGCAGAAGTTTTTAGCAGAGCAACAGGCCCTAACCGAGGAACTAACGGCGACTAATGAAGAACTCGCAACTCAGGCCGAAGAGCTCACCCTCCAAAAGGAGGAGTTGGAGAGGCTGAACGATAACCTCAGATCTAAGCAGCAACTCCTGGAGACGGCCAACGAGGAATTGGAGTCTTTCTCTTATTCCGTGTCCCACGACCTCAAGACCCCGGTCCGGGGCATCGAGGGGTTTTCCCGGATTCTGATGACGGAGCACGCCGACAAACTCGATGCCGAAGCCCTCAGGCTGCTCCAGGTTATTACGACCAATACCAAACTCATGCATCATTTCATCGACGACCTGCTGGCCCTGTCCCGCCTGGGGAGGTGGCAGATAAGAAAATCCGTCGTCAATCTGAGATCCATGGCCAGGCAGGTTTTTGACCAACTCCGGGCCCAGGCGCCGGAAAGGGACTTGAAGTTAACTTTGAGCGACCTACCCCCGGGTTTGGGCGATCAATCCTTGCTTTACCAGGTCATGCAGAATTTGATGGGCAACGCCGTCAAGTTTACCAGTTACAAGAAGATTGCGGTCATCGAAGTAGGTGGGCGGACCGAGGGGAAGGAGAACATTTACTACATCAAAGACAATGGCGCCGGGTTTGATGAGCGTTACGTCAGCAATCTGTTCCGCCTTTTCCAGCGCCTGCACATTTGCGCGGAATACGAAGGCACCGGCATCGGCCTGGCCATAGTCAAGCGCATCGTCCAGCGACACGGCGGCCGCGTCTGGGCCGAGGGAAAATTGGGTGAGGGCGCCACCTTTTACTTTACGCTGCCCTTTGACAATGGGGGGTGAGTCGATCAGTAGATGACCGGAGCTTCTTTGAAGAGAGAGTTTAGCTCAATGCTAGGCTCAGGAGACTTATCACGAAGCAAACAATTTTCGCTATCTTATTCTATAAACGGCTTTTTTGGTACTTTTGTCGGCGTCAGAAATCCAACCTAACCTCGGGGAAGCCTCGTATGAAAGGCCTCGCTGACTCCAGATAGATTGCCTCCGGCTGCCCCAGCCCTGAGGATTCTATCCATCTTGAAGTGCAAGGAAGTTCAGGTTATAATTACCTGATGCATTCTGCTTTGGCAACGGGAGTCGAATCCCAGAACCTCTTAACTGCTTTTGCCCGGGAACCCCGCCAGGTTTTTTTGCAAGGTCTTACTCCGGCCTCCGGAGCCTTCCTGCTCGCCCGCCTCTTTCGGGAGCTGGCCCGGCCCTTTCTGCTGGTGACTCCCAACGGCGAGGGCCACGAAACCTTTCTGAAGGACCTGACTTTCTTTCTGGGGGGCGAGGACCCGGCCGCCGGGGCCCAGGAGCGCCTTTTCCTGTTTCCGGGGCACGAGGTCTTGCCCTTCCGGGAGATGAGCTTCGACCCGGAGATCAGCTGCGCCCGGATGGCTGCGGCTTACCTGGCCCTCACCGCGCCAAATCCCTTCTTTATGATAGCCCCGGCCATGGCCCTGCGCCAGAAGCTGCCTCCGGCCGAGCGGGTCCGGGACGTGCTGGCCTACGTGCTGCCCGGCGAGAACCTGGAGCGCCAGGGATTTCTCCAACACTTGCTGGACGGCGGCTATGCCCGGCGGCCGGTGGTGGAGGACCGGGGCGATTTCAGCGTCCGGGGCGGCATCATCGACTTGTTTCCGCCGCTCTATGAGCAGCCGGTGCGCCTGGAGTTCTGGGGCGACGAAGTGGAGTCCATCCGCCGGTTCGATCCGGCGACCCAGCGGTCCCTGGGGAGCCTGGAAGAGCTGGTGGTGCTGCCGGCCAGCGAAGTGGTGCTGGAGGCCCGGGCCCGGGAACACGCCTTGAGTCGGCGTAAGCGCCGCCAGGACCCCCAGTTTTGGGAAAACGTCCAGGAAGGACGCCATTTTCCCCGCATCGAACGTCACCTGGAAGAATTTTACGACCAGCCCCAGACCCTGTGGGAGATGCTGCCGCCGGAGACGGTGGTGGTGGCTTGGGACCCGCTAAACCTGGAGCGGGAGCTGAAGAAGGTGGCGGAGGACACGGCCCACGAACCCCAGGGCTGGCTGGACCAGGTCCCCTGGAAAGAGCGCCTGGACCGCTTCAGCACCATCTACTGCCCGCTGTTGCCCTGGGGCCACGCCCATCCGGAAAAAGACCTGCAATTCCAGGTGGAGAGAAACGACACTCTGGCCCAAGAACTGACTGAGGCCGGGGCCGAGGCCGGCCGGTTAGTGCCGGCTTTGGCCGACCGCCTGGAAGAGTGGCGCCGGGGCGGGTTTCATGTGATCCTGACCTGTCTTAACAGGCATCGGGCCGAACGCCTGACCCGGCTGCTGCAAGAAGAAAATTTGGCGGTAGAGGTCAATTTCACCCCCACCTGGGAGCCCGGCCCTCGGGTGGAGATCACCGTGGGCGAGCTTTCCGGGGGCTTCCGGCTGTTGTCCCAGGGGCTCATCGTCCTCACCGAAGACGAGGCCCTGGGGTTCCGGCCCGAGGGGCGGCGGCGCAAGGAAACGCGGGCGCCCCAGGACCTGGCCTCGCTGGCCGATCTCGAGGAAGGCGATTTCATCGTCCACCTGGATCACGGCATCGGCCTTTACCGCGGGCTGGTGAAGCTCAGCGTCGGTCCCCAGGCCAACGACTTCCTGGAACTGGAATACCAGAACGGCGACCGTCTCTACCTGCCGGTGGACCGCCTCAACCTGGTGCAGAAATACCTGGGGGTGGAAGGCGCCGAGCCCCGGGTGGAGCGCCTGGGCGGCAAGACCTGGGAGCGCACCAAGAAACGGGTGCGCAAAGCGGTGGAGAAGATCGCCCGGGAATTGGTGGAGCTTTATGCCCTGCGCCGGGTGCTGCCGGGCCACCACTTTTCGCCGCCGGACCCGGTTTACCGGGAGTTCGAGGCCACCTTCGAATTCGTCGAAACCCCGGACCAGGAGCAGGCCATCCAGGAGGTCTTGTCCGACATGGCCTCGGATAAGCCCATGGACCGGCTGATTTGCGGCGACGTGGGCTACGGCAAGACCGAAGTGGCGGTGCGGGCCGCGTTCAAGGCGGCCATGGACGGCAAGCAGGTGGCCATGCTGGTGCCCACCACGGTGCTGGCGGAGCAGCATTACGAGACCTTTAGCCGACGGCTGGCCCATTACCCGGTGGAAGTCCGGGTCCTGAGCCGCTTCAAGTCGCCGGCGGAGCAGCGGAAGACCCTGGGGGAGCTGGCCGCGGGCCGGGTGGACATCATCCTCGGCACCCACCGATTGCTCTCCAAAGACGTGGCTTTTAAGGATTTGGGGCTGGTTATCATCGACGAAGAGCAGCGCTTCGGGGTGAAGCAGAAGGAGCGGTTGAAGGAATGGCGACGCACCGTGGACGTCCTGACCCTCACCGCCACGCCCATCCCCCGGACCCTGCAGTTGTCCCTGACCGGCCTACGGGAGCTGAGCCTGATCAACACCCCGCCGGAGGACCGCCGCTCCGTGCGCACTTACCTGTGCCGGCCGGAGCGGGCGGTGATCCAGGCCGCCATTCGCCGGGAAATCGCCCGGGGCGGCCAGGTCTTTTTTGTGCACAACCGGGTGCGGAATCTGGGCACCTGGGCGCGGCATATTCAGGAGATGGTGCCCGAGGCCCGGGTGGCCATGGCCCATGGGCAAATGGCCGAACGGGAGTTGGAGAAGGTGATGGTGCGCTTCTGGCACAAAGAAGTGGACGTTCTGGTGTGCACCGCCATCATCGAGGCCGGTCTCGACATCCCGGCAGCCAACACCATCATTATCAACCGGGCGCACACCATGGGGCTGGCGCAGCTTTATCAGCTCCGGGGCCGGGTGGGCCGGAGTCAGTCCCAGGCCTACGCTTACCTGCTGGTGCCCGACGAGGCGGCCCTCTCCAGCGAGGCCCAAAAGCGCCTGAAGGCCCTGATGGAGTTCACCGAGCTGGGCTCGGGGTTCAAGATCGCCATGCACGACCTGCAGATCCGGGGCGCCGGCAATCTCCTGGGCCAGGCGCAGTCGGGACAGGTGGCTGAGGTGGGTTATGAACTTTATCTGCAACTGCTGGAACAGGCCATCCGGGAGTTCAAGGGCGAGCCGGAGGACCTGGCCCCGGACCCGGAGATTCGCCTGCCCCTGGCGGCTTACCTGCCCGAGGATTACGTACCGGACGTGCAACAGCGCCTGGCCTTATACCGGCGGCTCTCCGGCCGTCTGACCCCCGAGATGATCCGGGAGTTGGAGGAGGAATTCCAGGATCGGTTCGGCCCGCTGCCGCCGGAAGGGCGAAATCTCCTGGAGGTGGTGCGCCTCAAGCACCGGCTGCGGCAGTTGGGCGTCAAGCGCCTGGAAGTGCAGGATAGCTTCGCCCGGCTGCAGTTTGCCGAACCGGAGCGCCTGGACCTGCCGCGGCTTATTGGCCTGCTGAAGAGCAAGCCGGAGGCTTTTCGTCTCACCCAGGATCAAACCTTGCGGGTGCGCCTGCCCTTGAGCGGCCCACCACTGCTGCGTTTAGAAAACTGCTTGAAAGAAGTGGAGACATTTGTTAAGGCAGAAGAAGAGGGAACCAAAGATGACTAGATTGACTAAAGGGCTGCTGGCGCTGGGACTGGCCGGTCTGCTGCAGCTGGGTTGGACCCAAAACAGCTCCGCCGAGGTGGTGGACCGGATTGTGGCCGAAGTTAACGATGAGATCATCACCATGTCGGAGTTGGAGGGGGCCTCTAAATCCATCGAGGCTCAGGCGGGCCTCAAACCATCGGTCAAAGAAAGCAAAGAAATCGAACGTAATATGCTGGAAAACCTGATCGACCGGAAACTGGCCAAGGCTGAAGCCAAACGCCGGGGGATTGCCGTCGATGACAAGGAAATGGCCGCCGCATTGAACGCCTTTAAGAAGAAAAACAATCTGCAAGACGACGAGGCCTTGAACAAGGCCTTGAGCAAGGCTGGCCTCTCTCTGAAGGAACTCAAACAAAACCTTTCCGACCAGATAATTCAGGAGCGCCTGGTCACCGTGGCGGTGGGCGCCAAGACCATGATCAGCGATGCCGAGGTGCGCCGCGTTTACGACGAGCATTTCAAAGCAGGAGGCGGCACCCAGTTGCACCTGCGGGTCATGCAAATACCATTTGCTCCAGCCGCTACCGAGGCTCAAAAGGACGAAATGAAAAGGAAGGCCGAGGCGATCATGGCTGAACTCCAAAATGGGGCTTCTTTCCCGGACGCGGCGGCGAAATTTTCCGTGGAGGAGCGGGATGTGGGCGCGGTCTCCCTAAGTGACCTGGATCCCAAGCTGGGGGAATTCCTGGGGCGCTTGAAGCTCAAGGAGGTGGCCCCGGCCTTGACGCCACAAGGGATTCAGCTGATCCAGGTGGTGGAACGCCGGACCGCAGAACCCAAACCCTTTGAAGAGGTGGCCCCGCAGATTCGGCAAATGCTGTCCCAAAAGGAGATGGAAAAGCAATTTGGCGTATGGGTCAAGACCCTCAGGGAAAGGGCGCATATCAAGATAATGCTGTAGCAGTGAGCGCTGAGCAGGCAGTGGTCAGTGGTCAGAAAAACCAGAACCCGAATTGAAACTTGAAACTCAAAACTCGCCCGTAGCTGATATCGCAGCCTTGTCCCGATACGTGGGCCAAATCGTCACCCTGCGAGGCTGGGTCTATCATCTGCGCTCCAGCGGCAAGGTGCGCTTTCTGGTGGTGCGGGACGGCACTGGTTTGGCCCAGGGGGTGCTGCTCAAAGGCAACCTGCCGGAGGAAGATTTTCAGGAGTTCGAGCGTCTCACCCTGGAGTCGTCTTTGATCCTGGAGGGCAAGGTGAAGGCCGAGCCCCGGGCCCCCGGTGGCTATGAGTTGGAAGTCACCCGGCTGCGGCCGGTGCGCCTCGCCCAGGAGTACCCCATCTCGCCGAAGGAGCACGGGGTGGGCTTCCTGATGGATTGGCGCCACCTGTGGCTGCGGTCGCCCCGGCAGCAGGCCATCCTGCGAGTCCGGGACGAAGTCTGTCGGGCCTGCCGCGATTTTTTTCAGGAGCGGGGCTTTGTCCTGGTGGATACCCCCATCCTGACGCCCACCTGCTGCGAAGGCACCACCAGCCTGTTCGAGACCGACTACCTGGATAAGGGCAAGGCCTACCTCTCCCAGAGCGGCCAGCTCTATCTGGAGGCCGCGGCCATGGCCCTGGGCCGGGTCTACTGCTTCGGGCCCACCTTCCGGGCCGAGAAATCCAAGACCCGTCGCCACCTGACGGAGTTCTGGATGGTGGAGGCCGAGGCCGCCTTTTATGGACTGGATGACGTTATGGGCCTGGCAGAAGGCCTGGTGCGCTACGTGGTGGGAAGGGTGCTGGAGCGCCAGGAGGCCCAGTTGCGCCTGTTGGAACGGGACACCGGACCGCTAGCCGAAGTGGTGGCTGGGCCCTTTCCCCGCCTCAGTTACACCGAGGCCCTGGAGCGCTTGCGGGCGGCGGGTAAGGAGGTTGCCTGGGGCGAGGATCTGGGCGGCGACGAGGAGACGGTGCTGTCCCAGATGTTCTCCCGGCCGGTGCTGGTGCACCGCTATCCCCGGGAGGCCAAGGCCTTTTACATGGAGCCGGACCCGGCGGACCCGCGGCTGGCCCTGTGCGTCGACATGTTGGCCCCGGAGGGCTACGGCGAGATCGTCGGCGGTTCCCAGCGCATGGACGACCTGGAGACCCTGGTTGAGAGCCTGAAGGCGCACAACCTGCCCCAAGAACCCCTGGAGTGGTACCTGGACCTGCGCCGCTACGGCAGCGTCCCCCACGGCGGCTTCGGCATGGGCATCGAGCGGCTGGTGGGCTGGCTCTGCGGGCTGCATCACGTGCGGGAGACCATCCCCTTCCCGCGGCTGATCGACCGGATTTATCCTTAAGGCTGGGCCGCCAGGGACGGCTGCCCGGCAATCTTCCTTATGCTAAGGTGGGGCAGACCACCGAGCCCGTCGACTTTGGGGTGTAGGCGAGAA
>JBIOJX010000098.1:0-9190 GCA_044451265.1 Desulfobaccales bacterium
AGTTATAGTTGATCTGCACCCCCAGGCGCTGGATGAAGTCCACTTCCCGTTGCAGGACTTCCTTGGGCAGGCGATATTCGGGAATGCCGTATCGCAGCCAGCCGCCGGCCTCCTGCTGCGCCTCGAAGATCACCGCCTTATAGCCCTTGAGGGCGAGATGATAGGCGCAACTTAAACCGGAAGGCCCGGCCCCGATGATGGCCACGGCCTCGGAGCGCGGTGGCACTTCGGGCACCGGCAGCGTCTGCCAGTCGACCGAGTCGGCCACAAACCGCTTCAGGCTGCAAATGGCCACGGGTTCGTCCACTTCCTGGCGCCGGCAGTTCGTCTCGCAGGGATGGGGGCAGATGCGGCCGATGGTCCCCGGGAGTGGCAGCCGGTCCATGATGAGGGACAGGGCCTCGGGGAATTTCCCGGCCTTGACGAGCTGCACATAGCCCTGGACGCTCAAATTCGCCGGACAGCCACGCACACAAGGCGCCCGGTCCAGCTTCTTGATGGCAAAGGTGGCGGGGATCGCCTGGGGAAAGTGCCGGTAGGCGGCATGGCGCACGCCCAAACCTTCATCGAAAGACGAAGGCATTGCCACCGGGCAGGCCTCCGCACAGGCCCCGCAGGCGTTGCACTTGGCCCGGTCGATGTAACGCGGCTCCTGGCGGAGGGTGACGGTGAAACGGCCCGCCTCACCCTCCACCCTGGCAACCTCCGACTGGGTGATGATCTCGATGTCCGGGTGCCGGGCCACCTCGATGAGCTTGGGAGAGATCAAACAGGTGGAGCAATCGTTGGTGGGAAAGGTCTTGTCCAACTGGGCCATGACCCCGCCGATGGAGATGTCTTTCTCCACCAGGTAGACCTTGAAACCCGCATTCGCCGCGTCCAGGGCGGCCTGCATGCCGGCGATGCCGCCCCCCACCACGGAAATGGCGCCGATTTTGGCGCGGTCAGTAGGCATCACAGCAATCCTTTTTCCTGCAGCAACGGCCGCGGGTCCACCAAATGGCGGGCGAGCCAGCCCTGCGCCTCCGGGTGCCCCAGGGCCAAGCCGATCAGCTCGGTAAAATAGAACACCGGCAAGTAGTAGTCTTTATTTAGTTTTTTGGAGATACGCGCCTGGGATAGATCGAGGTTGGCCTGGCACATCTGGCAGGCGACCACGAAACACTCCGCCCCGGCCGCCAGGGCCCGGTCATAGAGGCGGCCTACCAGCGTATCGATGATATCCGGCCGGGACATAGACAAGCCGGCTCCGCAGCAGTCGGTCTTGTAGGACCAGTCGAGGGGCTCGGCCTGCAGGACCTGAAGCAAGCGCTCCAAATCTTCAGGGTTTTCCCAATCCGCTTTATCCGTGATCGCCGGCGGCCGGGAGGCCAGGCAGCCGTAATAGCCCACTGCTTTCAGGCCGGTCAGGGGCCGTACCACCTTCTTGCCCAGGAGGGACAGAAATGACGCCTGGGTGAGGAAGTCCAGCAGGTCCCAAATCTTGATGTTTCCCAAGGTTTCTTCCCGGCCCTGCTGCGCTTTTTCGGCGGCCTTGAGCCGGTTGA
This sequence comes from Desulfobaccales bacterium, assembly GCA_044451265.1. Classification (GTDB taxonomy): domain Bacteria; phylum Desulfobacterota; class Desulfobaccia; order Desulfobaccales; family 0-14-0-80-60-11; genus JAPLJC01. Next base: position 1,548 of record JBIOJX010000098.1, read on the forward strand.
AGCACAGGGCGCACGGCACCACTACGTCCCGCCCTTGCTCTCGGGCCAGGGCCAGGTTGCGGGCCGGCAGCTCAACCGAGAGTTGATGATTGAGGCTGTGAGCGGCGCTGGCGCCGCAACAGTTCCAATCTTCCAGTTCTGCCAACTCCAGACCCAGCAGGGGAGTGACGGCGGCGATGGAGGCGGCGTAATCCGCCGCAGTGCCTTCCAGAGAACAGCCCGGATAATAAGATACCTTCATGAGTGCCTTAAGCCCCCGCCCGGTGAAAAATTTCTTTGATCTCCCCCCGCCCCTTGAGGGCCGGCGGGCCGACCGGACGTAGCCGGCCGCGTCTGAACAGGGCCCAGCCGAGCTTGGAATTTTCCCAGAGTTCCTTGATTTGCGGCCGACGCCAGAGTTTAAACAGGGTAAAGCGTCGCATCAACGCCACTTCAGACAAGCGCCCCCCGGCCCGGCGCAGGCTTTCCAAGAAGAAGCGATGGAAGGCTGCGACCTCCGGCTGGGAGATGGCCTTTCCCTGCCTGAGCGCCTCCTCCTTGAGCCAGTCCATGACCCCGGCGATGTCGATGCCATTGGGGCAGCGAGTGCTGCAGGTGACGCAGGCCGCGCAGACCCAGATGGTCCGGCAACTCAGGAGCGTTTCCGTCTGCCCCAGGAGGGCCAGCCGGATGACCCGGTCCGGGAGTAAATCCATGGCAAAGGTCAGGGGACAACCGGCGGAACACTTTTTACATTGAAAACAGGAAGACAGCGACGCGGCGGTTTCCTTGGGCAGGCGCTCCTGTAAGGCAAGAGAAGGGATCATCGGTTGGTTTAGGTGGCTTTCCATTAAGATTGGCTCCTGTAAGAGATCTCCAGCTATTGCCTGCAATTTCCGCCAAGGCCCAACCCCGGCGCCTTAAGCTGAGATTGTCGGTTGCGGACCCCGGCTGGAATGGAATTAAGCAAGTCATATGCCAAGTCCCGGCGTTTCTCCTAAGTGATTATTATTGCAGGCATATGGTCATTAATGCCCTAAAGCTCAGACTCTCTCAAATTTGTCGGATAATCCCACAAAAACTGAGCAAACCTATTTAACCATCTGATATTTTTGCTATTATAAGTTGATGGATAATCAGACAGATCAGCTGGAAGCGCCTGGTGCAGGAGTTTCTCCATAGCGCTTGATCTGAGCAGGTCTCGGAAGTAATCGCCGGGGAGGGCCTGGCATTAGGCACCGCATGCCAGGTTCGGCGGGCGACGCCACCACCGGGGCGACACCTCGAAAAGCGGGGGGTATCTCAGGCAGCGCGTCGAGCCTCGGCCGGGGGCCTCGAAATTTCTGTTCTTAATGGCTGAGGCCGTATTTCTTGATTTTCTCGTAGAGCGTGGAGCGGTTGATGCGCAGCACCCGGGCGACGTTGGAGAGGTTGCCGCCTTTGGAGGCCAGGAGCTGGGCGATATGTTGGCGCTCCATTTCCTCCAAGGATAACTCCCCCAATTCCAGCGCCTCATTGGTCGCTCCAAAAGGCAGGTCGCTGCGGGTGATCTGCCGGCTTTTCCCCACGACGACCGCCCGTTCTATGGCGTTTTCCAACTCCCGGACGTTTCCCGGCCAGGAATACCGCTGCATCGCCTCCATGGCCTTCGGATGGATGGAGTCGATCTTCTTTTTGGTCTCGGTGGCGTAGCGTCTCATGAAATGTTGTGCCAGTAAGGGAATGTCTTCCGGCCGCTCCCGCAAGGGCGGCACTTGTAGGTGGATGACGTTCAGGCGATAGAACAGATCCTGTCGAAAGGTTTTGCGCCGAATGGCTTCCTGGAGGTCTTGGTTAGTGGCGGCGATGACCCGAAAATCGCTGCGCAACGGGATAGTTCCCCCCACCCGGGTGAATTCCCGGGTCTCCAGGACCCGGAGCAGGTCGATCTGCATCTTCATGGAGATGTCACCCACCTCATCCAGGAAGAGAGTCCCGGCATGGGCCATTTCCAGGCGACCTTTCTTGGTATATTTGGCGTCGGTGAAGGCGCCTTTTTCGTGTCCAAAGAGCTCGCTTTCCAGGAGCTGTTCCGTAAAGGCCCCACAGTTGATGGCAATGAAGGGGGCATAACACCGGGGACTCTGGGCATGGATGGCCCGGGCCACCAGTTCTTTGCCCGTGCCGGTTTCCCCGGTGATCAAGATAGTGGCATCGCTCTGCGCCACGTCGACAATGGTTTCGAACAGCTTCACCATGACCGGTGACTGGCCTACCAGGTTTTCAAAGCGAGTGACAGTCGCCAGCCGCTCTTTTAAAATCAGGTTCTCCAGCGCCAGGTTTTGCATCTGGACCAGTTTCTCGATGGTAAAACTGAGTTCCTCCAATTCGAAGGGCTTGAGCAAATAGTCGTAAGCGCCCAGCTTAATGGCTTCCACGGCGTCATGGATATCGCCGTGCGCCGTCATCATGAGGATGTTGGTCTCGACCTCGCTTTCCTTGAGTTTCTGAAGCAGGGTCAGGCCGTCCATCTCCGGCATTTTGACATCGATGAGCATGATGTCATACCGATTTTCCCGGGTCTTGGCCAGTGCCGCGACACCGTCTTCGGCGGTTTCCACCTCATAGCCGCCCCTTTTCAGCCAGCCGCTCAAAGATTCGCGGATGCTCAGTTCATCATCCACCACCAGGATGCTGATCTTGTTATGAGGCAACGCGTTCTTCTCCCGGTTTAAAGGCGGACAGACGGACGGTAAAGGAGGTCCCCTGCCCCACGACACTGTCCACTTTGATGGAGCCCTTGTGGTCTCGGACAATACCATAAACCACGGAGAGCCCCAAGCCTGCACCGGAGCAGGTCTTTTTCGTGGTAAAGAACGGTTCGAAGATCTGGGAAAGATTTTCCTTGGGAATACCTTTCCCGGTGTCGGAGACCTTCACCACCACTTGACGGCCTCGGGAATTCCGCGTCTCCAGGGTGAGAGTGCCCCCCTCCGGCATCGCGTCTTGGGCGTTTAGGAAGAGATTCAAAAAGGTCTGTTTCATCTGTCCCTTATCTGCCAAGACCGGGAGCAGGTCCGGAGCCAGTTGGCGGTTCACGGTGATGCTCTGCAGCCGCATTTGGTACCCGGTAAGGGACAAGGTCTCCTCCACGACCGCGTTGAGGTCTACCGGTTCGAAATCCGGCCTGGTCTTGCGGGAAAAAGCCAGGAGGTTGGCAACCGTTCGGCTGACCCGGGAGGTCTCACTATGGATCATCGAGAGATAACGGCGGATATTCGCCAAATCCTCCTCGCTCGGGCCCCCATCCTTCAGCATGCTTTCCATCAATCTGACGAAGTTCAGTATACCGGTCAGCGGGTTATTGATTTCATGCACCACGCTGGCAGACAGCTTCCCCAAAGAGGCCATCTTGTCGTCATGGAGCATCCGCGTGCGGGAGTTGATCTCCTGGGTGATATCCCGGGACAGATCAACTACTCGACGGACCCGCCCTTCCTCATCATGCAGCGGGTGACAGACCACGTGATAATAACGCTCTCGGCCTTCCCGGTCGAAGTGCACATGCGTGGCTGAAGCTGCCTTGCCTGTAGCCACCGCCTCTTTTAAAGGACAGGGATGATCAGGAGTGGTGCACGGCTCCTGCAAGTGGTGCGACACCTCATAACAGTGTCTGCCCACCACTTCTTGCCAGTTGAGACCCACCATCTTCAGCAAGGCGCGGTTAACTTCGATGATTTTATAATCCAGGTCGATCACCATCATGTGATCTTCAATGCCGTTGACAATGGTCTCAAGAAAGTCTTTACCTTTTTTTGCCCTCTCTTCGGAACTTTTCAGCGCCTCTTCCAACGCCATGCGGGGGGTAATATCTTTGATAACCTCGATAACTCTTTTCTTGGTACCTTCCGGCGGACACAGGGGAGACATGGTGATTTCATCATACCGAATGGTGCCGTCGGGATTGGGGAAGCCTTGTAAACCTTGGACGGTCTTACAATTCTCTAAAACGCTCGGTAAGGGACAGGGCATGCCTTTCCGGTCGCAGGGCTCATCAAACTGATGAAATACCTCATAACAAGGTTTGCCGATGACCTCATCCGCTTGTTTTTGAAAGCGGTTCAGAAATGGGAGGTTGGCTTCTTCCACCAGATAATTGGGTTTCAGTACCAGCACCGGATCGGGAAGGTGGTCGAAAATTCTCTGAAAGCGGTTGCGTTGCCCGGCCAACCTGATTTCGCTCTCCACCTTGCCCCGCAGCCGGTCTTCCTCCCGGTGCAATAGATCCCAGAAGAGACGCGCCTTGATGTGGTCGATGATCTGAGTGTGTGGGCCCTTCTGCTGGATGATTCTTTCCCGCACCTCCGGGTCCCCGGTGAGTTCCAGGATAAGATCCGGATTCGACGCCTGAACGGGAGTTAATTCGGTAACGGTCGGTATACCCAATTCTTTGGCCAGAATGACACCCTGGGCCTGGGTGTTGGGATCGGCGACCCAGAGGATTTCGATTCTCCGCCGGTAACGCGGCTCTCCGGAAATAAGTTTGAGAACCTCGTGACCGCCTTTACCTCCCCCCACGATGCCGATTTTCAAAGGTGTAGCATCTTGAACAGAACTAAGATCCATGGAGATGAGGTCCCAGAAGTCCTCCCAGGAAAGGGGACGATCGACATTGAGGACCATCAATCTCCCGGGGCGCTGTTCGTCTAATTGTAAAGAGACTTCCGGGTGGCCGGTGGCGTTGACGATGATGTCTAATTCGGGGAGTTGGAATAAGTCAGTGAAATCGACCGTGACAAACAGGTTATGCCGGTAAGCATACAGGACGCCGGGGGCTTCAGGATTCAGGTCAGCCACTCCCACTATCCGCAAGGGCTGGTCATCCCTGCGGAGAGGCACCAGGGCCTCCAGAATGGCCATACCTTGACGGCCCGCACCCACCAGGGCCAGATTATAGAACTGCTTGCCGGGACTCATGATGAACTCTATAGGAGTGTGATTGCCGGATTTCCTACCAGGCGCCTCCAATTTCAGCCGGGTTTCTTTACATAATAGCACGGACCCTGGAAGTTTTCATCCTTCCACCAATTTCTCCACCCGGGCCTTGCCGACCTTGAACTCCGGAATCTTGGCCAGGGGGTCCACGGCTTCGGAGTTAGTCAGCACATTCGGGGGGTTTTCGCCGAAATGAATGGGGAGAAAGAGATTGCCAGGCAGTACTGACTGAGTGATTTTGGCCGGGGCCTCAATGCGGCCCCGCAAGGAGGAAATCACCAGGATCTCGCCATTCTTTACTGCCAGCCGGCCGGCGTCTTCCGGGTTGATTTCCACGTAGCCGGTGGGCTGCTCCCGGTCCAGGGCCGGCGACACCCGGGTCATGGTGCCGGTGTGGTAATGGGCGAACATCCTGCCGGTGGTCAAGAAATAGGGGTATTCAGCGTCCGGCATCTCCGCCGGGTCCTGGTACTGTACCGCATGCAGCTTGCCTAAGCCGCGGGTAAATCTGTCTCGGTGCAAAAACTTCGTGCCTGGATGGTCGGCGGTGGGGCAGGGCCACTGCAACCCATCGATCCCCAGCCGGGCATAAGTCATGCCGGCATAACTGGGCGTCAAAGCCGCCATCTCCTGGAAGATCTCTTCCGGGCCGCCGTAGCTCATCGGATAGCCCATGGCGGTGGCCAGCCGGCAAATGATCTCCCAATCGGGCAGGCTGTTGCCCACCGGCTCAACGGCCTTATTGAGACGCAGGCAGCGCCGTTCGGTGTTGGTGAAGGTGCCGTCTTTCTCCGCCGCGGCCGCCGCGGCCAGGACCACATCGGCCCCTTGGGCCGTTTCCGACAGGAACAGGTCCTGGACGATCAAGAGGTCGAGCTTTTTCATGGCATGGCGGAGATGATTCATGTCGGGATCACTCAATTTCGGATTTTCGCCCACGACATAGAGGGCTTTGAGTCTGCCCGCGTCAATCGCCTTCACCATATCCGGAATGGTCAGCCCGGGCTTGTCGGGCAGCGGCCGGCCCCAGGCCTGGGAAAATTTGGCGTTGAGGTCGGGATTGGCCACCAGCTGATATCCGGAAAAGACGTTGGGCAGCCCGCCCATATCACAGGCGCCCTGGACGTTGTTCTGGCCGCGCAGGGGGTTGACCCCGGCGCTGGCGAAGCCCACGTTGCCGGTGAGCATGGCCAGGTTGCAGACCGCCTTGACGTTGTCCACCCCCGTGGTGTGCTGGGTAATGCCCATGGCGTACAACAGCGTGGCCGGCCGGTGCGTGGCGTACAGCTCGCTCATCTTTTCCAGGTCCCGGGGATTGACGCCGGTGATCTGCTGAACCCGCTCCGGGATATAAGCCGCCAGGGATTCCCGCAGCTCCTCGAACCCTTCGGTGCGGCTGGCGATATAGTCCTTCGCCTCCCAGCCGTTTTTTAGAATCAGGTGCATCATGCCGTTGAGCAGGGCCACGTCGCTCCCCAGCCTCTGGTTGACGGCCACGTCGGCAAAAAGGCCCAACTGAATGCGGCGGGGATCGGCCACGATCAATTTGGCCCCCCTTTCTTTGGCGCGCAAAACCCGCCGGGCGATGAGGGGATGGCAGGCCGAGGTGTTGGAACCGATGATGAAGATGCAGCCCGCCTCTTCGATCTCGGCGATGGAGTTGGTCATGGCCCCACTCCCAAAGGCGGCGGTAAGACCTACCACCGTCGAGGAGTGTCAGAGACGGGCGCAGTGGTCGACATTGTTGGTGCCGACCACGGCGCGGGCGAATTTTTGTAAAAGATAATTTTCTTCATTGGTCACCTTGGCTGAAGCCAGCACCCCGACGCTGTCCGGGCCGTGCTGCGCGATCACGGCCTTGAGCTTTTCGGCGGTAAACTTGAGCGCCCGCTCCCAGGTGACATTGTGGAGGCGGCCGCTGATCCTCAAGCGGGGCGACTGCAGGCGCATGTTGCTGTTGACGTATTCATGCAGGTTCCAGCCCTTGATACACAATTTTCCCTGATTCACGGGATGGGTCTTGAGAGGCAGGGTGCCCAGGAGCCGGCCGTCCAGCACCTTGAACAGCACCCCACAGCCCGTGCCGCAATACGAACATACCGAAGGAACAAGTTTATACATAGCTGCTCTCCAGGCTGCGACGCCCCATCAGACCGCTTCCCGATGGGCTGCGGCGGCCGCGGGAGCACTCTCGCCCAACAGGCTGAAGGGCGGTTGCTCCTGGCTGAGGCCGGTTTCGTAACCAAACAGGTCTTTGACGATTTCGTTGCTCTTGCGGTACAACAGCCGCAAGGGGATGTCCACCGGACAGGCATCTTCGCACAAACCGCAGTCAATGCAGCGGCCCGCCATATGCACCGCCCGGATGAGGTGGAACAGCGGCACCTCCGGCGGCACCCCGCCGGTTTCCACCAGATCCCCGTGTTCCAGGGAGCATTCCTTGCAAAAGCACACCGGACAGATGTCCCGGCAGCCGTAACATTTCAAGCATTTCTGGAATTCATACATCCACTTATCCAACCGCGTCCCTTCCTCAAATTCTTCCAGGCGGGCCACTGACATATTGTTGTCGATCCCCAGCTCCAGCTTCACTGCCCCATAGGTCCGGGGTTCCAGGGTAGAGCAATCCGCGTGTTTCTTGAGCTTTGAGGGACAGCAATTGACCTCCAGGACCTCGATCTGGCCGGGAG
>JBIOJX010000099.1:0-9165 GCA_044451265.1 Desulfobaccales bacterium
AGCCCAGGTTGCAGGATTCATAGGCCAGCAGGGGCTGCTCGCCGCAGGGGTTGGTGGCTTCAAGTCGGCCCACCTCCGGGGTGGGGTTGTCCCGCTCGACGGCGTCTAGGAAGATGAGGCCCGGGTCGCCGGTCTCCAGGGCGTAGCGGCAGATGAGATCGAAGACCTCCCGGGCCCGGAGTCGTCCCACCTCCTGCCTGGTGCGCGGGTTGATGAGGGGGTAATCGTCGTCCCGTTCCACCCGCGCCATGAAGTCGTCGGTGACTGCCACGGAGAGGTTGAAGTTGCTGAGCATCCCCAGTTCGCCCTTGGCCCTGATGAACTCCAGGATGTCCGGGTGATCGACGTTGAGAATGCCCATGTTGGCGCCCCGGCGCCGGCCGCCCTGCTTCACCACCGCGGTGGTGATGTCGAAGATGCGCATGAAGCCCACGGGGCCGCTGGCCACGCGGCCGGTGCTGCGCACCTGGTCGCCCCGGGGCCGAAGATGGGTGAAGGAAAAGCCGGTGCCGCCGCCGGTCTGGTGGATCAGGGCCATGTCCCGCACGCCCTCCAGGATGGAGCGCATGTCGTCAAGCACCGGGATGACGAAGCAGGCGGCCAACTGCCCCTGCGGCAGGCCGGCGTTCATCAGGGTGGGGGTGTTGGGCAGGAATTTCAGGGAACGCAGGGCCTCGTGGAAGTCGGCCGTCCGGCGGGCCACGGTCTCAGGGCCGCCGTAGCGTTCCTCGGCCGCCGCCACCCCCCGGGCCACCCGGAGAAACAGCTCCTCCGGCGTCTCCATTACCCGGCCGTCGGGGTCACGGCGGAGATAGCGCTCTTCCAGGACCCGCAGGGCAATGGGCCGGAACTCCAGAGGAGATGGCTCAAGCATAAGAGGCGTTCTGCCTTCAATTCCAGAATAAGACCGGCAAGCATCCGTAAGGGCGGCTCGCGAGCCGCCCCTACCACTCACTCTTCGATGATCCCCCATTTTTTGGCCCGCTCCAGGTAGGGAGCGGGAAAGGCCGGGGTGAAATTCTGATATACCGTGATGGGGTAACGGGCCCCGATCTTGCGGGCCGCCTCCTTCAAACCGATGAGCAGTCCCTCCAGATACTTCAACGGGAACGACAGCACCAGCTCATCATCCTGGGTCATGGAGAAGATCCGGTCGCCTTGACCTGGGATGGCCACGGTGAATTCGCCTCGGCGGTAAGGGCCGATGAGATAGGAGGCGCACTCCACCTTGCCGCCGAACTCGCCGCTGACCCGTTCTCCCAGGCTGTAAGTGGCCGCCTGGATGAGGCGGTTCAGTTGGGCCGGGTTACCGTAGACCACCACGACATCAGGCTGTAAGGCCAGGCGCTCCAGGGGGCAGAGGTAGATGGCGCCCACCTCCTGGGGTTCGAAGTGGGGCAGCCCTTCCACCTCCTTGAGAGCCGGCCCCAAGTCCTGGTGGAATCCCACCTCGCAAAAGAGCTGGCCCAGTTCCAGGATGGGGTCGGTGGCCGGGGTGAAGCCAAAGGCCAGCATGCCGGGGATGCAAATCAGGTCGTCTTTGGTCAGGCCCACCGGCCAGCCGTAAATCCGGGCCATGGTAACGCCCTGGCAGATGGTGACGCGTTTGCCAAAGACCTGGGAGGGCCGGCGGGTCTTGTCGGGCAGGGAGGAGGCGTCTTTCAGAAAAGCGGCGCCGAAGGGTTCGGTCTTGAGGCGCAGAGCTTCTTTCAATTGGGTGGCGGCAGCTTTATAATCCATGGTTTTTCCTCGGTTGGTTAGTCGGTAGTCCCGGAAAAAATGTCGAGATACCAAAATATTAAGAACTATCTAAAATTGATGCAAGCGTTTTTGGCCTTTTCCTTTTGAGGATCATGGGTTGACGGGATAAAATAGCGGCTATGGAAGCAGAAGCCACTCCGATGCACACCCTGAGTCCCGTTCAGGTTTTGGAATTGCTGGAAACCGGGCTCGCGGGCTTGAGCCATCACGCAGCCCGGGAGCGCCTCGGCCTTTACGGCCCTAACGTCCTAGTGGCGGCGAGGCAGATTTCCCCCTGGCTGATTCTCTTGCGGCAATTCCAAAATCTCCTGATCGCCATCCTGATTGTGGCCACGGGCATCTCCTTCCTGATGGGCGAAAGCCTGGATGCCTGGGTCATCCTGGCCATTGTCCTGGCCTGCGTGGTTTTGGGATTTATCCAGGAATACCGCGCCGAGAAAGCGGCCGCGGCCCTAAAGAAATTGGCGGCCCCGGAGGCCACGGTAGTGCGGGAGGGCAAAGAACAGGTGGTGCCCGCCAGCGAAGTGGTGCCCGGCGACCTGCTGGTGCTCCATACCGGCGACCGGGTAGCCGCGGACGCCCGCCTCTTGGAAGTGGTCAATCTGAAAGCGGATGAGGCGCTGCTCACCGGCGAGTCCACCGCGGTGGATAAAGCTCTGGCCGCCGTGGCCGCGCCGGAAACCGCGGTGGCTGATCAGCGCTGCATGGTCTTCGGGGGCACGGTGATCACTTACGGCCGGGGCCGGGCAGTGGTCACCGCCACCGGCATGGAGAGCCAGTTCGGCCGGATTGCCAGCCTGTTGGCGGAGGTCGAAGAGGAATCCACGCCGCTGGAAAAGCGCATGGTCTCCATTGGTCGGATTTTGAGCATCATTTGTCTGGCGGTGGCCGCCGGGGCCACCGTCCTGGGCGTGCTCCGGGGTCACGGCTGGCTGGAGATGCTCATCTGGGGCATCAGCCTGGCGGTGGCCGCGGTGCCGGAGTCCCTGCCGGCGGTGGTAACCGGCTCCCTGGCCATCGGCACTACCCGCATGGCCCGGCGGCATGCCATCGTCAAGCGCCTGCCGGCGGTGGAGACCATGGGCTGCACCACGGTGATCTGCACCGACAAGACCGGCACCCTCACCCGAAACGAGATGACGGCCCGTAAACTTTTTCTGGATGGCCGGGAGATCGAGGTAACCGGCTCGGGCTATGAACCCCTGGGTCAATTCCTGGTCAGCCGGCAGGAGTTGGCGCCGGCGAAGGAGCAGGTCCTATCCATGGCGGCCCGCATCTCCCTGCTGTGCAACGACGCCGCCCTGGAGGAGACCGACGGTCTCTGGACGGTGCGGGGAGACCCCACCGAAGGGGCGCTGCTGGTGTTGGCCCGGAAGGCCGGGTTGAATGCCGAGGAATTGGACCTTTTCCCCCGCCTGGCAGAGATTCCCTTCTCTTCGGAAACCAAGCGGATGAGCACCTTCCACGAGGGTGCGGGCGGATTTCTCATGTGCCTCAAGGGGGCCCCGGAGAGTCTGCTGCACCACGCCGCCAGGGTCTTGACCGCCGGCGGGGAGAGGCCGATCACTGGTGATGACCGGCGGCAGATCATGGCCGAGGGGGCTAAAATGGCCCATGCGGCCCTCCGGGTCCTGGGTCTGGCGTACCGCCGGGTGAAAAAGATTCCCCAGTTAACCCATGAAGCTGCGGCAGTGGACCTGGTCTGGGTGGGATTGGTGGGGTTGATGGACCCGCCCCGGCCCGAGGCCCGGGAGGCCGTGGGCCGTTGCCATCGGGCCGGCATCCGGGTCATCATGGTTACCGGCGACCATCCGGACACCGCCGCGGCCATCGCCCGGGAGGTGGGGCTGGTGCCCCCTCACCAAAAAAGGCACGTGGTCCTGACCGGGCTGGAATTAAACCAGCTTGGCGATGAGGCCCTGCTGGAGGCCCTGAAGGAGACCAGGGTCTTCGCCCGGGTGGCCCCGGATCACAAGCTGCGGTTGGTGGACCTGCTCAAGGGCCAGGGCGAGATCGTGGCCATGACCGGCGATGGGGTCAACGACGCCCCGGCCCTGAAGCGGGCCGACATCGGCGTGGCCATGGGCCTCACCGGCACCGAAGTCACCAAGGAGACCGCGGCCATGATCCTGGCGGACGACAACTTCGCCAGCCTGGTGGCCGCGGTGGAGGAAGGCCGGGCCATCTTCGACAACATCAAGAAGTACCTGATCTACCTGCTGAGCTGCAACATCGCCGAGATCCTGGTGCTCACCGGCTCCTTTTTCCTGGGCCTGCCTCTGCCGCTCATCGCCCTGCAGATCCTCTGGGTCAACCTCACCACCGACGGCCTGCCTGCCCTGGCCCTGGGGGTGGACCCCAAGGCCCCGGACATCATGCAACGCCCGCCCCGGCCGCCCCAGGAGGGGGTCTTCAGCCGGCATGTGAACGTCTTGTGCGGGGTGATCGCCCTCTATCTCACCGTCATCCTCATTCCCTTGTTCATTTACTACCTCTATTGGAATCCCTGGGGCCTGGGCGACCCGGAACAGGTCCTGGTCCGGGCCCAGACCATGGTGTTCATCACCTTGGTGCTGACCGAACTGGTGAACGCCTTCAACTGCCGCTCCGATTACCTCTCGGCCTTTAAAGTGGGGCTCTTCCAGAACCGTTTCCTCATTATCTCCCTGGTGCTCTCCCTGGCGATGATGGTGGCGGTGATCGAATGGGAGCCTCTGGCCCGCCTCTTCCATACCACGCCGCTGGGCTGGCAGGACTGGCTCCTGGCCATCGGCCTCAGCCTCCTCATCCTGCCGGTGGTGGAAGCGGCCAAATGGTGGCTGCGCCGGCGGAGGTAGCGGACGGTATAGAGAGATCGGCTTCTTGAGTATAGAGTTAAATATCAGACTGAGATCTTCAGCAAGTGAACCCTTTATTTATTTGTTTTCAGTCTTATAGGTAATATTACCTAGAACAAATTCAGGAATTTCCTGATTGATAATTTTCTCAATAAAACTAACATTTAACGAAGATCCTGGGGAGCACTAAGATGAAAGCAATCAAGGCGGCAGAATAATCAGCCGATTAAAGAGGAGGGCCTTTGATGGTTAGCGCGATATTGGTGAGAAGCGAGAATGAACTACGCGAATTTTACGAATGGCTGCTTTGCCGGGCACAAGAGGAGGAAGCTAATGGCAATAAAAATCATGCCTGTCTCTATCGTGAATATGCTGATATAGTCGAAATAGAGATTAATTACTAATGATCTATATTTAATACAGCCAATTTTGTGATAAACAAGTTATCTATGATTCGATAGAGCATTAACCTATGGCATAGGATTACAATTTGATTAGTATTTAATAAAGCATAACAACAATTTCGATTTATGATTATCGTTACGAATAAATTAATTTGGGGTTAATACGCATACGATACTAGAAGATCTTATAAGAAAGAGGAAGATACTGAAAGTAATACTTCTCGGACTTGCCGCTGTTAGTCTTGTTTTAGTCTGCATGCTATCATTTTACTACGTTACTTTCATGGCCTACTAAAAAGAGGGATCCTGCTGCGCTCCTTTTCCCGAGCTATTGACCTCTTTCGCCCGGGCTTCCTCTCCCTCATAGCCGAATAAGATTTATTTATTCCTCGGGTTCGTCGTCTCCCCTTATTTCCCGGTTCTCCTCTTGGTCCGGCTTCTCCTCTAAGGCGCCGTCCTTTTCATCTTCCACCACCCGGTGTCCTTGAATTACCACGACCGTTTTCCCTGGCTCGGCCCAATCATACAACCATTTCATGTAAGGTTCTTCAACATGGATACAACCGTGAGTCGCCCATGCGGATATTTCCCCAGGGTCAGGCAAATCTCCTTCGTGAATAGCTCTCATGCCCTTTAAATCGAAAAAAAGGGAGTAAGGCATCGGCTGGGCATATTTACGCGAATAATAAGTTTTATCCTTGAGCTTGACCACGTAAGTTCCCGGCGGCGTCGGGGTTTCATCATCACCGGACAGGATGGGGAATTCCAACAGTTTGTGGCCTCGCCCGTAGGCCGCCCCCACCTGGTTTTCCTGGTCAATCCAGATTACCTTGTCATACTTCTGAAAGACGTCGGCGCCGGCAGCCGCAGGATAAAGCGGGACCACCAGAGCAATGATCAGGAAATAGAGCCAGTTTTTCATTAGCCGGACTGTCATGCTTTGGCGAATTCCATATAATTGTTAGAGTCATGGTCTGATTAATACTTCGACTTTTAGATCGCCCTCAGCCCTCCGTAAATCATTTTCAATGCCTCGAGGATTTGAAATAATGCCCTCAGGATCATAAACAAAGCAAATTAAAACATCACAATCAGGATGAACTTTGTATCTTTCGATATCTTCAATTAACTGAGTACCTAGTTCTTTTGCAGCAAGTCCTTTTCGGGTTTTGTTGATTTCCACGACTATCTGTTCATTTTTAAGCAAAAAATCCATCATAGAAGACTTCCCCGCATAGCTTGGAGTGACCTCCTCGGGGCGAATGTCGTCAAAATGAATGTGCAATAACGAGTGAAACAGGTCCTGAACATCATATTCGTCTTGAACGTCTAATGTTGGACGATCTTCATGGCGCGAACGCAGTTGCCTGGCTATTAAATGAAACCGTTGGCAGATGCGTGAAATTCGGTCAACCGCAGATTTTTCCTGGCTCTTCGACAATTCTTCTTGAGGATAATCCTTCAACTCTTCGATCATCGATTGAAGGATTGCTTCCGCTTCTCTTTTTCCACTTTGAAATGCACTGAGCCAGCCCGGATCGTAATCCTCATCTGTAATGACCACAGGAGTGAAATATATCTGCTCAAATTCTCTTGAGTGGCGAGTTTCGGTACCAAAAATGTGATTAATTGCGAGTTCTGTAGCCCGCTTCCATTTAATAAACTCTGGATCTTCCACTTCTGAGCAGGTCAAAGCCCGCAGGCGATCTATCTGACGTTGCAGGCGTGAAATCGCATCAATTTGTGTCATTGAAAGCCTCCTCTTTCTAACTTCGATAACTGGCGTTGATGCGGATATAGTCCTCGGTGTAGTCGCAGGTCTCGTAGTAGTCGGAGAAGTCACCGTTATTCAGGTCGATGGTCAGGTTGAAGGCCCCGGCCTGGATGACCTGTTTGGCCCGGGCTTCGGCCTCGGGGCCGAGGCCCCGGCCTCGCTGCGCCACCAGGACGTCGCCGTAGGCGATCTCCACCTGCTCGGGGTCGAAGCGGGCCCCGGAACGCCCCAGGGCCGCCAGGATGCGCCCCCAGTTGACGTCTTCGCCGGCCATGGCGGTCTTCACCAGGGGTGAGAGGGCCACGGTGCGGGCGGCCTTCAGGGCCTCGCCGGCGGTGGCCGCGCCCCGGACCTCCACCCGGAACATATGTTTAGCCCCTTCGCCATCGGCGACCACCTGGCTGGCCAGATCGCCCATCACCTGGTCGAGAATCTCCCCCAGGGCCGCCATGGCGGGGCCTTCCTCTTTGATCGGAGGATTACCGGCCCGGCCGCCAGCCAACAACAAAATAGTATCGTTGGTGGAAGTGTCGCCGTCCACGGTGATGCGGTTGAAGCTCACCGGCAAGGCGCGGCGCAGCAAGGCTTTCAGGACCTTGGGGGTGGCCGCGGCATCGGTAAAGATGAAGACCAGCAACGTGGCCAGATCCGGGTGGATCATCCCGGCGCCCTTGGCCATACCCGCCAGGGTCACTTCTTTGCCGTCAATCTTCTCGCGCAGTAAAGAGGTCTTGGGCCGGGTGTCGGTGGTCAGGATGGCCTCGGCGGCTTCCGGGAAACCCTGGGGGTTGAGGCGGGCCGCCAGTTTGGGGAGCGCCTGAGTGATTTTAGCCAGGGGCAGCGGTTGGCCGATGACCCCGGTGGAGGCGGGCAGCACCAGGCGTTCCGGGATCTTCAGCAGGTCGGCGACGCCCAGGGTGGTTTCCCGGGCGTCCTCCAGGCCTTCGGGGCCGGTGCAGGCGTTGGCGTTGCCGGCGTTCACCAGGATGGCCTGGGCGCGGCCGCTGCGCAGGCGCTCCTGGGAGAGTACGACCGGGGCCGCCTTGACCCGGTTGTTGGTGAAGACCCCGGCCGCGGCGGCGGGTGCGTCCGCTACCAGTAGGGCCAGGTCCAGGGCGCCGGTCTTCTTGAGGCCGGCCGCGGTAGCCGCAAAGCGAAATCCGGGAATGATCATGGTAAAAACCTCTCAAAAAAAATTTACCACAAAGTCACAGAGGACACGGAGGTTCACAGAGAATTTATATTTTCCCTTGGCAAAGCCAAGTCAAAAATCTATCTTTGTGTCCCTCTGTGCTCTCTGTGCCTCTGTGGTTCATTCTTTTATAGTTGCGCCAGGCTTGGCCGCCGGACCGGCGGCAGGACCTATCGTCAGCTGGCCTCCAGGGAGACGGGCTGCCTCAAAATGGTTTTCAACTTCTCCGGGGCGGTGCGCCGGGGATCGCTCAGATAGATTTCGTGGTGCTTGCCGCAGAGATGGAAACCTTGCTCTTTGATGAAGGCGTGCAGGCGGTCGATGGTAGCCGCCTCCTCGCGGTAGGGGCCGACGTGGAGAATCTGGGCGGCCCGGCCCTCGTCATACATCTCCAGGCGCAGCTTCTCCAGGGCCGGCAGCGCCTTCTTCTTTGAGGCCGCGGCCACTCCCTGACCCAGCAACTCCCGGGTGACCTCTTCCGGCTGCGGGAGCATCAGGGTCCAGCGCCAATCGTTCCGGCGGTCCAGGTCGAAGTCGGCCAGGAGCATCCACCACAGGCCCTCCAGGGGCGGCACCACATAGTCGAGGGCCTGCTCCTGCTTGAGCCTGAACTTGAGGGTATAGGAGACGGTATAGAGGGCCTCCACCCCGGTTTGAAAGTCCGGGTTGCTGTCGGGGTCGCCGAAGCCGTTGAACATCAGGTATTTCAAGGGCGGGACCAGCACCAGGACCGCTTCATTGGCCGAAGCGGTATAGAGGGGCTTGAGGTCTTTCTTCAGATCGATTTTTGCCATATTAAAAAATTAACCACCAAGACACCAAGGACACCAAGGCACACCAAGAAAGTATATCTTTGTGGTGGATTTAACCACCACAAAGAAAAAATCCTTCGTGAATCTTGGTGCTCTTGGTGACTTGGTGGTGAGATTTTTTATTTCCCGCAGCACTTCTTGTATTTCTTGCCGCTGCCGCAAGGGCAGGGGTCGTTGCGGCCGGTCTTCTTCTGCTGGCGCTGCTGGGGTTGGGCGGGGCCGCTGTCGCCGTGGCTGAAGAACATGGGCTGTTCCTGCGGCCTGGCTTCTTCGGGGATTTCCTGGTGGGGCTTGACCTGGACGTGGAAGATCATGCCCACCGTCTCGGCTTCCATGCGGTGGATGAGATCCATAAACATGTCGTAGCCTTCCCGCTGGTATTCCC
>JBIOJX010000100.1:0-9131 GCA_044451265.1 Desulfobaccales bacterium
CGCCGAGGTGCTGGCCCTGAGGCAGGCCGCGGCGTTGGTGGGGAATTACCGGTTGCCCGGGGTGAGCCTTTATGTTACCATGGAGCCCTGCCTGATGTGCGTGGGGGCCATGATTGCCGCCCGGGTGGGGCGGTTGGTCTTCGGCGCCGCCGACCCCAAAGCCGGGGCCTGCGTGTCGCTTTATCGGCTGCCGGAGGATGGCCGCCTGAATCACCGGATGGAGGTGACGGGCGGGGTCCGGGAGGCGGAGTGCCGGGAACTGCTGCAGGAGTTTTTCCGAGCCCGGCGCTGACGGGCCGCGGGGGCAGCCCGCCGGGTCCTGGCGGGAAAGAGATGACCGAAGACGGAAGACCGGAGACGGAGGACAGCCATAATTCCTTGCGTCTTATGTTTTTGCCTTTACTGAAAACTAATAACTGGAAACTGATAACTAACCAGGAGGGGTACCGAAGAGGCCGTAACGGGATCGACTCGAAATCGATTTGGGGGCTAATCACTCCCACGTGGGTTCGAATCCCACCCCCTCCGCCATGAATACAGTGGTCAGTAGTCAGTAGCCAGTAGTCAGTTTTTAGTAAAAAATGTCGGGTGGGAACGGCGCACCGGAGCAGGCGAGACGCCCGTGCTACCAGGTTTATTCACGCGGAGAGATGCCCGAGAGGCTGAAGGGGCACGATTGGAAATCGTGTGAGCGCCTAATAAGTGCTCCGAGGGTTCGAATCCCTCTCTCTCCGCCATTTTTAGTAGCCAGTAGCCAGTTGCCTAATGAACCCAGATGGCGTCAATCGCAAACTGCTTGCCGTAGAATTTATCCTTCTGTTCGTGGTCTTCGCTCTGGTCCTGTTTCTCTCGGCTGGCACTATTTTTTGGCTGGCGGGGTGGGTTTACCTGGTGATGTTCTTCGTTGCCGATGGCGCCCTAGGCCTATGGCTGCTCAGACACGACCCTGGATTGCTCAAGGAGCGCATGAGCGGCTTCGGTAAACCCGGTGAACCGACCTGGGATAAAGTCTTTTTCGTAATCCTGCAGGTGTTCTTTGTTGCCTGGATGGTCCTGATGCCACTCGACGCCGTCCGCTTCCGCTGGTCCCATGTGCCGGCCTGGCTCCAGGTGGTGGGAGCATTTCTGCTGCTGGGTTCGTATTACCTCTTTTTTCTGACGTTTCGGGAAAACCCGTACGCCTCACCCGTCGTCCGGGTCCAAACCGAGCGCGGGCAAACGGTGATAACCACCGGGCCGTATCATTATGTGCGCCATCCGATGTATGCCGCGGGCCTCCCTTTCGGGGTCGGCACCCCCCTCATGCTGGGGTCCTGGTATGGGTTACTCCTGGGGCTGATCTTCCTCGTCGGGTTAGCCTTTCGGGCGGTACAGGAAGAACGCGTGCTGCGAGCCGAGCTCCCCGGCTACGCAGAGTATATGGCCCAGGTGACCTATCGCTTCATCCCGCAGGTCTGGTAGCGGCGATAAGAACCGCGCCGCCTTGCACTCGCGGTCAGCTATTCTTACTTTTTCTATAATTTCAAGGAAACGGAGGAATGGCTATGTTCACCCCGGTACACTTCGAAATTCCCGCGGATGATGTCGAGAGAGCCAAGAAATTCTATGGCGCGCTTTTTGGCTGGAAGATTGAGCAATTCACCGGTCCCACTCCCATGCCCTACTGGGAAATTACGACCAGCGCTGAAAAAGGCGAGATGGGCTCGCTGGGCGGCGGAATGATGCAGCGGCAAATGCCCGAGCAACACATCACCATTTATATCGATGTCCCTTCCGTAGATGAATATGCCGACAAGGTGAAGAGACTGGGCGGCCAGGTAGTTTTTCCGAAAGCCGCCGTGCCCGGAATGGGATATTTTGCGGTATGTGTCGATCAGGAGAATAACGGTTTCGGCCTTTGGGAGACTAATGCCAACGCCAAGTGAGCGCGGTTTTCGGTTTCCTGTTTACGCTTTTCGGCCAATGATTCTACTCGGAAACCCCTTCCGGTTGAAAAAAACCCTCTCTTGACACAGTTCCGAAAAAAATGGAAAGTGGTCCTAAAGGCTTTTTAACCGAAAACTGAAAACCGAAAACCGGAAACCGTCCTCTATGGCATACCAGGTACTGGCCCGGAAATGGCGTCCCCAGACGTTTGAGGAGGTGGTGGGCCAGGAGCCCATCACCCGCACCCTGCAAAACGCCCTGGCGCAGGGCCGCGTGGCCCACGCCTTTCTGTTCAGCGGTCCCCGCGGGGTGGGCAAGACCTCGGTGGCCCGCATCCAGGCCAAGGCCCTCAACTGCGTGGCCGGCCCCACCCCGCACCCCGATAACACCTGCGCAATCTGCCGGGAGATCACCAACGGCTCCAGCCTGGATGTCCTGGAAATCGACGGCGCCTCCAACCGGGGCATCGACGAGGTCCGTGATCTACGGGAAAAAATCAAGTACCTGCCGTCCCAGGGCAAATACAGGGTCTACATCATCGACGAAGCGCACATGCTCACCGATCCGGCTTTCAACGCCCTGTTGAAGACCCTGGAGGAGCCGCCGGCCCACGCGGTCTTCATCCTGGCCACCACCGCGCCCCACAAGCTGCCGGTGACTATCCTCTCCCGCTGCCAGCGCTACGACTTTCGGCGCATTCCCACCGGGTTGATCCAGGAATATCTGGGGAAGTTGGCCAGTCAGGAAGGCTGGCACATCGACCCCGAAGGCCTGTCCCTGGTGGCCCGGGCCGCGGAGGGGGGCCTGCGGGACGCCCAGGGCTTCCTGGACCAGGTGGTGACCTTCGGCGGCGAAGGCGTCACCGCGGTCGAAATCGCCCGCATCCTGGGGGTGACGGACCGGGGAGCGCTGCTCTCCGCCCTGACGGCCATCCTCGACCGCAACGGCCCGCAGTTGCTCAGTCTGATCGACGAGCTTTATAACCAGGGCCACGACCTGCGGCGTTTTTATCAGGATTTGGTGCTCTATGCCCGACATCTGCTGCTGGCGGGATTGCACCACGAATCCCGGCAGCTGGCCGCGGTGGCCGATAGTGAATGGGAAGAGCTCACCGCCCTGGCCCGGCGGACCTCTGAGGTCCATCTGCACAACCTGCTCACCGTGCTGCTGCAGGGGGAAGAAGAGCTCAGAAGGGCGGCCCAGCCCCGACTGGCCCTGGAAGTGCTGCTCCTGAAGCTGATTCATCTGGAGCCGATTCAGCCGCTTAATACCTGGCTGGCCAAACTGGAGTCGCTGGAGCGGCGCCTGGAAGGCCGGGGAGGCGTGGCTGCCAAACCCGCCAGCCGGACGGAGGTGACCTCGCCCGCCGAAGCGGTCCCCGTGGCAGCAGCCCCGCCAGTCAAGCGGGTTAAGGAGGCCATCCCGCCGGAAGCGGCCTTGGTGGCGCCGGCGTCCCCGCCTGCGGCGACGCCACCCCCGGCAGTTCCGGCGGAGGCCCCTCTGCCGGAGAAGTGGCGGGCTTTTGTGCAATACGTCCATGACCAGGAAGGCGGGCCCCTGTACGGCAAGCTCTCCCAATGCCAGTTGTTGGGCCAGGAGGACCACCACCTCCAGGTGGCCGCCGGCGGCAGTTGGAACGCCGTAGGTAAGGCCCATGAAGCCCGCTTGCAGGAGCTGGCCCGGGCCTTTTTCGGGGAGCAATACGACCTGGAGATCAAGGCTGCCGAAGCTAAACCACCGCCCAAAAAGGCGGCGAAGAAATCCTTTAAGATGACGGAACTCAAACAGCAGGCCCTGGAGGTCTTCGGGGGCGCCTTTGTCTCTCCGGAGAAGGAGGATACTGAGTGAAGAATATGATGGGCATGATGAAACAGGCGCAGAAGCTGCAGGCCAAGATGGTGGAGATGCAGGCGGAGCTGGGCAACCGCACCGTCAGCGCCCAGGCTGGCGGCGGCATGGTGGAGGCCGTGGTCAACGGCCGCCAGGAATTGCTGAGCCTGCGCATCAATAAGGAAGTGGTGGGAGACGACGTGGAGATGCTCCAGGACCTGATTTTCGCCGCGGTGAATGAGGCCCTGAATCGTTCCCGGGAAATGATGGCCCAGGAGATGAGCAAGCTCACCGGCGGCATGCAGATACCGGGATTATTTTAAGGGCAGTGGCCAGCGGTCAGTGGTCAGTTTAAAATCCCAGCTTGTGCATTGCGGGTTACAAAAAGCCGCCAAGGAATTCAGAGCTTATAAAAAATCATTTTTTTACTGGCCACTGGCCACTGATCACTGACCACTTAAAGGACTTACAATGTCAGGCAACGCCTATCCCGCGGCCTTGCGGCGGGTGATCAAGGATATCGGCAGGTGGCCGGGAGTGGGGGAGAAGACCGCGGCCCGCATGGCCATGCACCTGCTTAGGGCGCCCCGGGAGGAGGTCCTGGAACTGGCCCAGGCCCTGCTGGAGCTGAAAGAGAAGATTCAACTCTGCCGGCAATGCTACGCCTTTGCCGACCAGGAACTCTGTCCCATCTGCGCCGACCCGGGCCGCGTGCCAGGGCAACTGTTGGTGGTGGCCGAACCCGGCGACCTCCTGGCCATCGAAAAGGTGGGCTGGTATAAGGGGCGTTATCACGTCCTGGGCGGCCTTATCGCCCCCCTGGAAGGGGTGGGTCCGGACGACCTGCGGGTGCGGGAATTGGTGGAACGCCTCAAGGCTGAAGGGGTACGGGAAGTGATCCTGGCCCTCAACCCCAGCCTGGAAGGCGAGACCACCACCAGCTACCTGGCCATGGAACTGAAGCCCCTGGGCCTCAGGGTGAGCCGCATCGCCTACGGCCTGCCCATGGGCGGCGAGATCAAGTACGCCGACCAGCAGACCTTGAAGGAGTCGCTGAGCCATAGGGTGGAGGCTTAGCGCACCGCAATCGGGACCGAAAAAAATCCGAAGACCTAACCTTGCAGCCCGCATTTCAACAAATTTAACGATTACATGAAAACCCGAATATTACTGCCTCTGTTAATCTTATTGGGACTTTCTACGTTAATTTGTCTCCAGCGCCTGCACACCTATCACGAGCCACTCGAGCGAGACTTGACCTTGTACGCAGTGATTGGCCATGAATTGCTTGCCGGGCGTTCTCTTTATTCGGATCTTTGTGAAAATAAGCCCCCGCCAATTTTCTTGACTTATGCGGCAGCCGAAAGATTTTTTGGATACGGCCCTAAGGCTATTTATCTCCTTGGAGTTATTGCGGCAATAGTGACTTTATTGGGAGTCTATATTGCGGGATATACGTTAAGTGGTTCTTCAGGGACCGGTCTTTGGGCAGCCGCATTTTGGGCGATCATCTGTAGTAACCTCCAACTCCAGGCTAACCAGCCTAACACCGAAGTTTTTGTTAATGCCTGTGTTATTTGGGCCTTCGCATTGATGTTAAGGAATGATAATCGCCCTTGGTTGTGGCGTTATTTCATAATTGGTACATTATTTGCCATTGCGTCAATCTATAAGTTTACCGTTCTGGCGGTGGTCATGGCTCTTATTGGCGTCCATCTGATGTCTCCACCCGGAGACCCGTCGGATAGGCGCCTGGCCTTTAAGCAAATTTTAGTGATCGCCGCAATCGGGGGAGTGGCTTGGGCCTCGGTATTTCTCTATTTTGCCACCGTCGGTCATATTAAAGATTTTTATGAAATAGTTTTTATTTTTAATCGCTATTCGGCGGGAAATGTAATAAAGAACTTGGAAGTAGGTATAGTTTATTTTCCGTACTTCCTCAAATATGCAGTACCTTTAATTTATTCTATCTGTATTGCCTCGCTGTTAATAGGGCCAAAACAATTACGGCGTTCCTGGATATTGCTCATGGGATTAGTAATTGGTACTCATATTGAGGCGGCTTTACCGGGTAAGGGGTTCCCCCATCATTATATGTATTGGCTTCCAATTATCGCCGTTACTGCAGCCTGGACAATTGAAAAGTTGGGAACTTTAACACAACAGCATGGATTAAAATACGTAATAGGTATTATTCTATTGATATTAATGGGGTGGCATGAAATTCCTAATTATTATATTTCTCCAGAAGATTGGTCGCGGGAAAAGTATGAAGATATAATATTTGTGGAGTCGAAAAAAATGGGGGAAGAAATCCCCTTGATACTGAAAACGGACGAGACCTTTTACGAGTGGGGGGCTGAAAGCAACTTATACTATTATAGCAAGAAGAGTCCTCCCAGCGGGGTCATGTGTTATTGGCATCTGTTTAACTGGCCTTACGGTCTGGATTTATCGGAGCGAGTCGTCAAAGATCTTGAGAACGTGCAGCCTGAACTCTTCATCATACCCGAGTGGCTCATTGAAGAAAGTATCCGCCCGAATCCTGTGCTCGATTGGTTTTACCCGCGGTATCGGCCGTTTTCCCTAAAAAACTCTTTTATCCTGTTTGCTCGAAGAGGTGGTAAACTTGAAAGCAGACTCGGGAAGGATGGTCAACTCGAAGAAAACGCAACCCTGGCCCGGACTCAGGGCAATATGGTGTTAAACAAAATCAAGGCATTTAACCATTAATTGCCGGGCGCGCTTGCCAGGCCCGGCAGACGGCAGAAGGTTTAGACTTGTGCCGAGCGACTACCTTTAACCATGTTCGATCGCCGCTTAGTTCAAAATTTCGACTACCTGCTCCTGGCGCTGGTGCTGCTCATCGCGGCCATGGGCATTGTCAATCTGTATAGCGCCGGGTTCAACCGGGGCGAGGGCACGCCGCTCTATATCAAGCAGATGTATTGGCTGGCGGTGGGTGTGGGCCTGATGATCCTGACCCTGTTTTACGACTACCGGCACCTGGAGAAGCTCGGGTATCCTCTTTATATCTTGAGCCTCCTGCTGCTGGTGGGGGTAATGGTGGCCGGGAAGACGGTCTACGGCTCCCGGCGTTGGTTGCTCCTGGGCCCCATTTCCTTCCAGCCGTCGGAGGCGGCCAAGATCGGCGTTATCCTGGCGCTGGCCACTTACTTCAACCGCCGCCCGCGCCTGGAAGCCATGGGCCTCAAGGAGCTGGTGTTTCCCGGGCTGCTGGTGCTTTTGCCGGTGGCCCTGATCATCAAGCAGCCGGACCTGGGTTCGGGCATCCTGCTGGCCCTGGTGGCGGGCAGTATGATCTTTTTTGCCGGCGTCCGCTGGCGCACCCTGGTCAGCTGTGTTTTGACCTTGGGGCTGTGTTCGCCGTTAATCTGGCATTTCCTCAAGGACTATCAGCGGCTGCGGGTGCTCACCTTTCTTAACCCGGAAAGAGACCCCCTGGGCGCGGGCTACCATATTCTCCAGTCCATGATCGCCGTGGGCTCCGGGCAGTTCTGGGGCAAGGGTTTTTTACAAGGGACCCAGAGCCAGCTCTATTTCTTGCCGGAGCAGCACACCGACTTCGTCTTTTCGGTCTTCGCCGAAGAGTGGGGCTTCATTGGCTCGGCCCTGCTGCTGCTGTTATTCACCGGCCTGGCCTTATGGGGCCTGCAGGTGGCCCGGGACTGCAAGGAGCGCTTCGGCCACTTCCTGGCCCTGGGGGTGACGGCCCTGATCTTCTGGCAGATCTTCATTAACCTGTGCATGGTCACCGGCTTCCTGCCGGTGGTGGGCATTCCCCTGCCGCTGTTCAGTTACGGCGGCTCCTCCCTCGTTACCACCCTTCTGGGAGTTGGATTCCTCCTTAATATCCGCATGCGGCGTTATCTCTTCGGGGGCTAAAATTTTTTTGAAAAAGTTTTTGACACCCACTTGAAAATAGGCTAAAAAGGCAAATGTGAAAAGTTACACATGGACTTACCCGCAAGGAATACCTCTTTTAGCAGATAAGTCATTGATCTAAGTAAATAAATTAAGAGGTGGCAGCCAGGGATGATTGACATTGATTGGACCTTAGGCGCATTGCTCATTAATTTCTTGGTCCTGGTCTTTCTCCTTAATGTGGTGCTATTCCGGCCCATCCGGAAGGCCCTCAAGGAGCGCCAGGCCAGACTCGACGCCCAAGCAGCCGACATCAACCTCATGGAGAGCCAAGGTCAGGACCTTGATAGTGAAATCAAGGACAAGCTGGGCGCAGCCCGGCGGGAAGGGGCCGGGGCTCGGGAGGTCTTGAAACAGGAAGGGGCCGCCGCGGAAACCTCCTTGATGGAGGAAGTGAAGCGGGAAGCGGACCTGGAATGGTCGCGGGTGGAGCAGAAGATCAAGGAGGACATGGCCCGGGCCCGGGAGTCGCTCAAGGCTCAGGCCCAGTCCTTTGCCCAGTTGCTGGCCTCCAAGATCTTGGGGAGGGAGCTCTCATGAACCCGGAGCACAGAACTGGTAAACGTTGGAGCCTCGCAACTCTAATCAGCCTGGGCTTGACCCTGTTGCTGGTGGGGGTGGCCGTGGCTTCGGAGGCGGCCCATGGCGGCGGCCACGAGGGCCTCAGCCCGGCCAAGATAACCGACTTCACCTGGCGCAGCGTCAATTTCCTGGTGTTCGCCGGCCTGTTGATCTTTCTGTTGGTCAAGAAGGTCAATATCAAGGCGGTCTTTGCCAAGCGTTCCCAGGAAATCGCCCAGACGCTGGAAGACCTGGAGAACAAGAAGGCGGCGGCGGCCGCGGCCTTGAAGGAGATGGAAGCCCGGCTCGCCGAAGTGGCCAAGGAACGGGAAGCCATCATCAAACAGTACATGGCCGAAGGCGAGATCGAAAAAGCCAAGATCCTGGACAAGGCCAACCAGGTGGCGGCCCGCCTCAAAGAAATGGCCAGCCTCTCGATTCAGCAGGAAACCCTGAAGGCCACCCAGGCACTGAGAGAGGAAGTGGCGGACCTGGCCAGTCAGTTGGCTACGGACCTCATTAAAGAAAAAGCGACCTTCGCCGACCAGCAGGTCCTGGTGGAGGAATATCTTAAAAAGGTGGTGGAAGCCCATTGATTGATCTGACCGTTGCCCGACGTTATGCCAAGGCCTTGCTGACTCTGGGCAAGGAAGACGGCAAGTACAAGGAGTATGGGGAGGGGATAAGTGGGTTCGCCGCCCTGTTGCAGCGGGAGCCAGAACTAAAAGACGCCCTGCTCAACCCCGTACACAGCCGGGAGGACCGCCATAAGCTGCTCCTCCGCATGATTGAACTTTTGCAAATGCCTCCCATGGTGGCCAATCTGCTGCAACTCATGTTCGATAAGCACCGCCTGGGTGCCCTGGACG
>JBIOJX010000101.1:0-9013 GCA_044451265.1 Desulfobaccales bacterium
GCGTGGGCCGACCGGCTGAAGGTCTGGGTCACCGGGGGGGAGTGCGCCCATATCGTCCATGCCGAGGATGTGGCCGCGGCCGCGGTATTTTTCATCACCTACCCGCTAGCGGGGCCTCAGGTTTTTTTGGTGTCTTGCGACCACGAACCCCTGAATACCATGGCGGGACTTTGGACCCTGTACCACGCTTGTCGTGACCACCGTCCCCTGGACGGGCTGAAACCGGCGGCTCACCTCCCCCTCGTCATTCCCTATCTATTGCGGCGGTTGCGGGGGCGCGGGAGTAATCGGGGTGATGTGCGCTTTTCGTCGCAACGACTCCTGGCCACCGGGTTTTCTTTGCCCTTAGGCCTAGTGGGCGCAGTTCAGCAGGTGATCCGGGACCAGGAGATCGCGGCAACATGAAGATCTTGAATGTGGTGACCCATCTCGACCCGGTGACCGGCGGCGGCTGTGCCGAAAGGACCCGGCAAATGAGCCGCTATCTGGCCAAATGCGGGGAAAAAGTGACGCTGTTGACTACGGATCTTGGCCTGACCGAAGATGATCGCCAGGGACTCCCCGGGGTGGATTTGGTGGTGTTGCCTTCACTCATCAAAAGATTTTACATACCATTCCCACGGTTAAAAAGAATAAGGCAGGCAGTGGCCGAAGCGGATATGGTTCATTTAATCAACCATTGGAGTTTATTGAACGCCCTGGTTTATGTATGGGTGAGACGGCTGAAAAAGCCCTATGTCTTCTGCCCGGCTGGGGCCTTGCCGATTTGCGGGCGTTCCAAGGTCTTGAAGGTCATTTATAATTTTTTCATCGGACGGAAGATAGTGCGGAAGGCTGCGGCCCTCATCCTGGTTACGGCCTCGGAGCTCCCCCAATGTGAAAGATATGGCGTGGGCCGGGACCAGATCCGCGTCATACCCAACGGCATCGACCCGGACGAGGCCAATGAGGTGGATGGGCTCGATTTTAGGGAGAAAACCGGGTTGGGGTCCAACCCCTTTGTCCTATTCTTGGGCAGATTGAGCCACCTGAAAGGGCCCGACCTGCTGTTGCAAGCTTTCTTGGAAGCCTTGGATGGGTTGTCGCCCTACCACCTGGCTTTGGCTGGGCCGGACGAAGGTCTGCGGTCCGGGATGGAAGCAACCGTGGCCCGTTGCGGGGCCGGGGCCCGGGTGCATTTCTTGGGGTATTTGGATAATCGGGCCAAGATGCAGGCTTACCACGCCGCGGACCTGGTGGTTATTCCTTCCCGGCAGGAGGCCATGTCTATCGTCGTGCTGGAGGCCGGGATCAGCGGCACCCCAGTATTGCTCACCGATCAATGCGGCTTCAATGAGGTGGCTGCCATCGACGGTGGGGAGGTGGTTCCGGCTTCGGTGGCCGGATTAAAGGCCGGCCTGGTGAGGATGCTCCGGGACCCCCAAAAATTGGCAGCCCAAGGGGCGTCCCTGCAAAGATATGTGTTGGATCATTTCCGCTGGGATATCATGGTAAGGAAATACGTGGAGCTCTACCGCGAGCTCCTGGGGATCAGCGTAGCGGCATGAATATCTTGATCGTCTCACACTACTTCTGGCCGGAGAACTTCTACATCAATAACCTGGCCAGGGGCTTACATGACCGCGGGCATCAGGTCTCGGTGCTCGCCGGCATTCCCAATTATCCGGCGGGCAAGTTCTTTCGCGGCTATGGCGTTTTTCGGCGCGTAGTGGAAGATTACCACGGGATCAAGGTTTTTCATGTGCCGCTGATTCCTCGCGGTGACGGCGGCAAGCTCCGGTTGTTCCTGAATTATCTGACCTACGTCCTGAGTGGCTGTCTGCTATCGCCCCTCTGGTGCCGGGGGCCCGTCGACGTTATCCTGGTATTCGAAAATTCGCCGGTGACGGTGGGGTTGCCGGCCCTGTTTTTGAAAAAAATCAGGCACATTCCGATCCTGTTTTGGGTGCAGGACCTCTGGCCGGAGAGCCTGTCCGCCACCGGCGCGGTACATTCCGGGGTTCTTCTGGACCTGGTGGGCCGTCTGGTGCAGTTGATTTATCGCGGCAGCGACCTCATCCTGGCCCAGTCCCGGGCCTTTTTCCCGTCCATCCAGCAGCACGGCGGGGAGGCAGAAAAGATCGTCTATTTTCCCAACGGCGCCGCTGAATTTTACCGGCCGTTGACCCCGGACCCCGGAGGGCCGGAGGCGGCTCTGCTGCCTCGGGGGTTTAGGCTGATGTTCGCGGGCAACATCGGCGCGGCCCAGGACTTCGAGACCATCCTGGGCGCGGCAGAGCTGCTCAAAGATCGGCGCGAGATTAACTGGGTAATTCTGGGGGACGGCCGACGGCGCACCTGGGTGGAAGAGCAGGTGCGGGCCCGGGGCTTGACCGCCACGGTGCGTCTCCTGGGGAGATACCCGGCGGAAGCCATGCCCCGTTTTTTTGCCCTGGCCGACGCCATGCTGGTGACCCTCAAGAAGGAGCCCATCTTCGCCCTCACCATCCCCGTCAAGGTGCAATCCTACCTGGCCTGCGGACGGCCCATCGTGGCCGCCCTGGACGGGGAGGGCGCCCGGGTGGTGCAGGAGGCCGGCGCCGGTCTTACCGGTCCCGCCGGGGACCCCAAGACCCTGGCCGAGAAAGTCTTGGCCATGGTCGGCCTTTCCAAACCCCAGCGCCGAGCTATGGGACTCCGGGGTCGCGCCTACTTTGACCAACACTTTGAGCGGGAGATGCTCCTGGACCGGCTGGAAGCATTGATGCAGCAAGTGAAGGCCGGATAAGGGAGAGCGCTACTTTTTTGTAACTCTCGGTCAGGAATCATGGCTTTTGAAAGGGAATTTTGGTAAAAAGTTAAATTGCTTGTTTAAATCGCATTTATGAGAGGCATCAATGGCTGGGGGCGGCAAAGCTAAAAGAGTCTTAGTTCTGGGAGCCACCGGGATGTTAGGGCACGTGGCGTTCTCCGGGTTGGCCGGCCAGGATAGCCTGGAGGTCTTCGGCACGGTTGAGGACCACGGCGAGGCGGAACGCTGGTTTTCTCCGGATCTGCTCAATAATTGCCTGAGAAATGTAGATGTGTTCAATTTCGACAGCGTGATCAAGGCAATGGCTGCGGTCAAACCCGAGGTGGTAGTCAATTGCATCGGCATCGTCAAACAGTCCTCCCTGGCCAAGGACCCGTGCACCTCGATCTACGTCAATTCCCTGCTGCCCCATCGCCTGGCTGCAGCCTGCCGCCTGGCTGGGGCTCGCCTGATCCACCTGAGCACCGACTGCGTCTTTGACGGCGCTCGTGGCAATTACCGGGAGGAGGACCCGTCGAACGCTCAGGACCTTTACGGCAAGTCCAAGGCCCTGGGGGAGGTGGCCTCGCCGGACTGCCTCACCGTCAGAACCTCCATCATCGGCCATGAACTCCGGGGTAAGCTCGGGTTAATTGAATGGTTCCTGGCCCAGGAAAATGAGGCGAGGGGCTTTACCAAGGCAATCTTCAGCGGCTTTCCCATGGTAACCTTTACGGGAATCATGGCGAAATTTCTGTTGGACGACCCTGGTCTGACCGGGCTTTATCACATCTCGGCAACGCCGATTTCCAAATATGACCTGCTAAAATTGGTGGCCGCAGAATATGGCAAGAAAATCGACATAACTCCCGACGATAGCTTCGCGGTGGATCGTTCCTTGGACTCTTCGGCCTTTCGGCAGATCACCGGATACACGCCGCCGTCCTGGCCGGAATTGATAGCCGAAATGCATCAACATTATCTCTCATCAAGCTGCTATAAAAAATAACCCGAGGCGCAGGTAAAATAAATGATACTAGCCGATAAAAGAATCGTAGTCACCGGGGGAACCGGGTCGCTGGGGAAGACGTTGGTACACCGGATTCTCTCCGGCGAACTGGGGACGCCCAAGAAGGTCATTATTTTTTCCCGGGATGAGGCCAAACAGCACGACATCCGTATCCAATACCTTTCCAAAGCGGTAGTAACCGATGAAGTGATTTACCGCAATTTCATGAGCATCCTGGAAATGCGCATCGGCGACGTCCGGGATTATCCCAGCGTCTGTTCAGTGCTCAAAGACGCCGACATTGTCTTTAATACCGCCTCCCTGAAGCAAGTGCCCACCTGCGAATACTTCCCGGTGCAGGCCTTGCAGACCAATTGCATCGGCGCCTATAATATTGCCCGGGCCATCGAAGAAAACGACTATCCGGTGGAAACGGTGGTGGGCATCAGCACCGATAAGGCCTGTAAGCCGGTGAGTGTCATGGGCATGACCAAGTCCATCCAAGAGCGGATTTTCATTGCGGCCAATATTATGAGTCCCAAGACCCGGTTAATCTGCGTGCGCTATGGGAATGTCCTGGCTTCCCGGGGTTCGGTGATCCCTCTGTTTCTAGAGCAGATCAGGCACGGCGGCCCGGTGACTATCACCATTCCGGAGATGACCCGCTTTTTGCTGAGCCTGGATGAGGCGGTGGATACCATCTTTGCTGCAGTTCGTGGTGCTGACCCCGGGGACATTTATATACCCGGGGCCCCCAGCACTACAGTGCTTACGCTGGCCCAGGCGCTGATTGGCGACCGGAAGGTCGATACGGTAGTCACCGGCATCCGACCGGGGGAGAAGATGCACGAGATCATGGTTTCCGAAGACGAAGTCAACCGAAGTTTTAAGAATGGCGACTATTATACCATCAGACCCATGTTGCCGGAGTTACGTCGGGAGAATGACCTTTTGGGTCCATGCCTGACGAAGGAATTCAGTTCGGCGGATGAACCACTCAACTACCACGATACCGTGGCGCTGTTGAAAAAACATGATCTGCTGCCGAAGGCGACGTAAACGAGATAATTTTTTGGAGAGAAATAAACATGCCGGTTAAAGTAATGACCATTGTTGGTACCCGGCCGGAAATCATCAAACTATCCCGGGTGATGAATGAGCTGGATAAATACACCCGCCATATTTTGGTGCACTCTGGGCAGAATTATGACTACGAACTAAACGAGATTTTTTTCAAGGATCTGGGACTCAGACCGGTCGATCATTTTCTCAATGCGGTGGGGGCCACAGTGGCCGATACTATCGGCAACGTCATCAGCAAGGCCGACGCACTCATGGCCCAAGAGAGCCCCGATGCCCTGCTAATATTGGGAGATACCAACACCTGTCTGGCCGCCATCCCAGCCAAACGGCGCAAAATTCCTATTTTCCATATGGAAGCGGGCAACCGCTGCTTTGACCAAAGGGTTCCGGAAGAGATCAACCGCAAGATCGTCGACCATATCAGTGACATCAACATGACCCACACGGAGCATGCGCGGCGCTATCTGCTCCGGGAGGGCATCAACCCGGAGACGGTGATCAAGACCGGCTCCCCCATGAAAGAAGTGCTGACTTACTACCGGCCGCAGATCGACCAATCAGCGGTCCTGGATGGGTTGGGGCTGGCGCCGCAGGGTTTCCTGGTGGTCAGTGCCCACCGCGAGGAGAATATCGACAGCGACCTCAACTTCGCGGACCTGTTGACCACCCTGAAGGCCCTGACGGAGCGCTACCATAAACCGATCATCGTCAGCACCCATCCCCGCACCCGCAAGCGCCTGGAGGAGGCCGGGCCTCTGGAGGTAGAGGAAGGCATCCGATTTTTAAAGCCGCTGGGCTTTTTCGATTACGTCAAGTTGCAGGAACACGCCTTCTGCGTCGTCTCCGACAGCGGCACCATCACCGAGGAGTCCTCCATCCTGGACTTCCCGGCAGTGACCATTCGCCAGGCGCACGAACGCCCGGAGGGCATGGACACCGGCACCCTGATCATGTGCGGCCTGAAAGCGGATCGGGTGCTCGATGCCATCGACGTGGTCACCTCCCAGCAGGAACGGGGCACCAGGCGATTCGCCCTGGTGCCGGATTACGATGTTGACCGGGTCTCGAACAAGGTGGTGCGGATAATCCTGAGCTACATCGACTACGTTAATCGCACGGTCTGGCACAAGAGCTGAACCATGTACAAGATCTTCAGTCTCTATATCTCCCAATGGAAGGTGCTACTGATTGCCGGGGATGTGAGCTGTTATCTATTGTCGGTGGCCGCCAGCTTATTGTTGTACCCGCCGGCTGCCGGCCGCCCCTGGGTGTTTCTATCGGACTATAAGATCACCTTTATCTTAATTGGCCTAACCTACTTTATTGTCCTGTTTATTGCCGATCTCTACGATTACCTGAGAAATTTTCGCCGGATCACCAATATTGTCTCTTGCCTGGTCGCCTGCTGGATCGGCAGCCTGGTGGTGGTGCTGGTCTTCTACTTCCCCATTAAAGGCGCCTACGTGGGCCGCAGCATGATGATCATCCAGGCGGTGACTTTTTCGATCCTGGTGGCCACCTGGCGCGTCGGCTTTTCCGCCATCTCTCTAGCCCAGCGCCTGCAACAGCGTCTCCTGATCATCGGCCCCGGCAAGGCCGGACGGCACTTGGTGAGTTCCATCCGCAAGCGGCCCGGGTGCGGCTTGGAGGTGGTGGGTTTTGCGGATGACGATGAGACCAAGCTCGGCACCGTGGTGGACGGCTTGCCGGTCCTGGGGACCTCATCCCAACTGACGACCCTGATCCAGGAGAATCAAATCTCCATGGTTGTGGTGGCCATGACCGGGGAGAAGTCGGCCCGGCTCATCGACGACCTCATTTCCGTGTCCTGGAGCGATTGCACCCTGATGGATATGCCCTCCGTCTACGAGTTCCTGACCGGCAAACTGCCCACCGAACACGTCTCCGACGACTGGATCTTTGAGTGGAACATCAACACCAGCAAGATTTATTACCGCCGGTTGAAGCGGATCATGGACGTTGTCCTGGCGGTCCTTTGTTTGGTGATCAGCAGTCCTTTCCTGGTCTTGACCGCCTTGCTGATCAAAATCGACAGTCCAGGCCCGGTCTTTTTCCGCCAGACCCGCCTGGGCCAAAAGGGCCTGAGCTTCCAGGTATTGAAATTCAGAACTATGGTGCAGAATGCCGCCCAATGCGGCCCGTCGTTTCCCATAGATAACGACCCTCGCATTACCCGGGTGGGCCGGATTATCCGCATGTTGCACCTGGATGAGGTGCCGCAGTTGGTGAATATCTTGAAGGGGGAGATGAGTTTCATCGGTCCCCGCCCCTTGCCCCAAGACGTGTTTACGTCCAACATCCGTTATTATCACTACCGCCTCCTGGTGAAACCGGGAGTTACCGGTTGGGCCCAGGTGATGTACCCCGAAGGTCTGGGTCTGGAGACCATCCCGGAGAAACTGAAGTACGATCTCTATTACATTAAGAACCTCGGGTTTCTGCTGGATTTGGCCATTCTCCTGAAGACGGTGCGCTCGGTGTTATCCGGCAGGGGCAGGTAGCGGCCGCGTGGAATCGGCAAAATGAAGATATTTATCACCGGCGCCACCGGTTTTATTGGCCGACATCTGGTAAAGGCCCTGGCCGGCGCCGGCCAGGTGCTGTATCTCTTGGTCAGAGATAAAAAGCAGGCAAACTTCCTCAATAATAACGATAATATTGTTCTGGTCGAGGGAGATATCCAACAGGTTGAGTCGTATCGGCAGATTTTTGATGAGCAGCTAGATCTGGTATATCATCTCGCCGCCATTTCCGGGCAGAAATGGGGTGCGGACGAGTCGGAATATTATCGGATTAATGTGTTGGGGACGGCCAATCTCCTGGAGGTTTGCCAGGGAAAGATCGGGCGGTTTATTTTTTGCAGCAGCATCAATGCCGTTAGCCATAACGGTTTCCGCAGAGATCCTTACGGTAAGAGTAAATGGCAGGCTGAACAGCTGGTGGAGGCCGCGGGACTCGCCGGAATGGAAACCGTTACCTTGCGGCCGGCGGTGGTTTATGGCCCGGGTGGCCTGGAGGGAATGATCCTCAAGCTGTGCCAGTTGGTGCAAAGGGGAAAATTTTTCCGCATCGGCTCCGGGAATAATGTTATCCCGTTGGTGTATGTGGACGATTTGGTGGCGGCCTTGATCCTGGCAGGCACCACCCCCATGAGCGGGAAAGCCGTAACCTGCGAAATAATCGGACCGGACAGCCCCACGTTGGGAGAAGCCGTTGAGCTGATGGCCCGTAATCTTGGGGTTGAACCGAGCCGGCTCAGCATCCCCCTGCCGGCGGCGCGGCTGGCCGCCTTCCTTTCGGAGGTCATTTTTGGGATTTTGCAGCGGGAGCCCTTGATTACGCAGCACCGGCTTGACACCATCATCAATCATCGGCCGCACCTGAATTCCCGAAAGGCCGAACAGGAATTGGGCTATGCGCCGCGGGTGCCGTTTGATCAGGGAATCGCCACCACGATCGCCTGGTTTCGGCAGCAGGGCTACCTCTAATTGATATGCACGATTATCGCCAGAGGATTTATCAGCGCTACCTGGAGGCCGGGGCGGCCGTCCCGGCGGCGGAGAAGCTGGCGGAGTTTCAGCGCCGGGCGCCCTATCTGGAGAGATTGATCCGGCAGCACTTTCCGGAAGATAGAGCGACGGCCATCCTCGATTTGGGCTGCGGCGCCGGGGCGATCGAGTATTTCGCCCGACGACAGGGGTTTGGCAATATCATGGGCGTCGACCGCTCCCCGCAGCAGGTGGCGGCGGCCAGGAGCCTGGGGCTGACGGGGGTCCGGGAAGGCGACCTGTTGGCGACCTTGGAGTCATTGGCCAGCGAATCTCAAGGCCTGGTCATCGCCTTCGATGTGTTGGAGCATTTTGCTAAAGATGAACTGTTGGCCCTGGTGGACCAGGTGGCCCGGGTGTTGAAAGCGGGGGGAAAATTCTTGCTGCATGTCCCCAATAGCGAGTCGCCTTTTGGCGCCAGAGTCCGCTACGCCGACTTTACTCACGAGCTGGCTTTCACCCGGGAGTCGCTGGCCCAATTGCTTAACGCCTGCGGCTTTGCGCGGATTGATTGCTACGAAGATCAACCGGTCCCGCATGGGATATGGAGTGGCGGCCGCTGGCTAATGTGGAAGATTATCC
>JBIOJX010000102.1:0-8960 GCA_044451265.1 Desulfobaccales bacterium
CATCTTCCAGGCGCACCCGGTCGCCGATAAATACCAGGGGGGCGATGGAGACTTCCCGGCCCAGCTCCAGGTCCCGTCCCAGGCAGGCCTGGTCACTGACGCCGGGCCAGCGCCGCCGGGGTGGGGCAAATAAGGCCGCCACCCGGGCGTAGGCCAGATAGGGGTTGGCCACGATAATTAGCGGCCGGTCCAGGTCCTTCAGGTCCGGGGCCACGATGAAGGCCCCGGCCTGGCTGTGGCTCACCAGTCGGGCATAGCGCTTTTGGGCGATAAAGGTAATTTCCCGGGGGCCGGCGTCTTCAACCGCGGCGATACCTTCGAGCTCCAGGTCAGGGGGGCCTTTTACTTCCCCTTGCAGCAGGGCCGCCAGTTCTCCCAGGGTGCGTTTCATGCCATCATTTAATGACCGAATTTGGCTT
Source organism: Desulfobaccales bacterium (assembly GCA_044451265.1). Classification (GTDB taxonomy): domain Bacteria; phylum Desulfobacterota; class Desulfobaccia; order Desulfobaccales; family 0-14-0-80-60-11; genus JAPLJC01. The sequence goes on from JBIOJX010000102.1 coordinate 420, forward strand.
GCACTTTGTCATTGACGTCCAAGGATTTATTGTTCAGGAACAAAACCACCCTCTTATCCACAATCAGATCCAGCTTTTCATCCTTGCAAACCTGCTCCAGGGCCTGGTCCATCTTCTTGGACAGCGGGGCCAGCTGACTTTGCTTGAACTGGTTTAGCTGTTTTTCGGCGTCGGCCGCCTGTTTCTCGAAGTCCTGGGCCTTTTTTTCCAGCTCCTGACCCTTGGTCTTCCTGGCTTCTTCTTTCATCATGCTGGCCTGCTTCTGGAACTCCTCCATTTGCTTACCGATATCTTGCCGTTTGGTGCTCAGGGGCTTGCCGAGTTCCTCGGCCTTCCTCTTGATGGATTCCTGGACCTGTTTGCCTGCGGCGGAGCCCATCAGAATGCTATCGGGGTCGGCTACCCCAATTCTCAGCTCAGCGGCCGCGGCCGCCAACGGGCCAAACATCAGGGTCATGGCTATTAAGGCGCTAACAACTAATTTAAGCATTTAAACCTCCTGACGGTTCAATTAAATTTATCCCCGGCGGAGGTCCAAAGACTCGCTGCCGGAAGTTATTCCTAAAATGAGGTCGGTCTGCCGGGACTTTTCCCAGTCCCCTCTGGGGGGGGGTTACCTGACCTAATAGTGTAACCGAAAACCGCAGACAAGGAACTGAAAACTGCCGTTCTTCGTCCCGGCCTCGCTCCCGGAGCTTTCCCGAAGCCTGCCTCCGGCTTTCCTAGAACGAGCCGCCCATGGTGAATTCCCAGACGCTCTTTTTCTCACCGTTCTTATGGGTTAGATTGTAGCCCCATTCCACCCGCAAGGGACCCATGGGTGAAAACCAGCGCATCCCGGTGCCTACCGTGGGCCGCAAAAATGGCTCCGTCATCCCTTGGCCGTAAACGTTGCCGAGGTCGAAAAAGAGCGTGCCCATCAGGCCCAGCTTCTTATAGAGGGGGAAACGGACCTCTTGGTTCAACTGGATAAACTTGTCGCCGCCGATGCGCTCGTTGGTGGCCGGATCACGGGGACTGATATCAGCATATTTAAAGCCGCGAATGGTGTCAATACCACCCAGGTAGAACTTTTCATAAACGGGTAACGCACCCAAGCCGGGCAGATTTTGCATATAGCCCACCCGGCCGTGGATCACACCCACCAGGTTCCATTTCATGGGGATGTACCAACCCGACTCGGCAATATACCTCATAAAGGCGACATCGCCGCCGATCCCGGCCATTTCCGTGGAAATGCTGTTATCCGAACCCTTGGTGGGGGCGAACAGGGAGTCCCGGGAATCCCGCCGGAAGGTAACGGAGGTGGCACTGGTATTATGCAGCCTGGAGGCCTCGACGATGGACTGAGCGGGGTTGGGGGCCAGGTTACTGAGTTTTACATATTCATAACGGTACATCCAAAAGAGGCGGGTATATTGCCACGTCATTGGATGGCTCAGGCGCAAATCCCCACCTACGCTGGTACGGGTATATTCATCATAAGCCCGTTGCCAGTTAAAGGCGTCGACCCCGGCGCTCAAGGGCCGGTCGAAGAGATAGGGTTCGGTGAAGGAGGCGCGGAAGCGGTGGGAAATGGAGCCGATGATCCCCTGGATCTTGACCTGCTGGCCCCGGCCGAACAGGTTATTCTGGCTGACTTCCACCATGCCCACCAGGCGGTCCTGGGTGCTGTAACCGGCGCCGATCCCGAAGGTCCCGGTGGGCCGCTCCTTCACGGTGATCTTCAGATTCATGCGGTCGGGGGCTGACCCTGGCGTGGTGCTGAAGTTGACGTCTTCAAAATACTCCAGGCGCCGCAGGTTTTTAATGCTCTCCTTGAGTTTGGTGGCGGAGAAGAGCTCCTGTTCATACACCCGCAGCTCCCGCCGGATCACCTTATCCCGGGTCTTGACATTGCCGGCGATGTCGATGCGTTCGTAATAGACCTTATTGCCTTGATGGATGTCGAAGGTCACATCCACCTTGAGGGTCTGATCATTTTCCTTGATCAGCGGGGCGATATCGGCGTTGGCATAGCCCTGGTCCGCGTACAGGTCGGATAGGGTGGTCAGGTCCGACTGCAGCGCCTCCCGGCTGTAAATTTTGCTCTTGGAAATGGCGATCTTCTCCAGAAGCTTTTCTTTGTCCTCCAGGAGATCCCCCTGGAAGTCTATCTTGCCCACCTGGTATTCGGGTCCTTCCTGGATGGCAATGGTGATATAGATGGAATTCCCTTTGATGTCCACCTTGGGTTCGGCCACTTTGGCCTTGATGTAGCCGTGGTTGTAATAGAAGGCCGCCAGCTTTTCACTGTCCCGTTCCAGGACGTCCTTGGTCAATTTTCCGGACCCGGTGATCCAGTTGATCGCAAAGAACCAGGACTTCTCTTTGGTCTCCATCACCCCCCGAAGTTCCTTGGCCTTGAAGTGCTCATTGCCCTCAAAGTTGATCTCCTTGATGACCATCTTGCCGCCTTCGTCAATCTTCAGCACCAAATTGACCTCGGTATTGGTCACGGGGATCAGTTCATAGGCGATGTGGACCTCGTAGAAACCCTTCTCTCGGTACATGCTCTGGATTTTGTTGATGTTTTCCCGGATAGCGCCCTCCGAGGCCACCGAAAAGGGCTTGATGTCCATGACTTCCAGGATCTTGTCATGCTTCACCTTATGGTTGCCCTTGGTGATGATCTCTTTAATGGCGGGCTTTTCCTTCACCAGGACCGTGAGCACCAGGCCTTCCGGGGTATCGGTGACGTCCATCTTAACGTCGGTGAAGTAGCCCATCTTATAGACGGCTTTTAAATCCTCCCGCAGGCGGGCCGGGTTGACGGTCTCGCCTTCCCTGGTCTGCATGACCCCCAGGATGGCGTCTTTTTCGATGCGGCGGTTGCCTTTGACGTTGAGATGGGCAACCTTCTCTTTGCCGAGGATCTTCAGGCTCAACTCCTGGGCCAGTTGTTTGCTCAGGCCGGGCAGGGCCTTAAGCCCGGTCCCTTGGGCCTTCAAGGTTTGCAAGGGCAGCCGGCTGCTCAGATCCACCAGGCGGCCTTCCAAGGACAGGGCGTCGCCCACCTTGACCAGGGTGCCGTAAATGACGATATCGGCCCCCGCCTTGGTGCCGATCTCCTTGGCCGCGGCGTCGTTCAGCGGTTCCTTCCGGCCGGCCAGCGCCTTTTTCAGGTCATCCTGGGACACCAGGGAGAAGCCGTCGGATTTGAGGCGTTCCTCAATATCCTGCCGCACTTTTTCTCCCAGGATTTCCAAAGGTTCCCGGCTGGCCACGGTAAAGGGCATGACCGCCACCTTCTTGAGGACCACCTCTTCTTCCTGCGCCAGGGCCGTGTGGGCCAGAGACATTGCCACCAGAAGGACTGAAAGTATGAGCCGTCGTAACACCTTATTCTCCCTGCATAACCACGGCCTTGCCGTCCATCAGGGTTATGCGTCGGTCCAGGGCTTGAGCCAATTCCAGGTTATGGGTGACGATCACCGAAGTGAGCCCCCGCTCTCGATTAAGTTCCAGAATGAGTTCCTGGACCCGGGCGCCGCTTTTGGGGTCCAGGTTGCCGGTGGGTTCGTCCGCCAGCAGGACTTCCGGGTCCAGCACCAGGGCCCGGGCCACCGCCACCCGCTGCTGCTCGCCGCCGGACAGGGTGGTGACCCGGTGGGTCAACCGCTCTTTCAGGCCCACGCGCACCAGGATGGCCTCGGCCTGCTCCCGGGCCACCACTTGGGGCTGCCGGGCAATGAGGGCCGGCATCATGACGTTTTCCAGGGCATTGAACTCGGACAGCAGGTGATGAAACTGGAAGACAAAACCCACCTTGCGATTCCGGAAGGCCGCCAGGGGCTTATCCTCCATGGCGAAGATATCCAGTCCCTCCCACAGAACCTGTCCGCTGCTGGGTCGCTCCAGGGTTCCCAGGATATGGAGGAGAGTGGATTTGCCCACCCCTGAGGCCCCTACCACCGCCAGGGTCTCTCCCTGGAAGATGTCCAGGTCTATCCCGGTGAGCACCGGCACCTGGATGCCGTTGTTCCGGAAGGTTTTGATCAGTCCCCTGATCTTAATCTTCACCGGGGTCTCAGGTCCGCTGCGTTCTGCCATGTCCGCCCATTACCGCGCTAAGCACCTTACCACTTTCACCGGGGTGCGTCAATGCCGCGAGTTCTTAAGTTTCGAGTTTCGAGTTTCAAGTTTCGAGTTTTTAGTTATAGCCGCTAATAACGGCCACAGGCCGCCTTATTCATAGCGAATCGCCTCCACCGGGTCCAGCCGCGCCGCCTGCCAGGCGGGGTAGAGGGTGGCCAGAAAGCTGATGGCCATGGCGGCCAGGACGATGGCCAACACGTCCAGGGTCTGAATCTGCACCGGCAAGGTGGAGATGGGATAGACGTCTTTGGGCAGATGGATGAATTCATAGCGCTTCAGCAGGCCGCAGAGCGCCAGGCCCAGGACCAGGCCCATGCCGGTGCCCAGGCCGCCGATGACCAGGCCGTTCATCATGAAGATCTGCATGATCGACTGGCGGGTGGCGCCCATGGACTTGAGGATGGCAATCTCCCGGGTCTTTTTCATCACCATCATGAACAGGGTGCTGGCGATCCCGAAGGCGGCCACCAGGACGATGAGGGTGAGGATGACGAACATGGTGACCTTTTCCAGTCTCAGGGCCGCGAAGAGGCTGGCGTTCATCTGCATCCAGTTCTTGGTGTAAAAGCCGGGCCCCAGTTTCTTCTGAATGGCCTGCGCCACTTGAGCGGCCGCATAAATATCCTTGATCTCCACTTCCAGGCCGGTGATGCGGCTACCCAGCCCCAGGAATTCCTGGAGCCCCGGGATGCTGGTGAAGACCAGGGAGTTATCGAATTCGTACATGCCGGAGTGGAAGATGGCGCTCACGCGGAAGGCCTTCATCCGGGGCATGCGTCCCATGGGAGTGAGGGTTCCCAGGGGGGAGATGATGTTCAGATAATCCCCGACGGTGAGGTTGAGGTTGCGGGCCATCTCGTTGCCGATGGCGATGCGCGGCGGGTCGTCTTTCGAGCCCTCCGCCAGGTCGGTGAACCGCCCTTGCAGCATCTTCAGAGTCGCGGGGCCGCCCCGGCGGATGGTCTCCGGGTCGAGACCCCGGATCACCCCGCCCGAGACGTTGCCCGGCGCCGAGAACATCACCTGGGTGTAGATAAACGGGGTGGCGGAAACCACGCCGGGAAGCGCCTTGATCTCGGCCTCTTCCTTCTGGTAGGCAGTGAAGGCGCCGCCGGCCTTGAGGGCCAGGACGTGGGCGTTGACGCTGAGGATCTTGTCCTTCAACTCCTGGGTGAAGCCGGTCATCACCCCGATGACGATGATCAGGGCCATGACCCCCACGGCCACCCCGGCGGTGGAGATGAAGGTGCTGAGCGACAGGAAGCCTTTTTGACGTTTGACTCCCCGGAGGAGGCGCAGGGCCACGAAGGTTTCAAAAAACCCCAAGGAGCCTACCTCTCCGGCCTGAGCAGCGGGAACAGGATAACATCCCGGATGGAGGGCGAGTCGGTGAGGAGCATCACCAGGCGGTCGATGCCGATGCCTTCGCCGGCGGTGGGCGGCAGGCCGTGCTCCAGGGCCTGGACGTAGTCCTCATCCAGGGCGTGGGGCATCTCTTCGTCGCCGGCGGCATGGGCCGCCAATTGTTGTTCAAAGCGCCCCTGCTGGTCCACCGGGTCATTGAGCTCCGAAAAGCCGTTGGCTATTTCCCGGCCGGCGATGAAGAGCTCGAAGCGGTCCACGACCTCGGGATCGGTGTCGCTCTTCCGGGACAGGGGCGAGGTCTCCAGAGGGTAGCCGGTAATGAAGGTGGGCTGCTGCAATTCGCTCTCCACCAGCAGGTCAAAGAGCTTGGTCAGAGCCCGGCCATAACCCTCTCCGGAGCGCAATTGGATTCCTTCACTCCTTGCAAAATTCAAAAATGCTTTTTTGTCGTATACCAGACTACTATCTATCTTGCCAATATCTATAAGAGATTTTCTCAAATCAATCCTATCCCATTTATTTAGATTAATTTGTTCTCCCTGATATTCAAAGTGAAGCTTACCGATAGTCTTTTTTGCAACTTCTTTAATAAGCTTTTCAGTTATATCCATAAGGTCTTCAAAAGTAGAATAAGCTTGATAAAATTCTAACATAGTAAATTCTGGATTATGTTTTATTGAAATACCTTCATTTCGAAAGTTGCGGTTAATTTCATAAACTTTTTCGATCCCACCCACTACCAAGCGCTTTAAATAAAGTTCTGGTGCGATACGCAAATATAATTTCATGTCGAGAGCGTTATGATGGGTAACAAAAGGCTTGGCCGTGGCCCCTCCGGGGATGGGCTGCATCATGGGGGTCTCTACTTCCAAAAATCCTTTCTTATCGAAAAATTGTCTAATTGTCCGGATGATTTTGGTCCGGGTCTCAAATACCTGGCGAACCTCGGGGTTGACCATTAAGTCCAGGTAGCGCTGGCGATAGCGGGTCTCAACATCGCTGAGGCCGTGGTATTTTTCCGGTAGTGGCTGCAAAGATTTGGTTAGAAGCTCGCAACGCTGCACCGCCAGGGTGAGCTCGTCGGTCCTGGTACGGAACAGGGTGCCCTCGACCCTAATGATGTCGCCCAAATCAATGAGTTTTTTAAAGCGGCCAAAGGCCTCCTCGCCCACCACCTGCTTTTGCACATAGATCTGCAGGCGGCTGGTGCCGTCCTGGATGGTGGCGAAGGCGGCCTTGCCGAACTCCCGGAGCAGCATGAGGCGACCAGCCAGTTTAAAGCTCTTACTCAGACCCTCCAATTGGGTATTTGTCTGGGAGCCGAATTTCTTGATCACCTGCGCGATAGTGTGGCTGGGGGCGAACTTGTTGTAATAGGGATCGACCCCTTGGTCCCGCAGTTCCTGGAGTTTTTGCAGACGTTGCTCACGGATTTGATCGGATAGCGCCAATTTTAAAGCCTATTTTAGGGGCGAGACGGACTCGCTCATTTTTTCTCAAACTGCAAATTTTTAGATTATTCCGCCGCCATAGTCAAGCCCTAATGGACCGGGGACCGGAGACGAAGGACCGGGGACAAGAGCGAAGTTTGGCGGGGCGGGCCTCCGTGCCCGCCGCATTTAAATACCGCGCTGCACTTGTCGACGGCTGCGCGTCCTTAGATGTTTAGACAAGTGGTTGGCCGTCTCGTTAGACGAGACCGTGATAATGGCTCTCTATCTCGTCTCGCGTTCCACGCTAATTTTTCTGAGAAAACGGCAGATGAAAATCCGGGTAAAATCCGATAAAATCTATTGGAGGAAAATCCATGGCACGCACGGCCATCCATCCCGGCGAGCATCTCGCCGAACAACTCGAAGAACTGCGCATGAACGCCGCAGAATTGGCACGCAATCTCAAGGTGCCTACGAACCGCATCACCGAGATCCTCAGGGGCCAGCGCGCCGTAACCGGCGACACGGCCTTGCGCCTGGGGCATTTCTTTGGAACGAGCCCGGAATTCTGGCTGAATCTCCAGAAAATCTATGAGCTCCGCCAGGCCGAGAAGAAAACCGGAGAAACCCTCAAGGACTTGCCGACCCTCACCCAGGCTATGAAAAAAACCGGGCGATGACGCACTGCCTCACCCCCACTAAAAGGAAAAAATTATCCTTTCCTCGGTTTTTCGGATATTTGTCTTTACCCCCAGCAGATTATTTTATGATAAAATGCTTCGGTGACGATATAGTTGTAGCTATTAATCTTTTCTGGTAGAATCCGCTCGCTCAGATGTTTTTTCTGGAAACCTTTGATTTGGAGGTGAAGACCACGGCGGGGACCGATATTTTGGACCTCACCGAGCCGGTTCAGGAACGGGTGCAGCAAACCGGTGTGACGGCTGGTTTATTGACCCTGTTCATCCCCGGCTCCACCGCGGCCTTGACCACCATCGAATATGAGAGCGGTGCGGTGCACGACTTAAAGGCCGCCATTGAGCGGCTTTTTCCCCAAGACCTGGACTACGCCCACGACCGTCGCTGGGGGGACGGCAACGGCTATGCGCACGTCCGGGCGGCTTTCCTCAAGCCTGCACTCAGCATCCCCATCGACCAGGGACGGCTCCAGTTGGGTACCTGGCAGCAGATCGTGCTGCTGGATTTCGACAACTGTCCCCGGCAGCGCCAGATCCAGGGCCAGGTCCTGGGATTCACGCCAGCCAACGGATAAGATCGCCAAGTCCAAATCTCCCACCATGGCCACCGCCCAACTCACCTTTGAAGATAATGCCCTGGCCCAGTCCCTCTACGGCGAGCAGGGCAAGCATCTGAAGATCGTCAACCGCAGTCTGGGGGTCAAGACCCAGGCGCGGGGCAACCAGGTGACCGTGGACGGCCCGGAGGGCGTGGTCCGCCTGGCCCAGCGGGTGCTGCTCGAGCTCTACGAGTTGCTGCGCTTAGGCTACCCGGTGCTGGCCCAGGACGTGCAATACACCATCCGCATCCTCCAGGACAAAGAGAGCGCCTCGGTCAAGGACATCTTCCTGGACACGGTCTACATCTC
>JBIOJX010000103.1:0-8915 GCA_044451265.1 Desulfobaccales bacterium
CGGCGAGGCTTCCGGTTCGGGTTGGGGTTTGGGGGGGATGAGTTCCAGCCGCACTGGCCGGCCGCCCATGGTGAACTCCTCGCCATTGATCTGCGTCTCTTCCAGGATCCACACCACGGGCTGGGGCGGCAGGCTGAGCACCAGTAACTCCACCTGATACCAGCCCCGCTTGACGTCGGGGCTTATATCATTGAGGCGGGCAAAAAAGGTGGGCTTGTGGTCCAGGTGCACCAGCACCAGGTCATTGATGGTCGCCATATACTCCCAAATGCTCCTGAGGATTAACGAGCGGCCCTACTCTAACAGATCGGCGGGAAAATGCAAGGCTCCTGGGTTATGGGTAGTGTATCAGTTTGAAATCCTCAGACGAAAAAACCAGGGAGAATTTTTCAAGGCCGAATTGTTTAAAAATTAAACAATTATATAGGAATAAAAAAGCCAGATCATTTCGTTGGTCATGTATAAAATTTATACACAACCTAAAATATAGGAGAGGATGAGCTGCTTCGTTCAGATATGAATGAAGGAATTTTTTGGCTAGTTTGGGGAACGAAAAGCGGCCCGGAGGCCGCTTGAGAAATCAGTAAATCGATAATAGATCATGCATGAACTACACAGTCTTGTTTTTTAATCCTCTCAATGGGGATGTTGATTGGAGATTCTTTTTGCCCCTTTATGTGTTTTCGAAATTTAATTATCTTAATTGTAGAAGCAAAATCAAAAAGTTTCATTTCTGTTGCATAGAAAAATCGAATCAAACGGTCAATGGGTGTTGGAGGTATGGTTTCTTCACGTTCCCATCTGGATACCGTCACATTCATTACACCAATATGTTTTGCAAAATCTTTCGCTTTTAACCCCATGTGTTTTCTTAAAAATCTAATCTCCCGCCCGGTAAGTTGGTCTTCTTTTGTTAGAAGGATTTTCGCAATTACTTTGTGCAGCCCCTCAAGACAAGGAAGTATAGCAAACTTTTCACCACAATCGCATTCAAATATCTCTACTCCAACCAACCATACATTTTGCAAGCCTGACTCTGTATAATGATATTTACCGGCATGGATTTGCCGCAATTCTTGACAATTTGGACAATTTATATTTTTCATGGCAACCCTACATTACCGTCTTTACATACAAAGAATCTTGATCGATAAGAAGTATTATTACAGTTAATTCTTTGTTTTCTAAATCTGGCCCAACAACCCTATATTTTATATCTGTTTTCGGGTCAAGTTCGTGAAACACATTTCCATTCTTAAAAACTTTAAGAATATCCAGCATATCCACATTTCTCAGGGGCATGCTATCATTTTTACAGTGGTCGCTGAGAATCACATTTCCAACTCTAGCAATTCTTCTGATCTGCGTTTGTGCCTGATGAATATCTAGTATCATCATCCTCTACCGAAAATCAAGGTAAAAAGTTAACACCATGTTAATTTTTAAGCCGTTTAATGCCATACGTCCCAACCCTGCCATGGATAGAAATTATTTTCAATGAAAAATATCAATCAGATAGGGCCACAATCTCTTCCAAACTCCAAACATGATCTGCAACCCCCGCTTCCATCGCGGGGGTCACTCTCAGGGTCTTGTGGATTCTCCCGAAATTCTAGAACATGAAATGTAGGGATACCGCATGAGCCAGGTTCTCCACCAAATTTTTGCTTTGATGGCGAAATGGTGTAAAAATGTTGATATTAAACCAGCGCCAAATTTACTACGCAAGGAACAACTAATATGGCCGACGTGGAATTTATCGACATTGCCAGCGAGATGCACACGGATCCTCGGGGCTTCGGTTTCTTCCCCTGGCAGGGCGGGGTCGAGGACCCCCGGGAAGTCCTGCGCACCTGTCACCTCTTCTCCATCCGGCCGGGGCATACCCGGGGCAACCACTACCATCCCGGCCACGCGGAGTGGCTCTTCACCTTCCACGGCGTCGGGGTCTTGGTCTGGGAGGCGGCAGGAGAAATCCGGGAAAGGCAGGTTGCCGGCAACCGCACCCTGATCCGCATTCCGCCGGGGATCAACCACGCCCTGACCAACCCCGGTCCGGAGATCCTCTACCTCCTGGCCTGGCGCCAGCCCGCCGGCGGGGGCCCCACGGAGCCGGAGAGCGTGGCCAAAAAAATCAGATGATTAAACCTGGGTTACCAGGCATATTGCCGCCTTATCTTGGCTGATAGCTGAAAGCTTTAAAAAAGGAAAGCCACGAACGCTTTCCCGGTCTTCGGACCGGATAAGGCCTTCGTGGCTTGATTGTTTTAGCGGACCCGTGGCTTTCCGTTAATGGCAGCACTTATGGTCGTGGCTGTGATGGTCCTCGCCGTGAGTGTGTTCGTGGCTATGGACCGCAGCCTCGTGGCTGTGCTCCTGGCCGTCGTGGACATGGGTCTCAGCCGCGTGGGCGTGCTCGTGCTCATGCTGGTCTTTGCTTTGGCAACACATGTGTTTCCCCTCCGGTAAATTAATATGGTAATTTTATTATATATACACTTTTATGTCAACAGGACTGAATCTAAGAGCAAGAAATGCGCAGCCTAGAGGCGGAGATGGGTAAGACCTTATAATTCGGCCGGCCTTGGCCTGCCTTGACAAACCGGGCAGCCCTGCAAGCAGAGAGGTTTTTCCAGGCCGCTGGCATGCAGCAGTTTGTCGTCTTGCAGGAGGTCCCGGGTGGGGCCGTCGGCGGCGACCTGTCCCGCCTGCAGAATGATGGTGCGGTCACACAGGTCCAACACCATATCCAGGTCGTGGGTGGCGATGATCAGGGTATGATGGAATGTTTTTAGGAGCTCGATCAGTTGCCGTCGGGTCTTGGGATCAAGAGAGGAAGTCGGCTCATCCATCACCAGGATATCGGGGGACATGGAGAGGACCGCGGCGATGGCCACGGCGCGTTTTTCGCCGCCGGATAGCCGGTAAGGGGGCCGGTTTTTGAGATGCAGGGCCCCCACGGTGGCCAGGGCCCGGTTGACCCGCTCCTCCACTTCCGCCACGGGGAGCCCCAGGTTCAAGGGACCGAAGGCCACGTCATCATAAACCAGGGGCATGAAGAGCTGATCGTCCGGGTCCTGGAAGACCAGGCCCACGGTGCGCCGCACGTGGGACAGGGTCTCCCGGTTCAGCGGCAGATCGCCGATGCGCACGGTGCCGGCCTGGGGGACCAGGCAACCGTTCAGCTGCAGCAGCAGGGTGGACTTGCCGGCCCCGTTGGACCCGATGAGCGCCACCGATTCGCCGTGGGTGATGCGGAAAGTGACGCCCCGCAGGACGGAGGTGCCGTCGGGATAGGCGTATTCCAGGTCTTTGACTTCCACCAGATGATGGCTCATCCCAGTAACCCCGTTACTGCATTTCCCAGCAGATAAGCAATGTTGTAGACCCGCAGCAGCACGAACAGAATGGTCCAGCCCACGAAAAAAGCCACATCCCGGCCATGGATTTGCAGCGGCCGCACCAGATGGATTTTCCCCTCAAAGCCCCGGGAGAGCATGGCCAGGTGGATGCGATGGGCCCGGGCCAGGGTGCGCAGTAGCAGTTGACCGATCATATGCGTGAAGACGGTGAATCCCAGGCCGCGGCCTTGGAAAGACCGGAGAGCCCGGGCCCGGATCAGGCGCAGCGCTTCTTCCGTCAACACAAAGATATAACGATACAAAAACATGAGCTGCACCACAAAGCTGCGCGGGGCGCCCAGTTTCTCCAGACCCAGGCAAACGGCGTTGAGGCCGGTGCCGGCAATCAAGATCAGGGCGGCGCTGACCGTCAACAGGAAGCGGATCATGATGGAGGCGAAGGAGACCCAGCCCCCCGAGATGCCCACCGGCCCCAGGTGCACCATGACGGCGCGATCCAACCAGGGGTTGAAGATGCCGATAAAAAAGGCAAAGGGGGCCGCCAGCAGCACCTTCCGGGCCAGATACCCCGGCGGCAGGTTACCCACCGCGATGAGGGCTACCGGGTAAATAAAAAAGGGTATGAGCGCGGTGATTTCGTATTTGCCGAAGGAGACCACGGCAATGATAAAGGCCAGGGTGGTGAGCAGCTTCACCCGCGGGTCCAGCCGGTGCAGGGGAGTCTGCTGGTAGGAGAGGGTCTCCAGGTAGCCGAGGTTTAATAAGGCAGATTCGATGTTCGCCATAGGCGCCGTCACGTCAACCTGGGGCACGATTGGTCCTGCCACCCTGCCCCGAAATTCGAGTGGTACCGAGAAAATTATATCTTACTTGCTATGTGAATAGTATCTTCTTAGACCGAAACCGATGACCCCGGCCAGCAGCAAGGTCATGGCGGCCCCCAGGATGCCGGCCAGGGATTTGCCGGTGCTGACGTTAGGCCAGCTCTCATCCTTTTTGGCCTCTTTTTCTCCTTCTCCCCCTTCCGCCTTTTTGAAGTCATAGTCCGGCAAGAAAGAGAGTCTTTCCTGAATCCGGCCCATGACGCCGTGCGCGCCCTCCTTGGGCGCTTCCAACTCCTCCTTGCCGGTCACGCCCTTAACGGACCATTCCAGGCCATCCGGATGCGTCGACGCGAACCAGGATAAGGCGCCGCCGGTCACCACGGCAAACAGCGCCAACCCGAGCAGCAGCGGTTTATGGGAATGGACCCGGACCGCGGCGGTAGAGGACGCCAGGGCCAGGATTTCCGGGTGCGCCTTCCAGACAAAACTCACCACCGCCGCGGTGACCAGGCCCTCCACGATGCCGATGGCCAGGTGGATGGGGAGCATCAATAGAACGAAAGTTGAAAACGATAACTCCGAAATGCCGGAAAATAGTGTCTCCAGAACGACTCCAAACGCCCCCATTTGTAACGCTAAGATGGAGGCGACCAGGGCTCCCAACAGGATGCGCCCTTTGGTCGGCCGGGCTCCGGCCAGTTTCTTATAAATGAGCGGATAAGCGATGAAACAGGCGAAGCCCCCCATATTGATGATGTTACAGCCCAGGGCCAGCAAGCCGCCGTCGGCAAAGAATAAGGCTTGAATGGTGATAACCGAGGCTATGGTGAGAAAGGCGGCATAGGGGCCCAGCAGGATGGCCAGGATCATGCCCCCCGCCAGGTGGCCGCTGGAGCCGGTGGCCGGAATGGTGAAGTTGATCATCTGGGCCGCGAAGATAAAGGCCCCCAGGACGCCCATCAGCGGCACCTTGTGCTCATCCAGATTTTTCTTGAGCTTTTTAGCGCTGTAGGCGGTCAGGCCCGCGGTCGCAGCCCACATGGTGCCGCCCACAACCGGGGAAATCAAGGCATCGGCCATGTGCATGATTAATTCTCCTTATGGTTTAAGAGCATTATTGCCCAGATATCTCGCCAAAATATCTTGGCCTAAAAATTATAATACAAGGTTAACAACGGCGTGTATTTCCGGCTGCCGGCTTTGCCGACCAGGTCGAGGGCGGCGCCGGCGGAGCAGGCCCATTTTTCATTGATAAAGAATTCGATTCCCGGCAGAATCCCCAAAAGGGTGGAGGGCGATTGGAAGCCCTGAGGGGTATCGATATTGGTCCAGGTCCAGTTGCTATACATTTCCAATAACGCCACCCAGCGCTTGGTGATGGGATATTCCGCCGCCAGATTGAAGGTGACAAATTCCCGCGAGCGGACCGCGTCATCCCTCGAATTATAAAGGTTAACCGGGGTATTCAACCAGATATTGCTATAAACCATAAACGGTTTCAGCCACTTGAACAGGTTGACGCCAGTGGTGAATGTGAAAGCTCCGGTGCCGATGGCATCCTGGCCCAGGAACCTCGGGTTGAGGTTCGAGGCGTGGCCGCTGGGAAACCCCACTCCCCCTACCCCGGTGACCGCGGGCCGGAAGTCGGTTTCTTCCAGCAGCAAGTATTTGGCCACCGCGGTGATATCTCCGACACCGCCGTAATTGGCGGAAGTTTCGCCGTTGGGGCCGGCCAAACCGGCATCGACTTGGCTGGTCCAGTTATGAATATATGGAACAATGACATACATCTCCAGGTTTTTTATAGGGCCGTAAGTAAATTTGACGGGCATGGAGAAGGTGTAGAAGTTTCCATGGGCGCTCGTATTGCGCCAGTTGGGGGAGAAAGCTCCCGGATAAAAAGACAAGCCCCAGAGGACCTGCATACTGGCCTTGCCGGTCTCAATGGGCAGGCAGGAATCGCTGATTATGGGACCGCAGGTGCTGGGAGCCTCTTCTTTTTTTTCTTCCGCTTTTTCTTCCGGAGGCGAAGGCTTTTCCAGCAGCGGCGTGCCCGGGCCTTGGGCCGCGGCCGGGGATAGGGCGAGGTTCCAGGCAATCCAGAGTCCCAGAACTAATTTTATCCACACTTTTTTGGAATAGAACTGCTGCATTTTTCCTCCCCAGGATCACAAAAAAAAGCCACGAATCCTGCCCCTTCAAGGGCCAGCCTTCGTGGCTTTGTTTTTTAAATCTTATGGTTATGGAGCGTCCGGGGTTCTTTCCCGGATTTTTCACCACTTTATGGCAAGAAAAAGGCTTTGTCAACATTTTTCGCTCAGGCGAGACTTCCTTCCCTTTCAGCCACTAAGTCGGACTGGCGGGTGCAGAGGCCGCAAACAGTTTTGCGCCGTTTCCGCCACTAAGAGTTTGATGTCCCCATAGCCCTTGATAAACAGGTGGTGCCAGGCATCGTCCACTTCAAAAAATCCTTGCCTGGAGCCCACCAGTTCCACCCGATCCGCTGGGAAGCCGATTTCTTTACAACGGCCTGCCAGATCGAAGCCTTCCGGCAATTCCGCGCCACCCACCAGATAAACGATCAGCCCGCTCTTCATCTTGCCCCCTATAAGCCTTTCATTGCCTGGGCCAGATGGTCCAGATAGATATTCACTATCCCGTCCTGGTAACCCAGCCCCTTGGTTATCCCCTCGATGCGATAGTTCCCCATTTTCAACAGCTCGGACTTCCAGCTCTCCGGGCCGCTTCCCAGAATATCATTCTGCACGTGATCCCCGGCCACCAGGAGAAACGGGATAAGAACCACGGAGGTGGCACCGGACCGTTTTACTTCCTCCAGCACCTCCTCCTTCCCAGGCTTTTGAAATTCTACCAGGCCGAAAAACACATTTTCAGGATAACGGGAGCGCAAGAGCTGTGCGAAGGAGGCATAAGTTGCCTGGGCTTTGGGGTCGGGACTGCCATGCCCCACCAGAACCACCGCGGTTTTCTTCAAATCGGCAGGAAATTCCTGGGACAGGGCCTTAATAGTTCCAACCTCATCAGCCTTACTGCTGAGCAAAGGTTTCCCCATCGCGACAGTCAGACCGGGAACTTCCCGGCTTTGTTTTACCACCCCTTCCCATTCTTTTCCCGGAACCAGATGCAGGGATTGGACGGCTATTTTGGTAAAGCCGGCCGTTTTCAGGTCCTGCATTACCTCGGGCAGGCTTTTTAATTCTTTGTGCTGCTCTTCCCGTACCTTGTTGCGCACCATTTTGGAAGTGAAGGCCCAGCGGATTTCATAGCCAGGAAAGCGTGCTTTGACTTTTTGTTCAAAATGCTTGTAAGTGTCGAAGGCTTCTGTGGTGGTGCCGAAGGCCGCCAAGACGATGGCGGGTTTTGCCGTTGCCGCGGCGTTCAGGGTCCAAGGGGCGCTTACCACTGAGAGGATAAGCACCAGCCATAACCACCTAAATTTAACCTGCTTTAACATGTTGCCCTCCTGGTTGGTTTTTTCGCAAAAAAAAATCCTTAAGTCACGATGACTTAAGGATTGCACCCAGCTTCTTTATCCTTAATGTGGCCTACCGCCCGCTATACC
This sequence comes from Desulfobaccales bacterium, assembly GCA_044451265.1. Taxonomy (GTDB): domain Bacteria; phylum Desulfobacterota; class Desulfobaccia; order Desulfobaccales; family 0-14-0-80-60-11; genus JAPLJC01. Next base: position 7,770 of record JBIOJX010000103.1, read on the forward strand.
TCGTAGGGGCTAAGCCTTCATTCGGGCAGGTCTTCTGACTCCCGGTTCTTCCTACCGCCTGCGCCTTCCCATCTCGCTTTAGTGAGACAGTGGCTTGTGCAGGTTTCGTCCCCGGTTACAGCGGCGGGACCGCGCCGGACTTCCACCGGCTTCCCTATTATGCCCTATATGGGCACCCGAATTATTTAAACCACTACATATAGGACTTCTTTCTCCCTGTCAAGGAAAAAAATTCAGTAGGTCCGATTGGAGAACTCTCTAAGGCGATCCGCCAGAATCAGACGGCCAGCCCATACTCCCGGCGGCGCCAGGCCTGGAGGGCCTCCACCCGCTCATAGGTGAGCCTTGGTTGGCAGGGCATGGTCCCCAGGGTGAGTTCCGGCTTGTTGTCCCCATGGAAGTCGGAGCCGCCGGTGACCAGCAACCCCAGCTCCCCGGCCAGCTTCAGGTAGAGGGCCTCCTGCTCCGGGGCGTGCTCCGAATAGATGGCCTCGATGCCGGCCAGCCCCAGGGCCGTCAGCTCCTCCAGGGTATTCTTCAGGGCAAAGGCCGAACCCAGGTTCAGGGTGAAGGGGTGGGCCAGGACCGGCGCCCCCTGGACGTCCCGGATCATGGCGATGGCCTCCGCCGGCGGGAAGCGGAACTTGGGGACATATGCCTTGCCGTCGTTGCGCAGGTAGATATCAAAGGCCTCCTGGATGGAGCGGACGTAACCGGACTCCATCAAGGCCCGGGCAATGTGGGGCCGGCCCATCTGGCCGTGGCCGGAGATCTTCTCCACCTGCTCCAGGGTGATCTTGACCCCCAGTCCATTCAATTTATCGATAATCTGGGGGTTGCGCTCGGCCCGGGCTTGTTGCAGGACCGCCAGGCGCTCATTGAGATGCCCGTTGCGGTAGTTGATGCCCAGTCCCAGGATGTGCATGGAGCCGCCGGGAAAGCGGGCGCTCACCTCCACCCCGGGGATGACCTCCACGCCATATTTAGGGCCCGCGGCCATGGCCTCGGCCAGGCCGTCGATGGTGTCGTGGTCGGTGAGGGCGAAGGCCTTCAGGCCCCCAGCTTTCGCCAGCCGCACCACCTCCGCCGGCGCAAAGGTGCCGTCGGAGGCGTTGGAGTGGGTGTGGAGGTCAATGAATTGCATGA
>JBIOJX010000104.1:0-8878 GCA_044451265.1 Desulfobaccales bacterium
GCCCATGGCCAGGATGACGGTGGCGGAGCCGGTGACGATGTCGCCGCCGGCCCAGACTTTCTGTTTCATGGTCTTGCCGGTCTTGGGATCGGCGATGATGTAGCCCCACTTGTTCAGGGCCAGGCCCGGGGTGGACTTGGTGAGCAGCGGGTTGGAGCCGGAGCCGATGGCGATGACCGCGGTGTCGATCTCCACGGTGAACTCGGAGCCCGGGATGGGGATGGGCCGCCGCCGCCCGGAGGCATCGGGTTCGCCCAGTTCCTGGCGCAGGCATTCCACGCCGGTGAGCCGGCCTGTATCATCACCCAGGAACCGCAGGGGGTTAGTGAGCAGCAGAAATTCGACGCCCTCTTCCTCGGCGTGGTGGATTTCCGCCCCACGAGCCGGCAGTTCGTCATGGGAGCGCCGGTAGATGATATAGGAATGTTCCGCCCCCATCCGCAAGGCGGTGCGGGCCCCGTCCATGGCGACGTTGCCGCCGCCGAAGGTGGCGACGTTTTTGCCTTTGACGAGGGGCGTATCATTTTCGGGGAAGGTATAGGCCTTCATCAGGTTGGAACGGGTCAGGTATTCGTTGGCGGAATAGACACCGATGAAGTGTTCGCCGGGGATCTTCAGGAAGACCGGCAGTCCGGCGCCGACGCCCAGGTAGACGGCGTCGAATTGCTCCAGGAGTTCATCCACGGTATCCGAGCGGCCGATGACCGAATTGACTTCGATCTTGACGCCCATGCGCTCCAGGAAGTTGCATTCCTGGGCGACGATGGCCTTGGGCAGGCGGAATTCCGGGATGCCGTAGAGCAGCACGCCGCCGGGGCCATGCAGGGCCTCAAACATTTGGACTTCATGGCCTTTTTGGATCAGGTCGCCGGCCACGGTGAGGCCGGAGGGACCGGTGCCCACTACCGCCACCTTCTTGCCGGTGGGCTCGGGCTTGGGAGGCAGGATGTCCTTGCCGTGTTTGCGCTGGTAATCGGCGGCGAAGGCCTCCAGGTTGCCGATGGCTACCGGGGCGTCTTTTTTACCGACGATGCACATGCCTTCGCACTGGACTTCCTGGGGGCAGACCCGGCCGCACACCGCGGGCAGGGAGTTTTTCTCCCAGAGTTTGCGGATGGCGCCCTCAAAATCGCCTTCCTTGATGCATTTAATAAAGGCCGGAATTTCGATTTCTACCGGGCAGCCCTGGCGGCAGCGGGGGTCTTTGCACTGGATGCAGCGCTGCGCCTCCTTCATGGCCAATTCCTTGGTATAGCCGAGCGTCACTTCCTGAAAATTGCGCGCCCTGACCTTGGGCTCCTGCTCCGGCATCGGTTGCCTGGGGATCTTTTCTTTGGGTGGGGCTTTGACTTCTTCAGCCATTTTCGTATCTCCTTCTTAACCTAAGGCCTGGGCGCGGAGCCCGGGGTGCCGCAGGAGCAGGTGGTGGGTGCGCCCTTGTACTCATCATAGGAGAGCTTTTCCTCAGAGCAGTAGGATTTGAGGCGCAGGGTCAGCTCTTCGAAGTCGGTGGCATGGCCGTCGAATTCCGGGCCGTCCACGCAGGCGAACTGCATCTTGCCGCCGACGCTCACCCGGCAGCAACCGCACATGCCGGTGCCGTCCACCATGATGGGGTTGAGGCTCACCAGGGTCTTGACCCCGAATTCTTTGGTCACTTTGCAGCAGAACTTCATCATGGGCACCGGGCCGATGCACACCGCCAGCTTGATGTCCTTATCGCTTTCCAGGGTCTCCCTCAGCTTGTCAGTGACAAAACCGTGGTGGCCGTAGCTGCCGTCGTCGGTGCAGACCATCAGATTATCGGAGGCCGCCTGCATCTTGTCTTCCAGGATGAGCAGGTCCTTGCTGCGGGAACCGATCACGGAATAGACGTAGTTGCCGGCCTGCTTCAGGCCCCGGGCGATGGGGTGCAGCACGGCGATGCCGGTGCCGCCGCCGACGCAGATCACCTTGCCGACGTTTTCCAGGTGGGTGGGCTGCCCCAGGGGGCCGATAACGTCCAGATAGCCCTGGCCGACCTGTAAGGTCTTGAATAAGGCGGTGCTTTTGCCCACTACCATGTAAATGATGTTGATCAGGCCCTTGGCCGGGTCGGTGTCCGCCATCGTCAGGGGGATGCGTTCCCCGGTCTCGTTAGCTCTGAGGATGACGAACTGCCCGGGTTTGGCCTTCTGGGCGATCTTGGGGGCCTTGATCCAGTTGCTGACGATGGTCCCCTGGGCCATTTCCTGGCGTTCCACTATCTCGAACATAAGAACCTCTCCTCTTAAAAAAACTTCGGGAAAAATTTGTTGCCGCCACTGCCTGCCGGCCTGTGGCTGGGCCAGCCTTGGTCTCTGCTAAATCCAATGTTTTTTACCACGGTTGCGGGGAAAGACGCAAGTGATAAATATCACAAAAGCAGTTTTCAGTTTCCAGTTTTCGGTGAAGGCGTCAAGGTCCGTATCGATGGCGGGCGGGGACGCCCGCCCCACCAATACTCAGATAAGCACAGGCTGGAAAGCCTGCGCTACCGATTTACGGCGGGCACGGAGGCCCACGCTACCAATAAAAAACCGGCTTCCCGGACGACGAGCCCGGGAAGCCGGTTTGGCGTTCAGATAAGGTGCGCGGGGCGCACCCTACATTTTAGCTTAGAACAGGCCGGTGACTTTACCGGTCTTCACATCCACGTCGACGCGGCGGTAGGCCGGGTCGGAGCCGGTGCCGGGCATCAGCGAAATGGCGCCGCAGACCGGGCAGATGAATTTGGCGCCGCCGTAAATCAGGAAGTCACGGACGGGCAGCCGCCAACCCTTCGGGGTGCCTTTCTTAGTGGGATCGGCGGTCAAGGACAGGTGGGTCTTGACCATCATGGTGGCGTATTCGTTGAACTTGGGATCGGCCTCAAAGCGTTTGGCCTTGGCCACGGCTTCGGGGGCGAAGTCGACGCCGTCGGCGCCGTACACTTCCTTGGCGATCATCTCAACGCGCTTGCGCAGCGGCAGCTCGTTGGGATACAGGAACTTGAATTTCGGGGTTTCTTTGCAGGCGTCGATGACCGCGTCGGCAAATTCCAGGGCGCCTTCGCCGCCGAACTGCCAGTGCTTGGACACCGCCACCCGGGCGCCTTCGGCCTCGCACACCCGCCGGACCAGGTCATGCTCTTCCTTGGAATCGAAATGGAAGGCGTTGATGCAGACCACCGGGTTGATGCCGGCTTTCTTGATGGTGCGGATATGATGCACTGCGTTCTGCACGCCGTCTTCCAACCATTTGAAGGTCTCTTTCGAGGACGAGAAGTACTCTTTGGGGACCGGTCTGCCCGGAGGGCACGGCAGGGCGCCGGCGTTGACCCCGTGGTGCTTCAGACCGCGGATGGTGGTGGTAAGCACCGAGACATGGGGGATGAGACCGCTGAAGCGGCATTTGACATTCCAGAACTTCTCAAAACCGATGTCGGCGCCGAAGCCGGACTCGGTGACGTGGTAGTCAAAGAGCTTCAGGCCGATCTGGTCGGCAACGATGGAGGACTGGCCCACGGCGATGTTGGCGAAGGGGCCGGCGTGCACGAAGCAGGGCTGCTTCTCCACGGTCTGCATCAGGGTGGGGTTGATGGAGGGCAGCATCCAGGCCATCATGGCGTTGCCTACTTCCAGGTCGCCGGTGGTCACGGGGTTGCCCTGCTTGTCGTAAGCCACTACGATTTCGTTGAGCCGTTTTTTGAAGTCCGCCAGGCCGTTGAAGATGGCCAGGATGGCCATGACTTCCGAGGACACGGCGATGCCGGTCTTGGAATCCATCAAGAACCCGTCCATCTTGCCGCCGCGGCCGATGGTGATATGGCGCAGGGCCTGGGCGCAGAAGTCCAGAATCCAGCCCATTTCCATATTTTTCGGATCCATGTTCAGGCGCTTCAGTTTCCGCTTGGCCAGCTGCTCGTCGTTGTAGTTAAATTCGTGCTGCATCCGGGCGGTGGCGGCCACCATGGCCAGATTGTGGGCGTTCATGATGTTGTTGATGTCGCCGGTGAGGCCCAGGGAGAACTCGGTCATGGGGATCAGCAACGAGATGCCGCCGCCGGCCGCGGTGCCCTTGATGTTCATGGTGGGGCCGCCGGAAGGCTGGCGGATGCAGCCGCCCACGTTCACGCCCCGTTTGCCCAGGCCCTCGATCAAGCCCATGGAGGTGGTGGATTTGCCCTCCCCCAGGGGAGTGGGGGTGATGGCGGTAACTTCGATGTACTTGCCGTCGGGCTTGTTTTTCAGGCGCTCCAGGCACTTCATGTAGTCCACGCGGCCGATTTTCTGGCCGTGGGGGATGCGCTCGTCTTTGGGGATCTCCAGCTTATCGCACATCGCGTCAAAGGGAATCATCTCCGCTTCGGCGATTTCGGCAATCTGCCAGTCAGCCTGTTTAACCGGATCGTACTTCGCCATAATAGACCTAGCCTCCTTAAGATATTGTGTTTGCTGGCTATTTCCGGACATCAAGAAATGACCGGAGTTAATTGCAAAGTATACCCTCGGCGGATTCCCCCCTTTAGGCGGAGTCACGCCAGGGTTCATACTTTTTTTCACATAGTCCCCCTTTTAAACGACCGGGTATAGGTTTGTCAATAAATATTTTACCCAGCCAAACCCAGAGGGGCAAAATTCCGGGGGATTTTTATATTTGACAACCCCTTTGTTTCGCAATAAGATTAAGTGAATAGAAGTACAAATCTTACCCACGCCGTTCCTGATTAATTTTTCACGGTTCGGCCGGCAACCCTGACTTTTCCTTACCCCGCGCCAGCCTGGCCGCGGAGGTCCCGCACTGAGTTTAGAAGAGGTGAGGGGAAGGCGGCAGCACTTTTTTTTTGCTCCGGATTAATGGGAGAGGAGGAACCTTATGGTTATTGCGGAATCAAAACCGCTGGCAGAAATCCTCGATATGGTCAAGGATTTTAAGAAGATAGTGGTGGCCGGCTGTAAGGGCTGCGTCACCGTCTGTTGCGCGGGGGGTGAGAAGGAAGTGGCCATCCTGGCCTCCGAACTGCGGATTGCCCGCAAGGCCGCCGGCAGCGATTTGGAAGTGAAGGAATATACCTGCGAACGGCAGTGCGATCCGGAATACATCGAACCCCTGGACGACCTGGTGGCCGACGCCGACGCCGTGGTCTCCATCGCCTGCAGCGTCGGGCCCCAATACGTGGCAGCCCGCTATCCCTACCTCCGGGTCTATCCCGGCCTCAACACCACCAGCATCGGCGGCGCCGTGGAGCACGGGGTCTGGAAGGAGTTCTGCCAGGCCTGCGGCAGCTGCATCATCGGGAATTTCGGCGGGCTCTGCCCCATCACCCGGTGTGCCAAGCAACTGCTCAACGGCCCCTGCGGCGGCTCCTCCCAGGGGATCTGCGAAGTGGGCAAGGGCAGCATCCCCTGCATCTGGCAGCTCATTTATGATCGCCTGAAAAACCTGGGTGAGCTACACAAGCTCACCGAAGTGCAGTTATATAAGAATTGGTCCACCAGCCGCGACGGCGGCCTGCGCACCACGACACGAGAGGAGTTGAAACAATGACCGCCGAATACTTTGCGGGAAGTAAACTGGAAAAAATCTTCAAATCCGGCCAGAAGGCCGTAACCGGCGAATGCGGCCCGCCCCGGGGTGCGGATGTCGAGCATTTCCGGCACAAGGCCAGTTTTTTGAAGGGCAACGTCGACGCGGTGAACGTCACCGATAACCAGACCGCGGTGGTGCGTTTCTGTTCCATGGCCGCGGCCAAGCTCCTCTTGGAGATGGGCATGGAGCCGGTGATGCAGATGGTCACCCGGGACATGAACCGCATCGGCCTCCAGAGCAACATCCTGGGCGCCGCCGCCCTGGGGATCAAAAATCTGCTCTGCCTGACCGGCGATCACCAGTCCTTCGGCGATCATCCCCAGGCCAAGAACGTCCATGACATGGACTCCATCATGCTGTCCCACACGGTGAAGACCATGCGGGACGAAGGCAAGATGGCGGGTGGCACCGAGGTGCAGGGACGGCCCCGCATCTTCATCGGCGCCGCGGCCAACCCCTTTGCCGATCCCCAGGAGTTCCGGGTGGTGCGCATGGGCAAGAAAATCGCCGCCGGGGTCCAGTTCATCCAGACCCAGTGCATCTACAACATGGAGCGCTGGCGGAAGTTCATGGAAATGGCCAACGACATGGGCCTCACCGAGAAGTGCTACATCATGGCCGGCATCACCCCGCTGAAATCCGTGGGTATGGCGAACTATATGAAAAAATTCGTCCCCGGCCTGGACGTGCCCGACAGCTACATTACCCGTCTCAAGGGCGTGCCCAAGGACAAGGTGGCCGCGGAAGGCATCAAGATCGCGGTGGAGCAGATCCACGAATGTCTGGAGATGAAGGGCGTCGCCGGCATCCACCTCATGGCCATCGAATGGGAAGACCACGTCCCGGAGATCGTCCAGGCCGCCGGCCTCCTGCCCCGGCCAGTGGTGGAGGCGGACTAACTTAAGCAGACCATAAAACCTTCGAGTAATTAAAAGCCCGATCCGAGAGGATCGGGCTTTTTTTATGGGCGCAGCTAGCTGGCAAGCTGCGTGCACCGGCGGTTGATCGAAATCCCTCCACCGGACGGCGGAAAAGTCATTGACAAAAGCCCTTAAAATGAGGAAAATTTCAAAGATAGTTGCCCATTTCAACTCAGGAGGGAAAGATGTCTGAACCCCTGCAAGTGAGCGACGCTGAATTCGATGCCGAGATTTTAAAGTCGGATATTCCGGCCATGGTGGATTTTTGGGCGGCCTGGTGTGGCCCTTGTCGGGCCATTTCCCCGGTGGTGGAAGAACTGGCGCGGGATTATGCCGGCAAGGTCAAAGTGGCCAAGATGAACGTCGATGAAAATGCCAAGACCCCTGCCAAATACGGTATCCGGGCCATTCCCACCCTCATCATCTTCAAAGGCGGCCAGGTGGTGGAGCAGATCACCGGCGCAGTTTCCCGTTCCATTATCGAGAATGCCCTGAAAAAAGCCCTCTAACCCAGGAGTGGCCATGCCAGTTTGGCGTTATGACCTGATCAGCAACGGCGAGGGCCCAGGCGGGCTCCGCCGGAATTTACGCCAGGCGGGCCCGGCTCCACGCGGCGAGGCTGGAAAGGCTCAGGCATGGCAGGTCGAAGGCATTAGTGGTTTTGAACTCTCCGAGCGCCTCCGCCAGCAGGGCGAGCGCTTTAGGTGGCTCATGGAGAACGGCGAGGTCTTGGAATCATTCCCGGCCAGCCGTTGCACCCCGCGGCTATGGAAGGCCGGCGGCGACCACGCCCGCTCCACCGCCTCGGGTGACGGCGCCATTGCCGCCCTCGCGGTGGCAAGATATCTTGAAGAACGAAAGCGGGGCTGAATCATGAATAGAAAAATTATTACCAGATTGCTGTTGCTCGTGGTGGTTCTCACCTTCACTTTTGGGTGTTCTACCTTTAAAGGCTGGTTCGGGAAAAAGAAGAATGACGCGCCCCCCGATGTGCTGGCCGAACAAGGCATTAAAGACCTGAAGAAGAAGAATTATGAGGATGCCATCGACACCTTTGAAAAGGTGAAGGATCGGTATCCTTACAGCGAGCAGGCCTTGCTGGCCCAGATCAAGTTGGCGGACGCCTATTTCTATAAGAAGAAATACGACGAGGCCCTCCAGGCCTACAAGGATTTCGAAAAGCTGCATCCCACCAACAAGGCCGTGCCCTATTGCGTTTATCGCCAGGGACTGTGCTACTTCCGGCAGCGCACCACCATCGATCGGGACCAGACCTTCACCACCAAGGCGATGGAGGAATTTCGCCGGCTGAAGAAAAAATACCCCCAAAGCGAATTTATCCCCAAGGCGGACAAGTGCCTGGCCCAATGCCGCAAGGACCTGGGGGACCATGATTACTACATCGCCGAATTCTACTTCAAGACCAAGCGCTGGCAGGCGGCCCTGGATCGTTACCAGGCCTTTGTCCAGGAATATCCTGAACTGCCCCAGAAGGCCGAAGCTCAAGAACACATCAACGAATTGCAGCAGATCCTGGCCAGCACCGATAAGAAACCCAAGGGCGGCTTCTTTTCCCCCGTCGCCAATCTGTTTGACGCCCAGTGGTAAGGTAAACGCCAAGGGGAGCGGCGGCGCTCCCCTGGATGGCTCTTTTATGAGGTCTCCCGGAGATAACTTCGGGGGACCTTTTTTATTAATACAAAGTTCAGGGTTGAAAGCCTCTCGGCCCTTAAACTTTGAACTTTGAACCAGGAACTTTGAACTTAGGCGATGAGACGCCGCAGATCATGCGGCTGCTACTTCTCGGTTTTGAGGGCCTCCAAACTGCGGTAATCGGTCATATCGTAGTGGATGGGGGTAACGGAGACGAAGCCCGCGTCCACTGCCCCGAGGTCGGTCTCCGGGTCGACGTCCCGCCGCTCGTTGATCTCGGCCAGCCAGTAATAGACGTGTTCCCGGGGGTCCACCCGGCGCTCGAAATGTTCCACCAGACGGCCGACGTCCTGGCGGGTGAACTTGAGGCCCAGGACCTTATCCGGCGGCAGGGCCGGCAGATTGACGTTGAGACAGACCCCGTTGTTCCAGCCGGGCCAGTGCCGGAGGCGAACCAGGGTCTCCCGGGCCAGCCGGGCGGCGGCGGCGAAGTCGGCGGTGGCCTTATAGGAATTGAGGGAAAAGGCCATGCCCCGGATCCCCAGGATGCAGGCCTCGGTGGCGGCGGACACGGTGCCGGAGTACAGGACGTTGATCCCCACGTTGGGGCCCAGGTTGATGCCCGAGACCACCATTTCCGGAGTTTGGGGCAGGAGTTCGGCCATGGCGATCTTGACGCAGTCCGCCGGGGTGCCGCTCACCGCCCAGCCCTGGAC
>JBIOJX010000105.1:0-8833 GCA_044451265.1 Desulfobaccales bacterium
GGCCAAGGACTTGGGGGTGATCGGCGACGACGCCCGCTCCCGCCACGTCGAAATCAAAGCCGTGGGCTTCGGCATCCCCGGCCGGATTCTCTCCCAGGCAGGCCGGGTGGCCTTTTCCCCCAACATTCCCGCCCTGAACGACTGCCCCCTGGTGGAACATCTGCAGCCGAAGCTTTCCTGGCCGATGTTTCTGGAAAACGACGCCAACCTGTTCGCCCTGGGCGAGCATTGGCTGGGGGCCGGCGCCGGGTACCAGAACCTGCTGGGCATCACCCTGGGAACCGGGGTGGGCGGCGGCCTCATCTTGAATGGCCGCCTCTGGCAGGGCACCCAGGGCACCACCGGCGAGATCGGCCACATTACCGTGGAGCCCGACGGCCAGAAATGCCACTGCGGCAATCGGGGCTGCCTGGAGACCCTGGCTTCGGCCTCCTGGACCGTGGCCTGGGTCAAGGAGCAACTGGCCCAGGGGGCCCCCTCCTGGCTCCAGGACCTGTATACCACTGATCCGGACGCCATCCGGGGAGAAGCCCTGGTGGCGGCCGCCCTCAACCGCGACCCCCTGGCCCGGCGGGCCTTCGACCGGGTGGGTCGCAGCCTGGGACAGGCCATTGCTGACGTGGTGCACCTCCTGGGCCTCTCCCGGGTGATCATCGGCGGCCGCTTCGCCGGGGCCTGGGAGGTCTTCGAACCAGCCCTGCACGAGGAACTGCACCACCGGCTCACCCTATTCCCGCCGGAAGCCGTGAGCGTCTCCCCGGCTAAACTGGGCGACGACGCCGGCCTCCTGGGCGCCGCGCGATTGGCTTGGGATATGGCGAGTCAGTAGCCAGTAGGCGTGCCGGACCACCGAGGCGGCCGGGGCTTTCCCCGTAGGGGCGAATCTTGTATTCGCCCGGATCGATAGCCGAACCCAAGGTTCGCCCCTAACGAAAAAACGAAAAACCCGTTTGATGGCGAAATGGTTTTAACCCACTCCTCCCAAAAACTGACAAGGAGACCGATACATGCAGCCAATCCCCGTAGCCCGGCCGACCCTGGGGGAGGAGGAGGCCGCCGCGACCCGGCGGGCCATCCTCTCCGGCTGGGTGGTCCAGGGGCCGGAGGTGGCGGCCTTTGAACAGGAATTTGCCGCCCAGATGGGAGCACCGCTGGCGGTGGCCTGCTCCAGCGGCACCGCCGCCCTGCACCTGGCTATGCTGGCCCTGGACCTGCAGCCCGGCGACGAAGTCATCACCGTCAGCTCCTCCTTCATCGCCACGGCCAACGCCGTGCGCTACGTGGGCGCCACGCCGGTCTTCGTGGACGTGGAGCTGGAAACGGGCAACCTCGATCCGGACCGGCTCGAGGCCGCCATCACCCATCGCACTCGGGCCATCCTAACGGTGCACCAGTTGGGGATGCCCTGCGATTTGGGGCGGATTCTGGCCCTGGCTGAAAAACATCAGCTGCCCGTGGTGGAAGACGCGGCCTGCGCCATCGGCTCGGAAATCAGCCTGGACCATGGCCTCTGGGAACCCATCGGCCGGCCCCGGGGCCGGCTCGCCACCTTTTCTTTTCATCCCCGCAAGGTCCTCACCACCGGCGACGGCGGCATGGTCACCGGCCGCGACCCCGAGATCATGGCCCGTCTGGCCCGGCTCCGCACGCACGCCATGTCCCTGTCCACCGCTGAACGCCACGGCGCCGCCAAGGTGATGTTCGAGCAGTACCTGGAGGTGGGCTACAATTACCGCCTCAGCGACATCCAGGGAGCCGTGGGCCGGGAGCAGCTCAAGCGCCTCCCCGGCCTGGTGGCGGCCCGCCGGCGCCTGGCGGCCCGCTACCGGGAGGGCTTGTCCGGCCACCCCCAACTGATCCTGCCCCGGGAGCCGGACTTCGCCCGCAGCAACTGGCAATCCTTCTGGATCATTCTGACCGGCGACTCCCCTCTGTCCCAGGTCGAACTGATGCAGGCCCTGCTGGCCCGGGGCATCCATACCCGGCGGGGGGTGATGTGCGCCCACCGGGAGCCGGCCTACCGGGACCTGCCGCTCCGCCACCCTTTGCCGGTGAGCGAACTCTTGCAGGACCGCAGCATCATCCTGCCCCTTTACCCTGAGCTGACCGAGGAGGACCAGGACCGGGTGATCGCCGCCCTGAAGGAAATTCTCTCCTAAAACTGCGCGGAAAAATCAGGAGGGAGGGTCAGCAGTCTCCTTCTCCCGCGGCGGCGCCCCCCAGAACCTCCCTTCCCCCTTTCATTGCTGCACTTAATAGCGTATAAATTACCTAGGATTGGGCCGGACTCCTTTCCTTGCCTTTTGCCTTATCTATAATTACAATTAACCATTAAAATTGTTGAACAAAAACGGCCGCGGGCCGGGGACACGATGGAGCAGGGAGTGCCGGTTAACATGAGATGGATTCCAATCTTCACCCTTATTGGGGTTTTGCTTTGGAGCCCACCCGGGATCAGCGCCAAGGTCGAGCGTTTCACCGACAAAGAGGGCACCCTGCATATCTCCAATGAAGCGCCGGCGGAGCCGGGCAAGCCCGGCGGGGGCCAGGCGCCGGCCCCAGTAGGGACGGCGCCGGCGCCGCAGATATTTCCACCACCAACTCCTCGGGCGCCGCTCCCTCCGCCCCATATGATGCCACCTCGGACGGAGCCCCCGGAGATGCCGGGCATCGAAGCCCCACTGCCGGCGCCGGAGAGCGGCGGGGAGGCTCAGCCAGCCCCCGTCGTCCCTCCCGCTCAAGTCGCACCGGGGCAGCAGGAATGATTTTTTCGGTAAACCGCAGCCGGCGACCGGACCCAAAGGATCATGATTTATGGATATCCATCCTGCCAGCCTGAAGGACTGGGAACCCATCGAACCCTTCGAGGGCCTCTCTATCCGCTTCTTAAAGGAAAACCGCTGTCTGCCCCTGAAACGGGAAGACGGGCAGATCGTTATGGCCATGGCCAACCCCGATGATCAGGACGCCTTTCAAGCCCTGGAGGTGGCCCTGGGGGCCAAGGTCGCAGCCGTCCCCGCCGCCGAGGAGGAGATCCTGGAGTACATCGATGCGGTTTACCGGCCGGGAAGCGCCATGTCCCGCCTGGTGGGCGACCTGGAGCCGGAGGACATGGACCTGGCCTCGGAGGAGACCTCCGAAATCGGCCACCTCCGGGATATGGCCCGGGAGGCCCCCATCATTCAGTTAGTCAATCTCCTGGTGCTCCGGGCTATTCAAATGGGGGCCAGTGACATCCACCTGGAGCCCTACGAAGACTCCTTCCGGGTGCGCTACCGCCGGGACGGCCTGCTCTACGAAGCCGAATCGCCCCCCAAAGGGCTGCAGGCCGCGGTCCTCTCTCGCCTGAAAATCATGTCCCGGCTGGACATTGCCGAACGCCGCCTGCCCCAGGACGGCCGCTTCCGCCTCAAGGTCCAGGGCCACGATATCGATTTCCGGGTCTCCACCCTCCCCACGTTGTTGGGGGAGAGCATGGTTATCCGTATCCTGGATCGGGAAAAGGTTATTCTGGACCTGAATCGCCTGGGTTTCCCGCCCCGGGAACTGCAGCAGTTCGACGAGCTGATTCACAAGCCCTACGGCATGCTCCTGGTCACCGGGCCCACCGGCAGCGGTAAGACCACTACCTTATACGGCGCCCTGGAAATCATCAATTCACCGGACAAGAAGATCATCACCATCGAGGACCCGGTGGAGTATCGCCTCGCCGGGGTTACCCAGATGCAGGTGAAATCCGGTATCGGCCTCACCTTTGCCAAGGCCCTGCGCCACATCGTCCGCCAGGACCCGGACGTGGTGTTGGTGGGCGAGATCCGGGACCGGGAAACCGCCGAAATTGCGGTGCACGCCGCCCTGACCGGCCACCTGGTCTTCAGCACCCTGCACACCAACGACGCGGCCGGGGCCGTCTCCCGTTTGCTGGAGATGGGCGTCGAGGACTTTCTGCTGGCCTCGGCGATCATGGGCATCCTGGCTCAGCGCCTGGTACGGGTCATTTGCCCCGAATGCCGCGTGCCCCTATCACCGGAAGCAGCCAAGCTAGAATTGGCTAGAAATGAGCGTCACGGCCTGCCGGCCCAGGAACCGGTCCAATTGTTCGTGGGCCAGGGCTGCCCCGCCTGCGCTCACACCGGCTATCAGGGCCGCACCGGCATCTACGAACTTTTGTTGGTGGACGAGACCATTCGCCAATTGATCTTGACCAGGTCAGAGGCCGCGTCCATCCGCCAAGCCGCCATGTCTCAGGGGATGCAGAGCATGGCGGAGGACGGCTGGGCCAAGGTGGCCCAGGGCCTCACCACCACCCAGGAAGTCCTCCGGGTGACCCAGGAATAAAAAGTGGCCAGTAGCCAGTTGTCAGTTAAAACAACCACGATGTAGGGAGCGTTCCACTGTGGCTGGGCCAAAGCCCCAGGTAGAACTGCAAAGAAAAAAGTAGATTATCTGAAATAATGCAGGAATAAGCGATATGCCCCTTTACCATTACCGGGCCAGCGACCCGGGCGGCAACGTGGTCACCGGCACCCTGGAGGCCCGGGAGGAACGCCTGGTGGTGCAGCACCTCCAACAAGGCGGCCTTATCCCCCTGCGCATCAGCCATAAAGAAGAGACCGCGGGCCGGAAAGGCGGCCTGGGCCGCAGCCGCGGCCCCCGGGTGCCCCTCAAGGAAGTGGTGCACTTCACCCAGGAACTGGGAGCCCTCCTGAAGGCGGGGCTCCCCCTCGATCGCAGCCTTCTGGCCCTCCAGGAAGTGACCAGCCGGTCCTCCATGAAGGAGATCCTGGCCCAGGTGCACCGGGACCTGCAAGGGGGCAGATCCCTGTCCGACTCCCTATCTCGGCACCGGGTCTTCTCGTCGCTCTACGTCAGCCTGGTCGCGGCCGGCGAAACCGGAGGCTTCCTGGACGATGCCCTGGAGCGGCTGGGAGATTATCTCAAGACGGTGAGCGATTTCCGCAGTTATCTCATCTCGGCCTTAATCTATCCTGTCATCCTGGTGGTAGTGGCTTGCCTCCTTCTCACCCTCATGCTCCTCTTCGTGGTGCCGAGCTTCGAGGATTTTTTCAAGCAAATGGGGCCGAACCTCTATTGGAGCACCCAATTCTTGCTGGCCCTGAGCCACGGCTTCCGTTCCTACTGGTGGGCGGTAGGGCTGCTGACGGCCCTGGCGGTCATGATCGTGCTGCGCCTGGCCCGGAGCCCCCAGGGCCAGATGGCCCTGGACCGCTTCAAGATGACCGCGCCCTTCGTGGGAGATTTGAGCCGGCGGGTGGCCGCCGCCTTTTTCGCCAAAACCTTGGGCACCCTGCTCAACAATGGAGTCCCCATGGTCACCTCCCTCAAGGTGGTGATCAATTCCGTGGCCAATCGCTTTATGGCCCGTTCTCTTAGCGGGGTGCTGGCCAACGTGGAAAAGGGGCAGCAGCTTTCGGTCTTATTGAAAAAGGTGGGAATGTTCCCGGAGTTGTTTCTGCAAATGATCGCCATCGGCGAAGAGACCGGCAATCTGGGAGACATGCTGCTGTCCGCGGCCCTATCCCTGGAAAACGACGCCCGCACCGCGGTGCAACGGCTGATGGCCTTGCTGGAGCCGGTGCTGATCCTGGGTACCGCGGTGTTGGTGGCCTTTTTCATTGTCTCCTTGATGCTGCCCATTCTGAACCTCTATGAGATTCAATTTTGATCAAGGCCAGCGCGAAACGGAAAACGGTTTTTTAGGAGGAACAGCACCTTTGAACGATAAACCGCAGCGACAGGCAGGTTTCACCCTCATCGAACTGATGGTCGTCCTGTTCATCCTGGGCCTGCTGGCTATGTTGGTGGCTCCCCGCCTCATGGGGCGGGTGGGCAAGGCCAAGGTCAAGACGGCCCAGACCCAGATCCAGATGCTGGCCACGGCCCTGGACCTGTTCCACCTGGACGTGGGCCGCTATCCCACGGACGAAGAGGGGCTCAAGGTCCTGTACTCCAAGCCCGAGAGCCTGTCGTCCTGGAGCGGGCCTTACCTGGACAAGCCGGCGCCCAAGGACCCCTGGGGCCGGGAGTACGTCTATAAGTGCCCCGGCGAACATGGGCCCTATGACCTATTCTCCTTTGGGGCCACCGGTCAACTCGGCGGGGAAGGTGATAACGCCGCCATCACCAACTGGCAAACCGAGCAATGACGGGACCTCCGTGAAGCAAGGATGAATTCGAGTTTGTGCAGGCATCGTCTCACTCCCGCCCGGGTCGGAAAGGCCGTTCCCTTAAGGGAAGGCGGCTTCACCCTCCTGGAGTTGGTGGTGGTAATGGCCCTCCTGGCCCTGCTCCTGGGTTTGGTGCTGCCTGGCCTGATACGCACCGTCAAAAAGGAGCAGGACCGGTCCAACTTACGTCAATTTACCATGGTCCTGAGGCTGGCCCGCAGCCAGGCGGCCACCAGCCATCAGCGGGTGCGGGTCTTCCTGAATAAGGAAAACGGGCGCTACTGGCTGGAGGGCTCCAACCGCCAGGGGCGCCTGGCCGGGATGCGCCTGGGGGATACCCGCCTGGTCTGGGAGGGCGCGGACCGGCGCCAGGGCTACATCGCCTTCTACTCCGACGGCACCTCCAGCGGCGGCAAGCTGGTGATGACGGACCTCACCGGCCGCGTCTATGACCTGGAGGTGGAAATCATTACCGGCAAGGTTACCCTCAAGATCGTAGAGGGGCAGACTTAGCCTGCTTGGTGAAATGGCATGACCACTATTCCGAGGCGGTTTTTTGAGAGATTTTTCAAGTCCCCCGGTTCTAAAGGGGGATTTGTGGGGATTATTCAAGGCTTATTTATGAGTCCCCCCAGCCGCCTTTTGAAAAAAGGGGGGGCTCCCGCGCCCCCGCGCCGGGAGGCCAAGTGCCAGGGATTCACCCTCTTGGAGGTGATGGTGGCCACTACCCTCATGGGGCTGGTGCTGGTGGTGCTGCTCCGGGTGCTCTCTGGCGCCATGATGGCCCAGGAGACCGCCATGGGACACGCCCGAGCCCTGCAGACGGCGGATAGGGTGCTGCAGGATGGCTGCAACGCCCCGGACCTGTCCTCCAGACAATACTCGGGTCAGGACGGGCCTTACAGCTACCAGGTGAAGATCACCCCCCAATACGAAGTGACCGTGCCCGCCACCCTGGATCGCCTGGTTAGGTGCTCCCTGATCCAGGTGACGGTTTCCTGGCCGGAGCGGGGCCGGAACCCGTCCGTGTCTCTGGAAACTATCCGCACCGCCTCCCAGAAGAGCAGGTGATGAGAACCCACGGGCAGACCGGTTTCACCTTGCTGGAGCTGATGATCGCCCTGGCCCTGACCAGCCTCCTCTCCCTGGTGGCCTATAGCTCCCTTAACCTGAGCCTTAAGGCGGTGGGCCGGGGCCGGGTGGCGGCGGAGCGGCTGCAGGAACAGCGGGTGGGCGTGGCCATCCTGGAGCGCTCCTTGACCTCTGCGGTCTTGGGGACGTTGGGCAACCCGATCTATTTTATCGGCGAGCGCCGGCAGATGCGGTTTTTCACCCTGGTGCCCCTGGAGGCCCACAATCTGGGGGGCGTTTACCATTGGCGGCTGCTCCTGGGGGAGGATGAGGCCCACCATGGCGTCCTGGCGGTGGAGCAGACCAAAAACGTCAACTGGTACCGGGACCCCGAGGGGGTGGAGATCCGCCAGAGCATCCTGAGAGATCTGACCGACCTGCACTTTACCTACGGAATTGGCAATGATGAATACGAAACCTGGGACGGCAAAAAGCTCGATGCCTTGCCGGCTTGGGTCAGGGTGCACCTGACCCTGAACGGCCAGCCGCCCCTGGAAGTGGAAATCCCCATCCATGTGGCGGAATTTAAGATCAAATAGGAGCCGGCGCGGCCCCCGGGATGAGCAAGGCGTGGTGCTGCTGCTGGTGCTCCTGATCCTGACCCTCATTAGTGTCATGGTGTTGAGCTGGGCCCAGGAGTGGCGCACCGAGCTGCTGCTCGCCGCCAATTTCCGGGAAGCCAGCCAGTGCCGTCGCCTGGCGGAGGGCGGAGTCTATTACGCCATGGGCAAACTCTTGGAAACCAAAATCCTGGAGTCCAGCCTGACCACCCCGAGTGGTTCCGCGGAGGCCGCGGCCGGCCTGGCGGCCGCCTGGCAGGGGAGCCAGGAGTCTCACCAGATCCAAATGCCCGGGGGCACGGTGCAGGTGCGGGTGGAAGATGAGGGCGGCAAGCTCAATATCAACCAGGCCAGCAAAGAAAATCTGACCGACCTCTTCACGGCCCTGGAGTTCCCCCCGGAGCAAGTTCGCACCCTGGTGGACTCCATCCTGGATTGGCGTAGCGGCGGGGATCAACCCCGTCCCTACGGAGCCAAGAGTAGTTACTACCTGGGTTTGGACCCGCCTTACGTGGCCCGGAACGGGCCCCTAGAAGCGGTGGAAGAGCTGGGCTGGGTGAAAGGCTTCGGGAACAGCCCCATACTGCCCCGCCTGAGCGAGTGGCTGACGGTCCAGGGTGCCGGCCAGGGGGTCAACATCAACACCGCACCCAGGGAGGTCCTGTTGACCAGGGGGTTTCCCCCGGAGGTGGTCCAGAACATCATTATGACCAGGCGGCAGCAGCCCTTTCGCAATTTCCAGGACATCGCGCCATTGGGGGTGACCGCTGACCCGGGCCAGATCCAGCCGGTGACCTTTATGAGGTCACCTTTTTTTACAATTAAGTCAACTGGTATGATAAATAAGAGGGGTGGGAGGCAAACCGTCAAGGCCATAGTGCGGATAGACTTGTCTTTACAAAATTCCTGGCAAATCCTCTCTTGGGTGGACGATTTCCCCGGATAAGGCCGGAC
>JBIOJX010000106.1:0-8769 GCA_044451265.1 Desulfobaccales bacterium
ATTAAGGCCAGGCGGGTCTCGGACCAGGCCTTTGAGCAGATCCGGGACCTGGTCTTCCGGGGCCAATTGAAGCCGGGAGACCAAATCATGCCGGAGCGGGAGCTGGCCCAGGCCCTGGGGGTGAGCCGGCCCACGGTGCGGGAGGCCATCAAAAAACTGGTGACCATGGGATTGCTGGAGCATCGGCAAGGCCAGGGCACCTTTGTGAGCTCCACCGACTCCCAGCGGGAGCATAATCCCCTGGCCGCGGTGATGGAAGGCCATGACGCCTCTCTGGAAGAACTCCTGGAGGTGCGCATGGGGCTGGAGGGCCAATCCGTGATCCTGGCGGCCCAACGGGCCACCGCCGAGGATCTCCAGGTGTTGGCAACGGCCTTGGAGGCCATGTTCTCGGAAAACGATGCCGGTCGCCTGGGGATCGATGAAGACGTCGCCTTCCACATGGCCATCGCCTTTGCCTCCAAGAACCCGGTGCAGGTCCACATTATGAAGAGTTTTTACGACCTGCTGCACTACGGCATCAAAGAGAACCTGCAGGCCCTCTGGGAAGAGCCCACCAGCCTGCCCATTATCCGGAGACAGCACCAGGGGATTTTTGCCGCCATCAAGGACCACGATCCGGAAGCCGCCTACCGGGCCATGCGGGAGCACATCACCTTTGTCCTGGATTTTGTCCGGAGCCGGAAGCTTTACTCCCATGCCTCTCCAGAGTGACCAAAGGACCAATAAGCCAGGTGGCGCAAAAAATATCGGCCTTGTTCATTGGTATTACCACTTGACAAACACCTGCCAGGACGATATTTTGAGCCCTAGAGGTTCATTGCAGCCGGTGGTCCCGGAGGAGGGGAGATGCTCAATCAAGGCTTGATTCAAGATTTTCAGAAGATCCTGGGGCCGGAGCAGGTCTTTGTCAGCGAGGCGGACCGGCTCACTTATGCCTACGACGCCGCGGTCCTGGAGCCGGTGCTCCCGGCCCTGGTGGTGCGGCCCCGATCCACCGAGGCCCTGGGTCGGGTGGTAGCTTTGTGCAACGATCACGGTCTGCCCCTGACCGTGCGGGGAGCCGGCACCAACCTGAGCGGCGGCACCATCCCCCGCCCCGGCGGCGTCGTGGTCCTGACCAATGCCCTCAATAAGATCTTGGAAATCAACGAGGCCGACCTCTACGCCGTGGTGCAGCCGGGGGTGATCACCGCTAAACTGGCCGCGGCGGTGGAGGCGAAGGGTCTGTTCTATCCGCCGGACCCGGGCTCCATGGCGGTCTCCACCCTGGGGGGCAACGTGGCGGAAAACGCCGGCGGGCTCCGGGGCCTGAAGTACGGGGTCACCCTGGATTACGTCATGGGTCTGGAGTTTTTCGCGGCCTCGGGGGAGACCGTCAAGACCGGCTCCCGCACGGTGAAATGCGTCACCGGCTACAATCTCACCGGCCTGCTGGTGGGCTCCGAAGGCACCCTCGGGGTGCTCTCCAAGATCATCCTGAAGCTGATTCCCCTGCCTCAGGCCCGGCGGGCCCTGATGGCCACCTTCGATCAGGTGAACCAGGCCTCGGAAACGGTGGCGGCCATCATCGCCGCCCGCATCGTCCCGGCCACCCTGGAATTCCTGGACAACTTCACCATCCGCACCGTCGAAGATTACAGCCACGCCGGCCTGCCGGTGGACGCCGCCGCCCTGCTGCTCATCGAGATGGACGGCCACCCGGCGGTGGTGGCGGAGGAGGCAGACAAGGTGGAGGCCATCTGCAAGCGGCTGGGGGCGGCCCAGGTGCACACCGCCCGGGACGCGGCGGAGCGGGACCGGGTCTGGAGCGCCCGCCGGGCGGCCCTCTCGGCCCTGGCGAAACTGAAACCCACCGTGGTCCTGGAAGACGCCACCGTACCCCGGAGCCAGGTGCCCGCCATGATCCGGGCCATTGAGGAGATTAGCCAGAAATTCAATTTGCCCATCGGCACCTTCGGCCACGCCGGCGACGGCAACCTGCATCCCACCATCCTGACGGACCGCCGGGACCAGCAGGAGTGGGCCCGGGTGGAGGCCGCAGTGGAGGCCATCTTCGACGCCGCCCTGGCCCTGGGGGGCACCCTCTCCGGCGAGCACGGCATCGGCAAGGCCAAATCCCGCTTTATGGAAAAGGAAGTGGGCCCGGGCACGATTTTGTACTCTAAGCGCATCAAAGCAGCCCTGGACCCGAAGAATATTTTGAATCCCGGGCAAAGCATCGGAGAGTAAGCAGTGAGCGGTGAGCAGTGAGCAGAAAGAGAAAGGAATTCCGATGGAGAAAGGTTGGTAATTCCTGATGAAGTTTTATGGATATGGTGAGGATGCCCTAACTCTGTGGGCTCTGAAGATGAAACTCTCCGAAATATTGGAGCCTTTTGGGGATTACTCTCCTGCATCTGATTGCAAGATTTTCTTTCGGCCGAGCTTCGGACGCCGGGGTGGAAAAAATAGTTCCCAATTTGGCGAGTTCGACTTCCTTATCTTGGCCAGAGAATGTCTTTACCTGGGAGAAAGCAAGTGGGACCAATCCTCCGAGCTGATCAATGACACACTAATTGATCTCCGCCCTGAGCAGCTTCTCCGGCACGACTTATTTAAATTCTACATTCACGAATGGGCATTTGGTCAGTATTCTGAGTGGGGTGAATTTGTTCAAGCAGCCTCCCCTCGAGCCCTTGAACATTTTCAGAAACCCTTAGCGTACAATAGCCTTCTGGAAAAAAACCTGAAGACGGTTATGGATATCATTCGCAGCCATTTTCACCAACATGAGCCACAGATTCATAATGTTCTGCTATACTTATATGGCTCTTCTGAAGAAAAGCCTCCCGCCAAAGAGGTAAAAGATAGACATGATTTTAAAGTCGTACAAATAAGATATATGTCCGATCAGGGAAACTACATTTCTATCGAAATTTGAGGGAGGCATATCAATGTCCAGCCTCCGGGCGCTGGCTAAGTTAATGAAAGAGCTGGAAGACCAGCTGGTGGTCTGCATGCGTTGCGGCCTCTGCCAGGCGGTCTGCCCGCTGTTCGCCGAAACCGGCCGGGAGGCGGACGTGGCCCGGGGCAAGCTCGCCCTGCTGGACGGCCTGCTACAAGAAATTCTGCAAAACGCCGGCGGGGTCCAGGACCATCTCAGCCGCTGTCTGCTATGCGGCTCCTGCGCCGCCAACTGCCCCAGCGGCGTCAAGGTCCTGGACATCTTCATCAAGGGCCGGGCCATCCTGGCGGGCTACCTGGGCCTCTCGCCTCTGAAAAAAGCGGTCTTCCGGCATCTCCTGGCCAAGCCGGGGACCTTCAACCGCATCATGGCCTGGGGGGCCAAATTCCAGGGCTTCTTCATCAAACCGGTGGACGACCTCCTGGGCGCCTCCTGCGCCCGTTTCATGTCGCCGCTGCTCAAGGACCGGCATCTCAAGCCCCTGGCGCCGGTCCCCTGGCACCGGCAGGTGGGTCCGCGGCATACCGCAGCTGGGGCTTCGGGTCTGAAGGTCGCCTTTTTCGTCGGCTGCCTTATCGACAAGCTCTATCCCGCGGTGGCCGACGCCGTGCAGACCAGTCTGGAGCACCACGGGGTGGGGCTCCTGGTGCCGCCGGAGCAGGGCTGCTGCGGCATTCCCGCCCTGGCCGGCGGCGACACCGCCACCTTCGACACCCTGGTGCGTCACAATCTGACCCGGTTCGCCACGGAGCCTTTTGACTACCTGGTCACGGCCTGCGCCACCTGCACCTCCACCATCAAAAAGCTCTGGCCCCTGATGACCCAGGATTTTCCCGCCGCAGATCAAGCCCGGATAGCCGCCCTGGCCGACAAGACCCTGGACATCAGCCAGTTCCTGGTGGAGAAGGTGGGTCTGGCGCCGGGAACCGCCCCGGAGGTGGCCGCCAAGCTCCGCCTCACCTATCACGATCCCTGCCATCTGAAGAAATCCCTGGGGGTGGCGGCCCAGCCCCGGGCTCTGCTCCGGGCCAACCCCCGCTATGACCTGCAAGAAATGGCTGAGGCCGATTGGTGCTGCGGCATGGGCGGCAGCTTCAACCTCCAGCACTATGACATCTCCGCCAGCATCGGCCGGCGCAAGCGGGACAATATCGTCAACTCCGGCTGTCAGGTGGTGGCCACCGGCTGCCCGGCCTGCATGCTGCAAATCACCGACATGCTCTCCCGGGCCGGGGACCGGGTGCAGGTGAAACACGCCATTGAGATTTACGCCGCGGGTCTGAAGTAAGGGGTCGCATCAACTCGCCAAGCACGCGGAAAGATTGGTCGTCCCAGGGGCACAAATTGTGCCCCTAATTTTTACAAAATTATGTTGGGCAGAGAAGTTTTAGGCGCGAAAATGTTTATCGTCACGATTGTTTGGCGCCAAGGACTAAATTATGACGAACTCCCAAATGGTGCAGGTGGTAATCTACGATGCCCCCACGGTCGGCAAATCCGGCTCCGGTTGCGGCTGCGGCTGCGATCACCATGATCATTCCGGCCATGACCAGGCCGCGGACGAGGACCCCCTGGCCAAGGTTAGCCTGGAATTCCAGGCCCGGGCCCTAGCCCTGACCCTGGAGCGGGAATTTCCCGGCCGGGTGCAGGTGGAGTATCTCAACGTCCTGAAGGACCCCCGAGGCCAGGACCTGCCCCAAACCGCCCTGCTCTGCTCCCTGACCTATCCCACGCCTCTGGTGTACATCAACGGTCAGGGGCGCTTTGCCGGGGCCCTGCCGGTGGAGCGCATCCGGGAAGAAGTGGGCAAGATTCTGGCCGCGGTCTAAAGGGGAAACATGACCGCGCCACAGGGGGCCTGCGGCCTCATCACCCTGCTCAGCGATTTTGGCACCCGGGACGAGTATGTGGCCTGTCTGAAGGGCGTAATCCTGGGTCTTAACCCCGAGGCGCGTCTGGTGGACTTGAGCCACGAAGTGCCGCCCCAGGATATTCAGTCCGGGGCCTTTATCCTGGCCGCGGCGGCCCCCTATTTCCCGGCGGGGACCATCCACCTGGCGGTGGTGGACCCCGGCGTGGGCACCGGCCGCCGGGCCCTGGCGGCCCGGGGCCGGGGGCAGTTCTGGGTCGGGCCGGACAATGGCCTCTTTCACCTCATCTTTGCCGGCCAGGGCGACTTCGAGCTAGTCTCCCTGGAAAATCCCGCCTATTTTCTGCCCCAGGTCTCCGCCACTTTCCACGGCCGGGATATTTTCGCCCCGGTGGCGGCGCACCTGTCCCTGGGAGTGGCCCTGGCGCAATTGGGACCGGCCCTCTGCGATCCGGTGCGGCTCCCGTGGCCGGAGCCGGCGGTCACGGCTGCGGCGCTCAGGGGCGAGATTATTCGGGTGGACCGGTTCGGCAACCTGGTGAGCAATGTAACTGCCGGGGCCTTCCACGCCTGGCGCCAGGGAAGGGATTTCCGCTTAAAGGTGGGACCCCTGACCCTGACCCGCTTGCGACCCACCTATGGCGAGGCCGCGGCGGGGGAGATGCTGGCCCTCATCGGCAGCCACGGCAACCTGGAGATTGCCTGCGCCGGCGGCAGCGCCGCGGCACGCCTGCAGGCGGGGCCGGGCCTGCCCCTGGAAATTCGCCGGAAAGGATGAGCTGCAGGTTGAGAAGCATCTTTTCTCCCCTTTGCCGTGACAATCGGCAACGATGGCAATTTTTTTCGCGAAGATTTAAATTTTTTCACTTGTATAATGATTCACTCTAAGGTAAAAGTTGTTTAAACTATTTTTCTTATAGAATTGCTTATGCCCCGGGGAAAAATCAAGCGGACCAGACCTGGAGAGAGTGGCGGAGACCTGTTTCTGATAAACGAGGTTTCCCGGTTGGTGAACCTTTCTCAAAAACGGATTCGGGAATATGAAAAGGAAGGCTTCATCAAGCCTCTGCGGGAAAAGAATACCAATAACCGCCTCTATTCCCCTTTTGAAGTCACGCAGATCAACCAGATCAACAGCCTGATCCATGACCGGGGTTTCACTCTGGCCTGTCTGCGCAACCTGATGGTGCTGTCGCCTTGCTGGAACATCTTCGATTGCCCGACGAAAGAAGAATGCCCAGCTTTTCAACTCCCCTGGCGGCCCTGCTACGAAGTGCGGGAGTATCGGGATACCTTGTGCAACGGTCCCTGCGCCCGGTGCGCCGTTTACCTCAACCGGAGCTTCAAGAAAGAAAGGATCCTGGAGAGGTTTCCCACGGAATCTTGACCTGCCCGGCACCTTCCCGCCGTCCCTCCGGCTGACTCCTCCGAGCTGCATGGCTAAGGCCCTTTCAATTGTGGGATTTTCGGGTTCCGGCAAAACCGAGCTCATCTGCCGTCTGCTGGACTGGCTGGTCCGACAGGGGCTTAAAGTGGCGGTGCTGAAGCATACCCACCATCATGATCCGGGGGACCAGGGCAAAGACACCTGGCGTTTCCGTCAGGCCGGAGCCCGGGTGGTGGCCCTGGCGGCCCCGGGTCTGCTCCAGGTCAGTCACGCCTTTCCCGAAGAGCCGCCGCTCCCCCTGATCCTGGAGTCCTTAAGCCCGGAGGTTGATCTGATCCTGGTGGAGGGCTACAAATCCGGCCCCCTGCCCAAGATCGCGGTGCTGCATCCCCACCGCGAAGAGCGCCTCCCCGACCTGACCCAACTCATTGCCCTGGTGGGGCCGGCGTCCGCCGCCGCGGCCGTCCCGGTCTTCCAACCCGGGGAAGTGGCGGCCATCGGCGGCTTCATCCTGGCGCATCTGGGTCTGGCGGGACCGGGCGGCTCCTCCCCGGAGTCGTAAACTTTTTTAGCCCAGCCGAGAAAGAAGGCAGCCGCGCCATGCTCCGGCAGCAGACCCAAAATTCCGGGACCCATAACCACCCGCAGCTCACCGGGGCCATTCTGGCCGGAGGCTACAGCCGGCGTCTGGGACAGGATAAGGCTACGCTGCCGCTGCTGGGGAAGCCCCTGGTCCGGTGGGTGGCCGAGGCCCTGGCGCCGGTGGCGGCCGAGTGCTGGTTGATCACCAATCACCCCCGGGACCACCTGCCCCTGGGGCTGCCCCTGGTGACGGATTTATGGCCCTTCCAGGGGCCGGCGGGCGGCCTGCTCACCGCCCTGTTTTACGCCCGGACCCCTTGGGTCTTGGCCGCGGCGGTGGACAACCCCTTCTTGACCCCGGAACTGGTGGCGGAACTGACGGCCAGAGCCGCCAGGACTTCCCGGCCCGCCGTGGTCTGCCAGTCCCCCTGGGGCCTGGAGCCCTTTCCGGGGCTGTATGCGGTGCGCCTGCTGCCGCAATTGACCGCCTTTTTAAAGAGCGACTGCCGCCCCACCCGGTTCCTGTCGGTCTGCCGTCCGGAAATCATCCCCCCGGAGGCCGTGCTCCAGTTGGATCCGGAGGGCCGCAGCTTTTTCAACCTCAACACGCCGGAGGATTTGGACCGGGCCACCGTCTGGCTGCATCAGGGCACCGGGGCAGCCGGGCCCCTGGGCGGCGGGCGGGTCGGGTTGCGGGACCGGCCTCAGGAGTGAGGCCTCGTCAGGCCACCGGAAGAGCGGCTCAGACGCGGCGCTTCTCTTGACACCGGGCTGGCCTTCGGTTATAAAAACTTGTCACCGGGTCCCATCGTCTAGCGGCCTAGGACACCGCCCTCTCACGGCGGAGACAGGGGTTCGATTCCCCTTGGGACTACCAAATTGGCACTTAAACTATTTAAATTCCTGCATACTTTTCTAAGACATGGGGAAACGTTTCCCCATTTCACTCGTCCCCGCCAATAGCTTCCCATCTTCCCAGGTCAGGTTAGGCACATATCGGTTATACATTTCCAAGGTCATCACCAGACTCTTGTGCCCCAACATCCGAGACATCCAGTTGGGATTCTCTCCTATAGAGAGAGCCAGGGTCGCAAAGGTGTGGCGCATCTGATAGGGCGGCCGGTAGCGGATGCCCACCCGCTTTAATAGCGGTTCCCAGGCCTTCATCCGGAAGAGCTCCTGGTTCACCGGTTTTTGCTTGCCCCCCAGGAAGACATAATCCCCCAGCAGCCAGCTCAGAGCTTTTTGCGCCACCAGGGCCTCGTGCACCGGCGGCAACATATCCAGGTCCCTGATGCTGCCGGTTGACTTGGGGATGCCGGTGAGGCCCAAGACCCGGCCTTCGCGGATCAGGATCTTCTCATACTGGAAATCCACCCGGTTCCATTTTAAGGCACAGGCCTCATTGGGACGCCAGCCGGTCCAAGAGCCCAGATCACCTAGTTGACATAGAGTGGGACATAGGGCTGAAACCCCGCGATCCGCCATACCCAGGAGATTAGGCAATTTCCTTTTTTGGCGGAGACAGGACCCGTTTCTCGATGCCCTGGAACCTGTCTACCTCAAGGCGGCTGCCACCGGCTTGGTGTCTTTTAGGGCTGACAAACCGCCGGAGGCTGAGACCCCTGCCCTGGTTTAAGCCATCAAGCCCTCACTGAAGACCACGAAAACCCTCAAAGGAAAACCCCGGCAAGGGCGAAAAATCCTGAGAAAATCTTCGGCTAAGAAAAAAACCACAAAGTGATCTGGAGGCATCAGATCCCTGGGGGCGACATAGAAAACTGTCCGGCGCTTACTGGAGGAGGTGGTCACCTGTATCGGATGGATCATTAATCCTGGCTGCGGCTCTCCGATCGCAGGCTCAAGACCATATCCCTCTTGGGCCATTGATCTAGTGCTGACTTTTTCCAGGTCATATGGGCTGCTGCCCAGGCGGGTGCTGCGGATTGATCGTGGTCGAAGCGGTTAAGCCAGGAAGACGAG
>JBIOJX010000107.1:0-8584 GCA_044451265.1 Desulfobaccales bacterium
ATCGAGGCTGGGCGCCTCGCCCCAGGTCTTGACCACCGGGTTGTCAGCGCTCGACGCCCCGATGGGGACCGAGGTGTGGGGGAGGTTGGGCAGGGTCAGGAGGAATTCCTGCATCCAGATTTCGTGTTCCTCGACTCGGACCTCCAGGACCTTGATATCCTCGTTGATGACCATGACCCTGGTCCTGATGGCCTGGGCCTCCTCCGGCTTACCCCCCTTCATCAGGCTGCCGATCTCCTGTGACAGGGTGTTCCTTTGATGGCGCAGCTCTTCCACCCGGGTTAGCAGCCGCCGGCGCTCGCCGTCGTGGAGGAGAAAATCAGCCAGAGAGATTTCCGACCCCCGGTTCCGCATGGCCTGTTCCACTTCCGGCAGATGGTCACGGACAAATTTTAGGTCCAGCATGATGCTCCCCTGATCAGCACTTGGCGTTTTGGGTGACTTGGTGAGGACGAATTATCCCACTGAGGGTCCCTCATTTCTCGCTTGATTCACCTTTTCCTTCTTCAATAAAGCCTTCCTTGACCGCGGTGATGAGGCGCACCAGGCCGTCGGCGTTTTGGCGCTGGATGAAGTAGAGGATATCGGCCACCGAGTCCTCCAGGGCCCGCAGGGCCACGCGATTGGCGGGGTTCTGCAGCTGGATGCAGGCATAAAGGGTGGCATCCTGGGTGAAGAGGCGCCGGGCCAGGTTGTGCAGGGTGGAGAAGGTGGGCGTGGCAAAATCCTCCAGGTCCTGGGGCGATACCCCCAATTCCCGGATGGCCATCTCCAGGGCGATGAGGGAAAAATGGGCCAGGCCCTGGACCACGGACATGAGGCGGTCGTGTTGCGTGGCCGAAGTGACCTTTACCCGGGCCCCGGCATTCTCCAGGAGCTCCTTGAGCCAGTTGAACCAGTGTTCCCCCCGGCCGGGGCAGAGGACCATGGTCTGTCCGGCCATGCTCTTGGCGCCGGGACCGAAGAGCGGGTGGGTTCCCACCACTTCCCCCGGGAAATGGGCCAGCATTTCGGTCATGGGGCTCTGTTTCACTGAGGTCAGATCGATCAGGGCGGCTTCGGGGCGGATATGGGGAGCCAGTTCCTGAACGATTTGCTTGACCTTGGGGATCGGCACGGAAAGCACCACCACATCCGCCAGGCGGGCCACTTCCTGGGGGGTCTGGTCGGTGTCCACGTCGGCCACCAGGACCTCCAGTCCCTGGGCCGCAAAGAAGCGCTTGAACCAGCGACCCATCTGGCCCTGGCCGCCGATCAGGCCGATCTTTACGGCCATGAGATGGCCCTCTGGCGCAGGAGGAAGTCGGTCAGAGTGAGGCGCACCATGGCCAGGATCACCGGGACGATGCGCGGAATGGCGCTGAGGTCGTGGCGGCCGCCCACCCGGATGGTGCGAGGGAGCCCCTCCAGATCAATAGTCCTTTGCTTCTTGGCGATGGAGGGGATGGGCTTCACTGCCGCGGTAACCAGAATGTCGTCTCCGTTGCTGATACCCGCCAGGATGCCGCCGGCATGATTGGAGGCAAAGCCGCCGGGGATCAGGGGATCGTTATGCTCGGAGCCCAGCATGCCGGAGGCGGCGAAGCCGGCGCCGATTTCCACGCCTTTTACGGCCCCCACGGACATCACGGCCTGGGCCAGGACCGCGTCCAGCTTGTCGAAGACCGGCTCGCCCAGGCCCGGCGGACAGCCCCGAACCCGCACCTGGACCAGCCCCCCCAGGGAATCGCCCTGGGCCCTGACCTCCTGCACCCGGGCGGTCATGGCCTCGATCACCCCGGCGTCGGGGCAAAAGAAGGGGTTATCCCAGATAATGGCCGCATCGATCTCTTGGACCCGCACCCCGCCCAGTTCCAGCGTATAGGCCAGCACCTCTATGTGCTCCAGGTCCAGAATTCTTTTGGCCACGGCGCCCGCGGCTACCCGGGCCACGGTCTCCCGGGCCGAGGCCCGGCCGCCGCCCCGGTGGTCCCGGATGCCGTATTTGGCCTGATAGGTCAGATCGCCGTGCCCGGGGCGGAAGATCTCCCGCAGGGCGTCGTAATCCTGGCTTCTGACGTCCCGGTTGTAAACGATGAGGCTGATGGGGGTGCCGGTGGTGTTGCCCTCGAAGATTCCGGAGAGGATCTCCACCCGGTCGGGCTCGCGCCGGCTGCTGGCGTGGGCCTGGACCCCGGGTCGGCGCCGGTCCAGTTCCAGTTGCACGTCCTCGGGGCTCAAGGGCACCCGGGGCGGGCAGCCGTCGATAACCACGCCCAGGGCCGAACCGTGTGATTCGCCCCAGGTGGTGACCCGAAAGACTCGCCCAAAGGTGTTACCCGCCAAGGTTAGCTGCCTCCTCGAGTTTCAACGCCGCCAGGATCTCCTGCACCACCTGGGGGATGGACTCCTTAGTAGTATCAATAATCACCTGGGCCGCGGCCCGGTAGAGGGGCTCCCGGAATTTCAGCACCTCCAGGACCTCGCTGACGGGGTCGCTGCCGGTGAGGCTGGGGCGGAAAGCGTCCCGGGGCCGGTCGGCATCCAGCCGGATCTGGATAGTGGCCGGGTCAGCGGTGAGCCAGATGAGGCAGCCGTTCTCCCGCAGGGCCCGGACGTTCTCCGGGTCCAGGACCACGCCGCCGCCGGTGGCCAGCACCTGGCCCCGGCCGTGGCGATAGCGCTCCACCAGGTCCTTCTCGCGGCGGCGAAACTCTTCCCAGCCGCCCTGGGCCACAATTTCAGCCACGGATTGGCCGGCTTCCGCCACCAAAACCTGGTCCAGGTCCACGAAGGGCCGGTGCAGAATCCGGGCCAGTTCGGCGCCCACCGAGGTCTTGCCCGTGGCCCGGTAGCCGATGAGGACCAGATTGCGCTCCGCCTTAATCCGAGTCGGCTTGGTCGACAATTTTGGCGTCATCTTCCCCGGCAAAGGTTGATTCACGAAAAAAATGAATAATGGCAGTGAGTTGCTCTAGTTTACTAAAATCCCGGACGGAAAGAAAGGAATAAGCGATTTTTCCATCACCCAAGCTGGGCCAGTCCCTGGATGGCATAGTAAAGGCCCACCGCAAAAAAGATGGCCGCGGCCCCGATCCGGATGGCCCGTTCCGGCAAGTGTCGGCCCATTACCCGCCCTACCCAGATGGCCAGGCCGTCGGCGAGCACCATGCCCAGGGTGGACCCGAGCCAGACCTGCACCGGCGAATATTGCACCGCCAGGGTGACGGTGCCCAGCATGGTCTTGTCCCCCAATTCCGCCAGGAAAAAGGTGACGGCCACGATCATAAACGGTGATTTCAATCGGTTGAGGCGGCCGTTGCCGTCTGCGGCCGTATCGCCCCGCAGGGTCCAGGCCCCAAAGCCCACAAAGGCCAGGCCACACAGCATCTGGAGCCAGCCGGGGGGCAGCAGTTTGCCGGTGAGATCGCCCAGTAGCACGGAAAAGGCGTGGACCAGGAGAGTCGCCACCAAGACCCCGGCGAGGACCACGCGGGTATTGAAACGGCTGGCCAGGGTGAGGGCCACCAACTGGGTCTTGTCACCCATTTCGGCCACGAAGATCAGGAACAGAGACAGCCAGAAGCCTTCCACTTTTACCTCTTATACCGAGTCGTGTTCAAACAGGTATTTAATGGAGATGTCATTCTGAACGGAGCGAAGCTTCGTTCCGAATCTAGATTCTTCGCTGCGCTCAGAATGACAATATTATTTTTATGACCGCAACTCGGTATTACAAAAATATCAGGGGCGGTTCGAGAACCGCCCCTACGTTATATCTCGGCGATCGTTACCAATACTAAAAACTAAAAACTAAAAACTCGAACGAACCTCACTCAAGGCAGCCGGTAACAGGCCCCTTCCCGGGCGGCGTCGATATAGTGCGGGGTGTCACTGGCGGCCGCCTGTTGCCGGGCCGCTTCGATGATCTTTTCCACCTCGGCATCGCTGCGGCTGGGATCGTGGTGAGTCAGGATCAGGTTCTGGACTCCTGCTTCCATGGCCAGGTTCACCACCTCCTCATAGGTCGAGTGGCCCCATCCCCGGCGCTCCGCCATGTCCGACGGCAGGTACTGGGCGTCGTGGATCAGTATGTCCACCCCCCGGACAAATTCGACAAATTCCGGCAGCCTCTGGCCGTGGTCGGCCCCCAGCTCGTTGTCGGTGATGAACACCATAGCATGGCTGCCTTCCCGAATCCGGAAGCCGAAACCTCCCTGGGGGTGATTGAGAGTAATGACGTCAATAGTGGCGCCATCCACCTTCAGGGGGCCGTGGGCCAGGCGGTTAAGATAGTCGATGCGGGCCTTGAGATGGTCAAAGGCCACCGGGAAGAAGCCGTCGCCCATGTGGCTGTCGAAGACCCGGGTCATGGCCTGGAAGGCCGGGGGCCAGCCATCCACCAGAATCTCCGTGGATTCTTGATAAATGGGGACAAAGAAGGGGATGCCCAGGAGGTGGTCCCAATGCCCGTGGCTGAGGAGCAAGTAAATCCTGACGGGAGAGGCGTCTTCCATCAGGTGCTTGCCCAAAAGACGCAGGCCGGTGCCGCCGTCAATGATGAGGCGCTGTCCGGAATTCAGCAAGACTTCCACGCAAGAGGTGTTGCCCCCGAACTCCAGGGTATGAGCCCCGGGGGCGGGAATCGAGCCCCGCGTCCCCCAAAACTTGACCTCCATGCCGCCCCCCTTAGTCCGAGTGGTACATCCCCGGCGCCAGGCTACCATCCGGTTGCACCGGGCGCTAGTGAATATTGGCCAGTTCAGGCCACAACTTGCGGGCCATATTTTGGGCAATCATCTGGTTGCCGGTGTCGTTAAAATGACAATGGTCCACGAAAACTTTTTCCGGTGTATCCAGGAACAGCTTACTAAAATCATTAAAAAAACTCAAGTTTTCAGCTTCCCGGATCACTAGATTATAGAATTTTTCCATCCCCAGATAATAGATGTCGCTGTGTTGATATTCTGCTCCCCAGGCCTGGAGGAAATTTGCTTCCTCAGGACCCATTACTCTCTTCAGGTACTTGGCGAGGAAAGGTTGGAGAAATACTTGATATTTAATGCCATACAGGTTCAGCCGTTCCTTGGTGACTAATTGATTGACCAGATAAGCCCTGGCGGCGGACTCGAGGCGCCCCTCCGGCGGCATGGTCTTCTGGGTAAAGGAATTGTCATTCCAATGAAAAACCTTTTCGCCGATCTTATCGAACGCGGCGGCCAGAATGGAATGCCGTTTGATCAGGTCGATGAGGATATTGAAGCCCGGTTCCATGTTCCGGTTAACGTCCCTGGTCAGTTGGTCAACATAGGGCTGCCAGTTGGGCCGCCACTCCTGAAAACTGACGGCGCACCAGCCATCGTTGTGGCCGTCCAGGGCGATGAACATCTGCGGTTTGAACCTGGGGAGAATTTCTCCTTCTATCAAGGAGAGCTCCTGATAAGTCACATAGCCGGAAACTCCGGCATCAACTACCCGGAAGCGATCTTTGCCGGCCAGTTGATTCAGAATTCTTTCCAAACAGGCCGCGATGGTGGCGGTATTGGAGGAAGCGCCCCGCCCTTCGGCGCTGGAGCCGCCTACCAAAAAAATCAAATACTTATCCCGGTCGATGGCTTTTTTATAGCCGTTATCCACGAAACCATATTGATCCGTTTCCAGATTAGACGGAAATCCCGGCAGCCGTAAGGTGCTGTTTGGTTTGTAGCGAACTAAACCGTAGGGAGTAAATTCGGCAAAATCCGTTTTGTTAAAGATAAAAGTTCGTTGATGAGTGTAATAATAAACAATTTGTCCAAATAACTCTGCAACGATAAAGAATACCATAACAAATAAGACCAGGGTTTTCTTGGGATGGCGTTCAAAGATATTCTTATTGGCTTCAGGCTGAATAGTCTGGTTGATCACAGTTCCCCTCCAACAACATCCTCCCGCCTGCCAAATGAAATAGCGGGCCTCGGTTAAGAATTGCGGCTATTTTGTCGGCGGTCACTCAATCGGTAAGCCTGACCGAAAGATTGTCCACAGCTAAATAGGCCTCAATCAGCCCGAAGCAGCCGGTGAGCATCATGTCTCCCAAGGGGGCGGCGAAGACCCCGGGCCAGCCCCGGGCCAGGCGGCGCTGGGGGCCGGTGATGACCGTGAAGGCAAACGACCCCTGCCCGGGAAATTCGGGGGCGTAGGCGCAGCCGTGCCCCTGGTCGGCAAAGACCTCGTCATTGGTGAGATCAGCGGCCTGGAACCGGCGCAGGTGATCAAATAATTTGGCCTGATCCAGCAACCCGGTGTGGTGCTCATAGATGCCCCAGAGACGGTCGCCCCGGACCAGCGCGGCAAAGGTGTGGGCATTGCCCAGGTTGACCACCGTCAGCCCGGCGTCGAGATGTTCCCGGGCCTGGGGATCGATTAGCGCCCCCCGGACGCCAGCGGCGCAGGTATCCATCAGCACCGCCCCCGGCAGGGATTCGGCCACGGCCAGCATCCGGGTGAAGCGGGCCGGAGGCTGGCGAAAGGCCAGGTCCCGGAGCTGCCCGCCCCGGGTCAGGAAATCTTCCCAATACTGGAAGCGGAAACGGCGATTGCTTTCCCGCGGGGCAAAGCCGTGGTCCTGCACCGCCACTGCAAAGCGGCGGGGCAGGGGCACCTCAAAGTCCGCCAGCACCCGGCCCAGGGCCTCCAGGTCCACATCACCTAAGGTGAGGGGCACGGCTTCCGGAGGCGGGGCCTCGGTGAGAACCACGCCCCAGCCCGCCACCGCCTCCAGACGGTCGCTGAAGGTCAGGGCGGCCTGGGCGGTGGCATAGAGCGGCAGCCCCCGGGCCAGATGGCGGCGCACCGCCCCGCCGAGGGCGCCGCCGCCCATCAGCCGGCCCTTTAGAAAGATGGGACGGCCGGCCTCGCTTAACCGCGCCAGGCGGCGGGCCAGGATTTGGGTAGGAGCCGGCAGCACCATCTTGACCGCATTTTCCACGGTCTGGCCGGGCTCCCAGATAAACAAGTCCTGGGTGCCCCCGCCCACGTCCAGGGCCAGGATGGAACCGTCACCCATGTTCTCCACCCCATTGCGCCGCGGCCGTCAGGGTGAGCCGCGCCGCTTGGTGACGGGACTGACGGAAGCGTTGCCGCAGTGCCTCGCTCCGGTAGGCCGGCTGCCAGCTCAGGTCGGCCAGCTCATCGGAAACCAGCAGTAATCCCGCCACCGGGACCTGGCGGAAGCGGCCCACCGCGAACAGGGCCGCCAGCTCCATTTCCACCCCCAGGATCCCTTGGGCCTGATGGCCCCGCACCAAATCCACGGTTTCCCGGTAAAAGGCATCCGTGGTCCAGACCCGGCCTCGGCAAAAGGGGAGGTCAGCCCGCTCCAGAGATTGTTGCAAGTGGGCCAGCAGCCTCGGATGGGGTCTATGGCTGCCTTCTGCCGGGAAATAATACCTGGAGGTGCCGTCCCCGCTCACCGCCGCCTCCGGGAGGATAACCGAGCCGATGGGCACCTGGGCTTGCAGGGAGCCGCACCAGCCCAGGGCCAGGACCATCGCGGCCCCCAAGGCGATGAGCTTTTCCAGGACCGCTACCGCATAGGGCGCCCCGATGGCCGGGGCCACCAGGGTGACGGCCTGGCCGCTCCAGGTTCCTTCCTGCAAGGCGCAATTCCAGAGGTACCGGGGCGCTCCGGTGGCGTTGGCCAGGCGGCAGAGAAAACGATAGTCCGGCAAGGTGAAAGTCAGAATAACGCGGGGAGAGACGGGTTCTTCCCACTCCTCCCGCACCGGGTTGATGATGGCTGCGGAGGCCGCCTCCGGGGCTCGAGGCTGGTGAGCGTCCGGTTCAGCCAAAGGCGCGGCTCCAGTGGGATCGGTGCTCATGCGGCTTCTCGGGAGTGTTTGAGCCTCCAGAAAAAATAGGCCACCACCGCCACCAAAACAGCCACTATGAGGTAATCCAGGATGTGGGTATAGCGCTGAATAATCCACCAGTTTTCCTTGAGACGCACCCCCAGGTAGGTGAGAAAGCCGTTCCACAGGGTGGCTCCCACTACCGTAAAGAGCAGAAACGGCACCAGGGACATCCGGGCCAGCCCCGCCGGGATGGAGATCAGATGGCGCACCACCGGGATAAACCGGGAAATGAAAATGGTCTTGCCGCCGTGGCGGTCAAAAAATTTTTTGGTCCACTCCAGATGATGTACATTGAGCAAAAGGTAGCGGCCATAGCGCAGCACCACCGGCTCTCCCAACCTTCCCATCCCGTAAGAGAGCAGCGAGCCGGCGACGGACCCCAGGCTGCCGGCCACCATCACTGTCAGGGGATCGAAGTGGCCGCTGAAGATGAGAAAGCCGGCAAAGGGCATGACCAGTTCGCTGGGAATGGGGAAGACCATGCTCTCCATGGCCATAAGCACGAAGATGCCGACGTAGCTGCATTGATTGATAAACAGGGTGTTATAGTAACAGAGAGATTCGGTAAGTCCCATGTCAGTTTAACTTTCTCCCGATTCGCGTTGCCGCAATTTTTCTTCCACCTCTGACTGCAGTCTCCGGAGTCCGGGGCTGAGCTCCACCGGATAGACCGGTGGGTCCCGCAGGGCCTGGTAGGACTCGGGCAGGCG
>JBIOJX010000108.1:0-8498 GCA_044451265.1 Desulfobaccales bacterium
ATAGAGCCGGGTGGCGGTCGGGGAACCTTGGGCGTGTTGGGCTTGGAGGGGCATTATGGCAAATCAATACATCTCGCCGGATAACCTTGCAACTAAAGCCGGGAGTATGCTTTCCTCCCCCTCCCAACGGGGGGAGGGGGTTCTTCTATATGGATGACAAAACCTTTAAAAAATCTTATTATGATTCATGGGGTCTCGTGGATTTGGTGTTCCTGGAGTGATAAAATGTTTATAGCTTAGGGGTTAAGAGGTATTAAGTCATGATTGTGATTGTGTGTGAAACAGAAACGCATAAAATCGCAAAGGCTATTTCAGCAGATTTGGCCCATGCCTACAAAGACCAACTTCAAGTGGCTATTTTAATAGCAAGCGATACTATCGTATGGCCTGCTGAATACTCATGGGATGATTTATTGATCGTTATTTATCAAAATGCTGACTTTCCGAAAATCGGAAAAGATTTTATTAGCGAGTACCGTCAATCAAGAGGCCAGAATAGTTTTGTTTTACCTGTATCAGTAAACCTAGCCAACAAGACACCACCTGAGCCGGTTAGCGACATAAAAGCAATACTTTATGATGATGTGGCAAAGGGGGAGTTTGGCCGCATTGCAAACCGGGTCGGTGCAATACTTGGTTTACGAATCCGACATCGAGATCATAAGATATTTATATCTTACCGTGCAGTTGATGGAAATCTTATCGCACAAAAACTTAATGAATTTCTTGAAGAAAATGGCTTTAGACCTTGGTTAGACGAAGCACCGGACCGTTATGACGGTGAGCCAAACATACCAGTTGGAACCAACGTACAGGCTGTCATTGAGCAAAATCTAAAAGATGCCAACCTGATAGTGCTAATTGATACGCCCAAGGCCCCGCAGTCACGCTGGCTTAAATTGGAAATCGATACTGCAAACGCACACCTTATTCCCATTCTTCCTATATGCTTCAGACCTACATCTGACAAACGTAATGGTCCACACTTCAGCTCTCTTAGAGAATTGCAGCGTTGGGTGGATATTTCATGGCTGGATAACAACGGTCCAACTATAGATGACAGTGTTCTATATGATATTATGGATAAGATGGAAACATACCTCTGTGACATTTATCGCAGAAAATTGAGGGTGCCTAATTTAGTGCAAAACCAATTTGTTTCACGAGGATTTAGCTGGGAAGAATTAGATCGCCATAAATATATATATGATTCACTAAAACAAAATGACCTACGTATAAGGTTTCGTGCAATTTCACATTGTTCGATATTTGATGAAGTCTATAAACCAGCATTGAAGGTCTTCGCTGAATATTGTGATAGTACTCCAGCAAGCTATTTACTTTATGTTTATGATGGTGAAATTTTGTCTGAAATAGAAATGGAGGATCTTTATTCTGAGGCGATAGTTAAGAAAGCCATGAATCTTATTATACTCCACAACCAGGAAGTATCGACAATATTGGATTCAATATTCGCAGGGGTATCATTATGATATTGAAAGATTTAGAAGGTTCGCTTAACGGTTTCAATATTGGTTTATCTGGTGCAGTCCCTGAACGTGCCGAATGGACCGAGCCTGCACTGGACCGAGCAATCCTTGAATTTGTAGCCGTATTCACCGGTCTGGTGATTAAATATGGTGGCCGTATTGTACACGGCTCTCACCCCACTTTCACTCCCATTATTTTAGACCAAGCAAAACATCATGCTCCACCTGGTTCTGGGAAAGTGGTTACCCTGGTAATTTCTGAACTTTGGGCCAAACCTCCTGATTTTCGCGATATTCTTTCTTGGTCGGAAATTGCTGAGGTTATGGTTATTAAACAAGTTGGAAAAGGGGGACCTGAGATTGTTGAGACTAGAAACAAAAGTCTCAGTTTAATGCGACTTCATCTCCTCCAGCAGATGAACATTATGATTGCGGTAGGTGGAAAACTTCATTCGAGTGATGGAATTATTCCAGGCGTTTTAGAGGAAGTCAAATATGCATGCTGTCGTGGGATGGCATGTTTCCTTATCGGCGGAATGGGTGGAATGGCAGCAAAACTCGTGGGGGAGCAACTTTGGCCCTGGGAGAGGGAGCTTCAAAACGGATTGACACATCAACAAAATAGAGACCTTCAAACCACAACTGACGTGTCTTCTTGCGTAAGTATAATTTTTAACCACCTAATTCAACACCCCGAATTAGCCAAGCGTGAGCTGGCTCGACTTGACGTGTCGGAGAAAGATTACGTCAATTATGCAACTTTTTCAACAGATGTCCAATTTTAAATAAAAGTAGGCACATAAGAGAAAAATGCGCCAATAATAGAATCACCCCATGCAATCAGCAATCCGTGGGCTCGGACTACGCCAACAATTTCTTGAGGTTGTCCCAGTTCCATCGGTAGACACGGCCTGCATCAGGAACACCCCAGTCTTCCGAACCATTCTGATAGCCGATGATCTGGAATTTGGGCTTTTCCAGGTCATTGGCCAGCTTCACCTCCTTGAGAACGCCGGAAGCCTTTTTGGTCTTTGATCCTAACATGACGATAAAGACCTCAGACCTTGTGATTGCAGCCCGAGCTTTGTCTAGCCAATCCTTCTCAGGAGCAGCCTCCTTTAGAGAGAAATCGCTAATCTCAAAGGGGGAGTCAGAGAGCTTCGCCTGACCGATGATAAATTCCTTCAGAGTCTTATCATTATCGAAATCGAAACTTATAAACACCTTCTTTTTAGCCATGGTCCGCCTCCTTTAACAAATTGAAATAACAAAGATTGCCGAACAGTCTGATTAATTCACATTGCCACAAGAAGCTACATCTGTCAAGAAATATGCGGGGAAGTGTCGATAAAGGCGGGCCATGGCGCACCAGATAGAGCAGGGTGGCGCTCAGGTAACCTTTGGTGCTTTTGGCCGGATCTCGGTGGGAGCCTTACTCTTCCAAAATAACGTTATTGGGGACGACGACGATGCCGTTTTCGGTGACGTGGAAGCGTTTGGCGTCTTGCTCTAGGTCGACGCCGATGTGGAAGCCTGCGGGGATCTTGACGCCGTCTTCGATGATGGCCCGTTTGATGGTGGCGCCGGCGCCGATCTCCACGCCGTACCAGAGGACGGCGTCCTCGACCACGGCGCCGCGGCCGATCCGGACCCCGGGGGAGAGCACCGCCCGGTTCACCGTGCCTTCGATGATGCAGCCCGAGGCGATGAGGGAGTCGCCCACGGCCAGGCAGGCGCCGGGGGGGGTGATATATTTGCTGGGGGGCAGGAGCTGCGGCCGGCCGCGCAGGGGCCAGTCGCGATCGAAGAGCTCGAAGGTGGGAGTGGCGCCCAGCAGGTCGGAATGCGCCTGAAAGTAGGCGTCCAGGAGGCCGATGTCCCGCCAGTAGCGCGGCGTCCCGTGGACGTCGGCGAAATTGAAGGCAAAGACCTTTTTGCGGCCCACCATCTGGGGGATGATGTCGGCGCCGAAGTCGTGCTTGCCGGTCTTCTTCTTGGCGTCCTTGATGATCTCCTCCACCAGGGTCCGGGCCCGGAAGATGTAGACCCCCATGGAGGCCAGGGAATAGTCCGACGAGCCGGGCATCGCCGGGGGCCGGGCGGGCTTCTCCAGAAAATTCTCCACCGCGCCCTGGGCGTCCACCTTGAGGATGCCGAAGGAGCTGGCCTCCTGCCGGGGCACCGGCACCGCGGCCACGGTCATATCGGCGTCGCGGGACAGATGAAAATCCAGCATCTCTCGGTAGTTCATCTTGTAGACGTGGTCGCCGGAGAGGATCAGGACCTGCTCGGGGCGCTCGTGCTCCAGGAGGGTGAGGTTCTGGTAGATGGAGTCGGCGGTGCCCCGGTACCAGCGGTTCACCATGATCTGCTGGGGCGGCATGGAGTAGATGAACTCGCCCAGGTCCAGGTGCATGATGTCCCAGGCGGCCCGGAGGTGCTGGTCCAGGGAGAAGCTGCCGTATTGGGTGAGGACGTAGATGCGCCGGATGCCGGAGTTGACGCAGTTGGACAGGGTGAAATCGATGATCTTATAGAGGCCGCCGAAGGTGATGGCCGGCTTGGCCTTGTCCCGGGTCAGGGGGAAGAGGCGCTCGCCCTTGCCGCCGGCCATGATGATGGTGGTGAGCTTCTTGAGGACGTCCATCATTCCTTGATCAATTCTTTGACTTTGGCCTTGAGTTCGCTGAGGTCGGAGGATTTCACCACGTAGGCGTCGGCGGCCCAACTCATGAAGCTTTCCTGGTACTGGGTGTAGGCGGAGTTGAGGATCACCGGCAGGCCCTCTTTCAGGCCCAGGATGCGGGGCAGGGCCTCCAGGCCGTCCATGCCGGGCATGCGGATATCCAGGATGACCAGGTCCAGGGCCTCCTCCTGCACCATCTTCAGGGCCTCCCGGGCATTGGTGGCCGTGAGGACATGATAGCCCGCGTCTTGCAGCTCCTCCTGCAACAGCAGGCGGATGGGTTCGTCGTCATCCACCACCAGAATAGTTTTCATCGGCAACTGCTCCAGGATATTACAGATTTTATGCTGGTCATATATATATGCCCTCGTGGGGCCGCGGGCAAGCATCGGGGGAAAAAAAAGTGGTCAGTGGCCAGTGGGAAGGCGGGATGCGCTCCGCTTTCCCGCCCTACGGTTCTTCCAAAGCGCAGGCTAAAGCCTGCGGCTGCATTTTAGAGTACGACAGGGCGGACACACAGGTCCGCCCCTACGGCAGCGGCTGCCACTTCTCCCCCAGGAACAGGGGCAATTCCGCGGCGCAGATGGGGGCCGGGATGATGGTCCAGCCGGTGAGATAGCCCGCCAATTCCTCTCGCATGGGCGCCAGCACTCCGGGGATGATCAGCTCCCGGTGGCTGAGGCGCTCGGCCAGTTTGTGGGTCTCCAGGGCCTGGTCCAGGCGCTGGGGCGTGAAGCTGCGATAGATCATGGCCATGTCGGCGGTGTCCCCCCGGGTGTCCACCTGCAGCAGGAAAAAGGGGCTGACGGTCAGGGCCAAAAGCCCGGTGAGCACCGTCAGGGTGAATTCGCTGTTGCCGGTGACCAGCAGCGGGGCGTCGGGGCCCGGGTCGTTGAGCTCGAAGAGCGCCGGCGTAAGCGGCCGGGGAAACTCCAGGGACTGCACCTGGGGGAGGACCTCCTCGGCCCGCAAGGCCAGGTCCAGGGCGGCGCGCTTGCCGGCGGCCAGGTTGGGGCAGTCTTCCAGGCGGAGGGCGCCCTCCCTGAGTTTGGCCGCCA
The DNA here is from genome assembly GCA_044451265.1 of Desulfobaccales bacterium. Taxonomy (GTDB): domain Bacteria; phylum Desulfobacterota; class Desulfobaccia; order Desulfobaccales; family 0-14-0-80-60-11; genus JAPLJC01. The sequence continues at coordinate 5,235 of JBIOJX010000108.1, forward strand.
GTTGGGCGCGATCCGTGACCCCGGCGCCCCGGCAGTCCTCCGGGGTCAGATACGGGGCGAGGTCGATCCGGTCGATGTAGAGATTGGCATAGAGCATGGGAGCCCCCCGATGGTGTAAGCTGCCGCCAGCCTAACAGGAATGGGGCGGCGGGTCAACAGTTGGCAGTAGTCGGTAGCCAGTTGCCAATGGTCAGGGATTAGGGATTAGGGATTGGCAATGCGGGCTATGCTGAAATGCGTTTTTGAGAGAGGGGCGGGTTTAAAACCCGTTCTTACGGCTAGCATAATATTTTTCTGGACACCTGCGCCATAACAAAGAGAAGACTTGCTTTTTTTACCAATTTGCTGTAAAAATCATCAAGTTAACATGCACCCCAGGCGCGCCCTGGTAATAAAGGAGTTCTTCCCGAGGATAACCGGCTTAATTTACTAACAAAACAGGGTAGAGGAGCAATCCCCTTTAAAGCCGCGGTGGCTATGGGGATGCAGGTTTGGCTCAAATTTTTTCGGTCTTCCACCGCACCTAACCGCTCACCCCAGTTCTCCTTTGACCCAGCCCTTCAGGCCCCGGAAGCCCTTGGTCTTAACCCTATGGCAGCCAGCAAACCGCTCATTTGTCAGCTTCTGCCGCACCTTACGCAACTGACGCCCTACCAGGCCGGCAAGCCCCTGGAAGAACTTGAACGTGAATTAGGCATAACCGACGCCATCAAGCTGGCCTCCAACGAAAACCCCTTGGGGCCCTCCCCCAAGGCCCTGGCCGCCGTACAGGCCAATCTTTCCAGCCTGCACCGTTACCCCGACAGCCACGCCTATTACCTGAAAGAGGACCTGGCCGCCCAATTGGGGCTCTCCCCGGCGCAACTCATCTTGGGCAACGGCTCCGACGAGATTCTGGACCTGCTGGTCCGGGCTCTGGTGCCCGCCGGCGGCGAAGTCCTGAGCACCACCCACACCTTTCTGATGTACGCCCTGATCACCAAGGCCGTGGGCGGCGTCTTCCGCCCGGTGCCTCTGAAGAAATTGCGGGTGGACCTTAAGGCCGTGGCCCAGGCCGTCAATCCCCAAACCCGGCTGATTATCCTGAACAATCCCAATAACCCCACCGGCACCGTGTTTTACCGGGAGGAGTGGGAGGCGTTTCTGGCCGCCCTGCCGGCCGAGGTCACCGTGGTCCTGGATGAGGCCTATATTGACTTCGCCGACGATCCCCGGGTGCCCTCCGGCCTGACTTACCTGAACGAAGACCGGCCCCTGGTGGGGCTGCGCACCTTTTCCAAGGCTTACGGCCTGGCCGGTCTCAGGATCGGCTACGGCTACGGCCCCAGCCAGCTCATCGCTTGCCTCAACAGCCTGCGGATGCCCTTTAACGTCAACCGGTTGGCCCAGGTGGCCGCCCGGGCGGCGCTGACCGACACCGACTTTCTGGCCCGCACCCTGGAACTGGTGCTTAACGGCAAGGCGGAAATCTGCCGGGGACTGGAGCGCCTCGGCCTGGAATATCTGCCTTCCCAGGCCAACTTTATCTTGATCCGGACGCCCAAGCCGGGACAGGAAGTCTTTCAGGCCATGCTGCGCCAGGGAGTCATTATCCGGGCCATGGACGCCTACGGGCTGCCGGACTACATCCGGGTCAATGTGGGCTTGCCGCGGGAGAACCGGCGCTGCCTCGAAGCTCTAAAACAGGTACTGGGGATGAACGGCTGAGTGGGGAAAGGGGCCATCATTACCATCGACGGTCCGGCCGGCGCCGGCAAAAGCACGGTGGGCCGGCGACTGGCTCAATCCCTGCACTATCTATATCTGGATAGCGGCTCCCTCTACCGGGCCGTGGCCTGGCAGGCCGGGCGCCTGGGGCTGGCTCTGGACGATGCCGGGGCCCTGGCCGCCATGCTGCCGGGCTTTAAGCCGGAGCTGCGGGCCGACGGGGCGGGGTTTCACCTGCTCGTTGACGGCCGGGAAGTGCGGGAGGAAATCCGCACGCCCTCTGTGAGCCGGGGGTCCTCGCTGGTGGCCAAACTGCCGGCGGTGCGCCAGTGGGTCACCGAGCACCTGCGCTGGCTGGCCCGGAACGGCAGCGCGGTGGCCGACGGCCGGGACCAGGGCACCGCGGTCTTCCCGGAGGCGGAATTTAAGTTTTATCTGGACGCGGCGCTCAGCACCCGGGCATTAAGGCGGCAGAAGGACTGGCAGCCTAATGCCGGTGCGCAGTGCGCACCCTACACTGATCCGCCCTCTTTAGAGGAGATCATGCTGGAGGTGGCCGCCCGGGACCATCAGGACGAAACCCGGGAGGCGGCGCCCCTGACGGTGCCGCCGGGGGCCATAGTAATCGACACCACGGATTTGACGGTGGAGCAGGTGGTGGAACGCTGCCTGGCGGTTATTAAGGGCGTGGGGTAAAAGGGGAAGAGGGGAAAAGGATTAAAAGCGCAATCAAGTTATAGAGCGCACAAACCTATGAGTAAAAAGTTCAAAGGCAAAACTTGCGTTTATTGCGGCACACCAAAATCCTCCCAGACAGGGGATCACATTTTTGCCAGAGAATTTTTTCTTCTCGACCGGAGGAACAATCTTCCGCAAGTCCCAGCTTGCAAGAAATGCAACAATGAGAAATCTATCTTGGAACATTACCTGACAGCCGTGCTGCCTTTCGGGGGACAACATCAGGATGCTATAACTAATTTTGAAAACCTGGCCCCTCGGTTGCAAAAGAATAGAAAATTGTTTGGACAGCTTGCACAAAAGCAAGAGAATGTATGGATTAATGAAAACGGTTTTACTCGCCTTAGTTTGACTGTACCTTTTGATGCATCTAAACTAGGTAAACTTTTTTGTTTTATAGTAAAGGGTCTTATGTGGCATCACTGGAATGTATTACTTGACTCTAAGCATAAAGTCAGAGCTGGATGCCTAGTGAATATAGGAGAGCAACTTTTTCAGAGTTTTTTTAATTTTAATGCAAACCAACGTGTGAATGCCGACCTTGGAGATGGCACTTTCCAGTATGAAGGTGTTCAAGATATTGGTAGTCCACAATTTAGCCTTTGGAAGTTCTTAGTTTATGGAGGCTTAAAGTTGGCGGGCGTACCAAATATGCCTTCGGAAACCCCCTCTTTTATATGGGGAATCACTGGCAGAAATGAAATTATCTCAGATCTCTGGGATGCACGATAACCATTTGAACGAAACCTGGCTGAATGGCGGAAATAATAAATAAATGATTTAATTCCCCCTCACCCTAACCCTCTCCCCCATTGGGGG
>JBIOJX010000109.1:0-8450 GCA_044451265.1 Desulfobaccales bacterium
CCCCCTGTGAAGTAACCATAGTCCGTTAAAGAGAGAATCCGTAAGGAGGATTTTTAACCATGCGTAGACTTTGGGCCAAGATTATCGGTTTTACGGCCATGGCCACCTTGCTGTTGACGAACCTTGCCTTGGCGGCCGGGCCGGCGGCGGCCCCCTTGGTCATGGTGGCCGACACCCGGAAGTTCACCGGCTGGGAGGCCTGGTGGGTCAACCTTTACAATGAAAGCCATATACTGTTCGCCCTGCTCACCGTGGCCATCATCCCGATCGTCGGCCTCTGTTTCGGTCTGATAGCCGATGTCATCATGAATTGGATCGGGATTGACCTGAAACACCGGGAACTGGCGGAACACTAAAAACAGAAAACAGAGAGGTTTAGGAGGTCATTTTTATGGATTGGCTATATGTTCTCATGCCCATTGCAGGGATTAAAATATTCTGGCCTGGCCTCATCATTCTGGGCATCGGCGTAGGTATTATCGGCGGCTTTTTCGGTATGGGCGGCGCCTGGATGGTGACCCCGGGCCTGAATATTCTGGGTTTCCCCATGGCCTTCGCCATCGGCACCGATATCGCCCACATGGCGGGCAAATCCCTCATCTCCACCATGCGCCACGGCAAATTCGGCAACGTGGATTACAAACTGGGCTTCATAATGCTGATTGGCACCATCGTCGGCTTTGAAATCGGGGCCCAGATGGTTATGTGGCTGGAACGCATCGGCCAGGTGGACAAATGGGTGCGTTACCTCTACCTGGTGCTGCTGACCCTGATCGCCTGGATGGTCTTTGCCGACGTGGCCAAGAAGAAGCGGAAGGACCGGGAAGCGGTCGCGGCCGGCCAAGAGGTGGACAAGCTTTCCACCGGCATTGAGTGGCACAAGACCCTGCATAAGATCAAGATCCCCCCCATGATCCATTTCAAAGAGGCCCAAATTTATTGCACCGCCTGGCTGCCCATTTTCGTGAGCTTCCTCACCGGCTGGCTGGCGGGCATCCTGGGCATCGGCGGCGGCCTGATCCGCATGCCGGCCCTGATCTACTTCGTGGGCTGTCCTACCCACGTGGCGGTGGGCACCGACCTGTTCGAGGTAATGATCTCCGGCCTGTACGGGACAGGGACCTATACCTACAAAGGACGGACCGAGCTGGTGGCGGCCATGATCATGTTGTGCGGCGCTGCAGTGGGGGCCCAGGTCGGCACCGTGGCCACCAAGTACATCAAGGGCTACGGCATCCGCATTGCCTTCGGCCTCTGCGTCATCGGCTGCGAGCTTTCCATCATCCTGAAGATGCTGGCCAAGGCCATCCCGTCCTACGGGACGACCTTCGACGTCAGCGCCACCGTCCTCATCCTGGGTCTGGTGAGCGCCATGTCTATTTACATCTTTGTGCGCATGGTGGCCGGGGCCAAGCGAGAGGTTGCCGCTAAAAAGGGCAAGGCCCAGGTTTCCGTGGCCAGCTGATCTGGATCTGCTGAAGAGGAGAAAAATAATGGGCAAACGACTTAACTGGCTGATTCTACTAATTATACTTCCGGTGGCTCTGGCCCTGGGTTGCGGCGAGCAGGGTAAGGTGGAGCAGGGCCGAGTCATCGGCTTCGACAAGGCCAAAGAGACGGTCACCTTTATCGTGGATGTCAAGCATGACGCGGCTAATCCCGACTACAGCGGCGCGCCGCTAACCTTTGCCTTGCCCAAAGAGCCCAGCGAGCGGGGCGAAGACCCCAAGGCCGGCATGCGCATGAAGCTGGACGCCAAGGCCAAAGAGATCGTCATTTACGATCCCGCCGCCAAGGTCATGAAGAAAATCGCCTACACCCTCCTGGATCAGAAGGAGGGGGTGCCCAAAGACGATCCGCTGGTGCAAGGGAAGAAATTTCCCATGGTGGACCGGACCAAGAAGGCCATCACCATCTATTCCGGCCGGCAAAAGCTCCTGACCACCTTCTCGGTGCCGGACGAATATCTGGAACTGCCGGATAACACCTGGGAAGCCGGGGACGAAGTCCGCATCTACTATAAGGAGCCGGGCAAGGCCCAGAGATTCATGAATATTACCAAGACGGACATCTTTAAGAAATAAGCGGTCCGCCAGAAATTAAGAGAGTCGCCCTGGGAGCAGTCCACAAACCTGGGGCGATTCTCTTATTTTTTGTGGTAAGATAAAAATATTGGCAGTATAAAAATTCCAGCAGTCGCGTCACCTGGGCAATTGTCAACGGATGAACCTGGAACAAACTTCCCGAAGGCGTGATCTATTCGGTTGGGCCGCAGCGGCTTTCTGCTTCCTGGCCTTTCTGGCGCTGATAGACGGCCTCATCGGTCAGTGGCGGGAACCGGCCAACCTCATCAAGTTACTGCCAGGAATGACCACAGAGATCGACGGGCCGCTGCAGGAAGAGGTCCCGGGAATCCAGGCATTGACTTATTTCAGCGATTCCAAAGACCTGAAGCTCACCTTTGCCTCGGTGCACAAGGGTTATTTTCTGGGGGGCAACCTCTGGCAGGGCCAGGTTACGGCGAGCCCCCGCATTCTGCCGGGGGAATACCACCTGACGGTGGTACCCCGCCGGAGCACCTCAAAAGAGGCAACCCTGGGCTTTCGCATTATGGTCTTTCCCGACCGGTTAAGCTTGCAACAAAGCTCCAAATCCATCACCCGGCGTTATAGCGGCTTCTCTCCCTGGGCCGCGGCGGCGGCTTGCCTGCCGGGGATCTTGCTGGCCTTTGGGGCCGTCTTTTATCTGACCTTGAAGCTGGACCGACTCCTGGCCCAGAAAGGCAAGGCCGAAATCTACCGGGTGATCAAAAGGGATGGGAGTTTCGAAGTCCACTTCGGCCTGGGTACGGAAGATGGGGTTGAGCCGGGCCTCGAACTCCAGGTCTATAACCCCCGGGGTAAGTCAGTGGGCCTGGCGCGGGTGGAGAAGGCTACCCCGAAAGACGCCATCGCTGGGGTGATCACCGACCAGGAGATCAGACCGGGGTTTATGGTGTGCCGCTAGGCCTAAGACGGCCGCTCGTCTCGAGTGGCGGTTACCAGCCTCGAAGTTGCGGCTAATTTGCAGGAGTGCCGGTAATACCATGTGGAAACGGTTCAGTCTGCGGGCTCGTCTCTTTATACTACTCGCCGCCCTGGTCTTGACCACCCTGCTGGGAGGCCTGGTCACCATCTGGCACACCCGGGCCATGGACTCGCTGCTGCTCTCCCTCATCGACAAGAACGTGGCCTCCTTCGAGGCCGCGGCAGAGCTGCAAACCTCGCTGCTGAAGCAAAGGGGGGTGCTCACCTATTACTTTCTGGATGGCAACCCCGACTGGCTGGTCAGGATAGGGGAGCATAGCCAGTCCTTTGAGGAGTGGCTGCAAAAGGCCCGGAAGTCGGCGTACACCGAGGCCATGCACGAGATTATTCGGCAGATCGACTCGGACTATCGCGTTTATGACAGCTCCCGGGAAGAGGTTATCGCTTTATACCGGGAAGGGAATCGAGAAGCGGGACTCAAGCGGCACCTGGAACTGCGCCGGCAATTTCTGGGCCTGCTGGCCCTGTGCGAACGCTATAAGGTGATGCACGAATATGCCATCGCCCGGGCCCGCACCGAGAGTCAGACTCAGGCCCGGTTCATCAACGCCTTTGCCCTGGCGGCCTTGCCCGTGGTGGCGATATTTGCGGTGCTGCTGGCTTATATCCTGATTAAACAGATCCTGGCGCCCATCCGGCGGCTGGCCCTGGAGACCGGCCCCAGCGGCCGGGAGGCCTCGGGGGATGAGGTCAAGACCCTGAGTCGCCGGGTCCACAGCCTCATCGAGGACGTGGACCAGGCCCAGAGCGAACTGGAGCGCAGTCAGGAGCATCTGCTGCAATCTGGCAAGTGGGCCATGGTGGGCAAACTCGCCGCCGGGGTGGCCCACAGCATCCGCAACCCCTTAACCTCGGTGAACATGCGGCTCTTCTCCTTAAAACGCTCCCTGGCCATGTCTCCGTCCCAGAAGGAGGATTTCGAGGTGATCTCCGAGGAGATCCGTCACCTCGACGCCATTGTCCGCAACTTTTTGGAGTTTTCCCGGCCGCCGAAGCTCAAGATGCAGCGGGTCAGCCCCTCCGACGTGGTGGACGGCGCTGTGCAGCTCCTGCGCTACCGCCTGGAGTCCTACGGGGTCGAAGTGCAACTGCTGCGGGACCACCGGCTGCCAGAAATCCTGGCCGATCCGGACCAGCTCAAGGAGGTCCTGGCCAACCTGCTGGTCAACGCCTACGAGGTCATGGTGAACGGCGGCGTCATCACCATCCAGGAGGAGGAAAGGCTGGCGCCGGGCCTGGGCCGGGCCGTGGTCATCCGGGTGAGCGACACCGGGCCGGGCATCCCCGAATCCGTCCGGAACCAGGTCTTCCAGCCTTTTTTCAGCACCAAGGAGGAAGGCACCGGCCTGGGTCTGAGCATCGCCACCCGGATCATTGAAGACCATGGGGGACGCTTGGAGCTGGAAGCCGGCGAGGCTGGTGGGGCCACTTTTGTGATTACGTTGCCCCTCAGGGAGGAATAATTACATCAGGCCAGCTCCCAATTTTGCCGCAAGAATCCATAACCGCCGATTTAAGAACTCGAATCCCCAAAAAGGTCATCCCGCGCGCCGCGCAGAATCTCGTATTTGATGATATTTGAGGCCAGGCGCGGCGCTCAAGGGGACAGAAAAACACAGTTTTGCCATCGCCTCTCCTGGGAAAAAATCAGATTATTTATAAAGTTGCTGAACTTTCGGATTAATCAGGGTATATCAATCTATTATGGGCAAGATCCTAATCGTTGACGACGAACCGCAGGTGCGGCAGAGCTTCGAGAAAATCCTGACGGGGGAAGGCCACGCCGTGAAGACCGCGGGCAGCGGCGAGGCGGCCATAAATGCGGTTCAGACCGAAATCCCCGACCTGGTGATCATGGACGTGCGCCTGCCGGGGATGAGCGGCCTGGAGGCCTTCCGCACCATCCACGAGATCGAGCCCAAGCTGCCGGTCATCATCATGACCGCCTACGGCACCACCGAGACGGCCATCGAGGCCACCAAGCTGGGGGCCTTCGAATACCTCCTCAAACCGCTCGAAAATTTCCAGGACATCTTGACGATGATCGGCCAGGCCCTGGAGGCCGGCCGCTGCATGCGCTCCCGGGTGGAGCTGGACGTGACGCCCGCGGCAGCCGGGGCGGATGCCATCATCGGCCGCAGCAAGGCCATGCAGGAGGTCTACAAGGCCATCGGCCGGGTGGCCCCCACCGACGCCACCGTGCTCATCCGGGGCGAATCCGGCACCGGCAAGGAACTGGTGGCCCGGGCCATCTACCAGCACAGCCTGCGGGCCGCCAAGCCCTTTCTGATCATCAACTGCGTGGCCATTCCCGAGACCCTGCTGGAGTCCGAGCTCTTCGGCTACGAGAAGGGGGCCTTTACCGGGGCCATCAACCGCCGGGTGGGCAAGTTCGAGCAGGCCCACGGCGGCACCGTCTTTCTGGATGAGATCGGCGACATGCCATTCAGCATCCAGGCCAAGATCCTGCGGCTGCTCCAGGAAAGGAGCATCGAGCGTCTGGGGGGCCGGGAGCCCATCCCGGTGGACGTGCGGATCATCGCCGCCACCAACCGCGACCTGGAGGCCGCTCTGGCGGCCGGCAAATTCCGGGAGGACCTCTATTACCGCCTCAAGGTGGTGACCGTGTGGCTGCCCCCCTTAAAGGAGCGGACCGGGGACCTGACCCTGCTGGCGGAATATTTTCTGGCCCGCTTCGCCAGGGAGATGGGACTGGACAATCCGGGCATGACCGCGGAGGCCAAGGCGTTGCTCAATACCAACCAGTGGCCCGGCAATGTCCGGGAACTGGCCAACGCTATGCAGAAGGCCCTGATCTTCAGCCGGGGTTATCCCATCCATCCGGAGGATATTACCCGGGCCATCGGCGGCGAGAGTCTGGTCAAGGAGACGAGCGACCAGCAGGCCGACGAGGTCATCCGGCAGTGGGTGCGGCAATCCCTGGCGGTCGGCGAGGGCAAAGACCTGTTCGACAGCTTCATGGACCGTTTCGCCAGCCTGCTCATCAGCGAGGCCCTGGACCTCACCGGTGGCAATCGCAGCCGGGCTGCCAAGCTCCTGGGCATCTCCCGGCCCACCCTGCTATCCAAGATCGACAAATACCGCCTGAGGTTCGAGACCTCCGTCAAGCAGGAGGGGTCTTGAGGTAGATTTGAGAGGAAAAACTACTCTTTAAACCCCCCGCCTTTTACAAACTGTAAAAAAAAGCGACAGGTCCCTCCGGCAGACGTCCCCAGGCATTGAGGTGTGGCCTCAAAAAATAGTCAATATATTTAATTAGTTGCCGTTATAGCTCTTTTGTCGCTCTTTGGCACGGCCGTTGCTGATCTAGGCAGTAGGGAAGATTATGCCGTGGCTAATCATTGCAAAATCCTGATTGCCGATCGCAACCGACACGTCCGCGAATTCCTGCGCCGGGAGTTGGGGGCGGAGGGTTATCAGGTGGAAGTGGCCCGGGATGGCCACGAACTGCTGACTCTGATCTGCAGCGACGATCCGCCGCATCTGGTGATCCTGGACCTGGAGATTCCTTATCTGGACGATCTGGAAATCTGGACACGGCTCAAGGACCGGCAGCCGCCCTTGCCAGTGGTGATCCACACCTTTTTGCCGGAATATCCCACCCACCTGACGGTGCCCCTGGCCGCGGCCTTCCTGGAAAAGAAGGGCGACACGGATGAGCTGAAGGCCGTGGTGGCCGAAGTGATTAACCAGTACTACCCCAAAGAATTCGGCCGGCTCAGCAAAAGAGGCTGAAGCCGGCCAACCATAAGAAGGGTCAGGTCATGGGTCGCGTCAAAGATCTCTCCTGTTTCAGATCCGGGTTCCAGCAAAGTTCGGCGCTGCTGGACCAATGGCTGGGGCGGGTGGCGGGCTGGCGGCTCTTTTCTCCCCGGATGGGTTGCCTGGGACGGGCCCCTTTGCCTTATGCCAGGATAGCGGGCCTCCATGAGAAGCACCCGGTAAAATAGACACATTAAAGACCCGGGGACGGCTGATCCGGCCCCCACCGCGTTATGGCCAACCTGCTGCAGAGATTGAAGAGCATCTTTTCCGGGACCGAGCCGACGCCGGCCCTCTCCGTGGAAGAAATCCGTGCAGCCTTTAAATCCCGCTACCACGCCTTCAAGCTCCTCCTGGCGGCCAACAATACTGCTCTACAGCTTATGACGGACATGGAGGCCGCCCTCCACGGCAGCCATAGCTTCGGCATGGCCTTTATCCGCTCCCACGCCACCGCGGTTTGCGTCAAGGTCTTTGCCATGATCAAGTATCTCAATGAACTCTCAGGCAACCGCTACCAGGCCCTGGAAGCGGTCTTTGGCACCATTGAACGGGAGATCAACGCCATCCTGACCAGGCGGCAGGCCCCCGCCATCCAGGAACTGGTGCTCCCCCTGGATCGAATCCAGGCCGGCCAGGCCGACGGGGTGGGCAGCAAGATGGCCAACCTGGGAGAGATCACCACCCGGCTGCCGGATTTGACCGTACCTCCCGGGTTCGCCATCACTGCCGCGGCTTACGAACTCTTCCTGACCCACAACCATCTCCAGGAAGAGATCAATCGGCGTCTGCAAACCTTAGAGGAGGATGACATCTCGGACCTCTACCGGAAAAGCTCCGAGGTTCAGATGCTCATCTGCGCCGGCGAAATGCCGGCCGCCCTCCAGGAGGCCATCTCCCAAGCCTACGGCCGCCTGGAGCAACAGACCCCCGGGCCGTTACGGGTCGCCCTGCGCTCCAGCGCCATCGGCGAAGACGCCGCCGAGACCTCCTTTGCCGGGCAATACCACTCGGAGCTCAACGTCAGCCGGGAGAATATCTTTACGGTCTTCAAAGAAATCCTGGCCAGCAAATACGCCCTCACCGCCGTGAGCTACCGGCTGCACCGGGGTCTGCGGGACGAAGACGTGGCCATGTGCGTGGGCTGCATGGCCATGGTGGACTCGGTCTGCGGCGGGGTGATGTACTCCCGGGCCCCCACTGACCTGAGAAGCGATGCGGTCTTCATCAACGCGGTGCACGGCCTGGCCAAATCGGTGGTGGATGGCAGCGTCACCCCTGACCTCTATGTCGTTTCCCGGCAAGAGCCTCTGGCCGTGATCAGAAAGGAGATCCGGGATAAGGAGCTCAAAGTCGTCTGTCTGCCCGGGGAAGGGGTGCTGCTACAAGAGGATGAGGAGGGGAGACAGCCGGTGCTCACCGACGTCCAGGCCTTGGAACTGGCCCGCCTGGCCCTCATCCTGGAAGAGCATTTTCAAGCTCCCCAGGACATCGAGTGGTGTCTGGACCGGGACGGCCGCCTGCAAATATTGCAGAGCCGGCCTTTAAAACAGCTGGCCGCCCCCGGGCGGGAGGCGGACC
>JBIOJX010000110.1:0-8430 GCA_044451265.1 Desulfobaccales bacterium
CCGCCGAAATGATGCAGTTCAGGGCATAGGCGTTGCCCCGGCCGATCTTGTCGGAGTACATGCCCGTGCCCACCCGGCCGGCCGCGTTCACCAGACCGCCGTAGGAGGCCAGGATCCAGGCGTTAGCCGCAAAGAAGGGGATGGCCTTGGCCGTGGTGCCCAGCAGACCGGCGGCGTTGGCGATGACCAGCAGACCGGACTGGGTGGTGCCGATGAACATCAGGATCAGGGCGTAGCATTGCCAGGTCTTCAGCATATCCGAGGGGGCCCAGTCCACCAGGGTCCCGGCTGCTTTGACCGGCGCGGCGCCGGCTTTCACCACGGCTGCCGGAGCCACATAGCCCGGAGGGGCCTTTTCCAACTGGGAACCGGCAATGATGGTAACCACTGCGAAGAGGATGCCCAGCACTACAAAGCTGTAAGTAAGACCGCCACTGGACAGCAGATAGGCTCCCAAGGGCGATACATAGAGCGCCGCGCCGCCGTAACCGCCCACCACCAAACCGGCAATCAAGCCGCGTTTGTGGGGACCGAACCACGACAGGGCCGCGGGGGTGGGCGCCGCATAACCGATGCCCATGCCGATGCCGCCGAAGATGCCGAAACCGACGATCAGGCCGGTATAGCTTTTGGTCACCCCGGCGATGATACAACCCAACGCCAGGAACAAGCCGCCGACGATGGCGCCGAATCTGGGGCTGATCTTATCCTGGATGCGGCCGCCCGGAATCATCAATAGGGCAAAGATGACGACGCACAGGGAAAACGGGGTAGCCGCTTCGGCGTTGGTTAAATAGACCCAGCCTTCATTCAGTCCGGTCATCACCGTACCGGCCATTTTCAGATCTTTGGGGACCAAGGCCCCGGCCCAAATGCTCCACGCATACAAGATGCCCAAACAGAGGTTCACCGCGGTGCCGCAGAATACTACGACCCACGCCTTTCCTGGAACTTTGTCCGCCATTTGCTTCCTCCTGAAAATAATGACTTAAATAAATGCCTGCCGAAGAACAGTCAATGATGGCGCTCGATTCAACCAGCGGATTTGGACGACCCACCTCCTTTTCTGGAAAATTTTTTATCAAGTCAATAAGTGCAAGGGACCTGCCAAACCTATCAATGCCATGAAATATTTAGTCCGTCAATGAAAATAGCTGATTTCATTGCGCTTATGAAATTTTTCTCAATGTCCAGGTCCAGTCGACTTCGCTTCGGACCCGCGCCGTTGGCGGGATTTTCTCCCCAACCCGGGGGTGCTTCACCCCATCCGGGCGCCCCCAAAAACCAGGGGCGGCTCGGAAGCCGCCCCTGGTCCACCCTCTCCAACCGATAATCTTACCGCGCCCAAACCTCCCGGGCCGCGGCCGCGGTCTTCTCCAGGTCCTCGGCGCGGTGGGACAAAGAGATAAACCAGGCCTCGAACTGCGACGGCGGCAGATAAATCCCCCGGGCCAGCATCCCCTGGAAGAATTGCTGGAAGCGCTTCAGGTCGACCTGCTTGGCGTCCTCCAAATCGTGCACCGTCTGCCCGGTAAAAAATACGGTGAGCAGCGAGCCCGCTCGATTGATGGTGACCTCCGTCCCACCCCGGGCCGCGGCCCGGACCAGCTCCGCCTCCAGCCAGGCGCCCTTTTCTTCCAGTTGCCCGTAAGTCCCGTCCTTTTGTAAAGCCTTCAGGGTGGCCAGCCCGGCGGCCACCGCCACCGGGTTGCCGGACAGGGTCCCGGCCTGATAGATGGGCCCGGACGGCGCCACCTGGGACATGAGATCCCGCCGGCCGCCGTAGGCCCCCACCGGCAGCCCGCCGCCGATGATCTTGCCCAGGCAGGTGAGGTCGGGGGTGACGCCGTAATGAGCCTGAGCTCCACCCCAGGCCGCCCGGAAGCCGGAAATCACCTCGTCGAAGATCAGAATGATATCTTCCTGGTGGCATAACTGCCGCAAGCCTTCCAGGAACCCCGGCCGTGGCAGGACCACTCCCATGTTGCCGGCTATCGGCTCCACGAAGATGGCGGCGATCTCGCCGGGATGCCGCTGCACCGCCGCCTTTACCGCCTCCAAATCATTGTAAGGCACGGACAGGGTCAGGGCCGCAATCTCCGGCGGCACGCCGGGGCTGCCGGGAATGGCCTGGGTGAGGACGCCGCTGCCCGCGGCCACCAGGAAGGAGTCGGCGTGGCCGTGATAGCAGCCGTCAAACTTGAGCACCCGGGGCCGGCCGGTGGCGCCCCGGGCCAGACGCAGGGCGCTCATGCAGGCCTCGGTGCCGGAGGTGACCAGGCGCACCATCTCCAGGGAAGGCACCGCGTCCACCAGCAGCTGGGCCAGTTCCACCTCTCCGGCGGTGGAGGCCCCGAAACTGAGGCCCCGGGCCGCGGCGGCCTGCACCGCGGCCACCACCTCCGGAACGGCATGCCCCAGGATCAACGGCCCCCAAGAGCAGACGTAGTCCAGATAGGAGTTGCCGTCGACGTCATAGATCCGGCAACCCTCACCCCGGGCCAGGAACCGCGGCGGCGTCAGGCCCACCGCGCCCCAGGCCCGGACCGGGCTGTTCACCCCGCCGGGCATCAGCACCCGCGCCTGCTCAAACAGGCGCTGCGATTCCACCAGATTTGCCATTATTCTGAACTCCCAGGGGAAAGTGGCCAGTGGTCGGTTGCCAGTGGCCAGTAAAAGCCTCAAGCCTCATTATACTGCGTGATCCATGGTTTTTAAGTCCCCCCTTTTCTAAAGGGGGGATTTAGGAGGGATTTTTTGGAGGTTAATTATCCTGAAGCCTTAATGTGACCCGAGAAATCATTATTCGCGCCAATTCACTGGCTACCGGCTACTGACTACTGGCTACTGAAGTAACGCATGGTAGTCTTCTTCAACTCGCTTTCGCTGAAGAGCACCTGGTAATCGCTGAAGCCGGTCTCCCGGGCCATGCGCGCCGCGGTCTCCAGACACTCCTCCCGGGAGCGGCCATGCACCATGGTATAGAGGTTATACGGCCAGGCCGGGGCCGGCCGCCGGGAGTAGCAATGGCTGACCACCCGCTGCGCCGCCATTTCCTGGCCGACCCGCTGCAGCTCCGCCTCGGGCACCGTCCAGGCCACCAGGGCATTGGCCTCGAAACCCGACTTCTGGTGCCGCAGGGTCGCCCCGAAACGCCGGATGTAACCCTTCTCCATCAAGCTCCGAATGGCGGCCAGCACCACCTCTTCCCCCAGACCGAGCAGGTCCGCCAGTTCCTGAAAGGGCCTGGGCTCCACCTCCAGGTCCCGCTGCAGGGCCAGAATCACCCGTTTTTCCAGATCAGTTAACATAATTTGAAAACATACGGTTATTTCCTTCCCTTGGCAAGTCCGTAAGGGCGAGCCGCCGGGTCGCCCGCCCGCCTATTTCCAGGTAGCCTTATCCCCCACCTGGAGGCCGTGCCGGTCGCAGAAACCGGCGGGCACCTCCAGGACGAAAGTCACCGGCTTTGGGGAGTAGTAGCAGGCCTGCTGATCCTGATGGGAGACGTTTTTAGTCATCCCCGCCACCCGGCCGGACTCTATCCAGATGAAGTCGAGGGCAAAGCGCATGTCCCGCATGCAAAAATTCTGCACCGCCGGGCTGGGCATGACAAACAGCATGCCCCGGCCTTCCGGCAACTCCGGCCGCTTCCCCAGCCCCAGGTACACTTTCTCCATGGACTTAACCACCTCCGCCTGCACCTTGACCTTCCCGATGGTCACCCAGGTGAAAGGATTGTCGTATTCCGACAATTCCGCCGGCTTTTCCCCCGCCGGCAAGGCAGCCGGCAGGACCAGGCCCCCCAGGAGCAATACCAGGAGGCCGACGTAAATCAAAGATTTGCAGTTTTTCATGCTGATCAATTTCACCTCTTCGGCTTTGCCCAAAAAAGTAGGTTAACCTCTGGATAAAGTCAAGGGACCTGTCGGAGAGGCTCCCATCAATGTTTAATAAATGTATATTATATGATAAATTCAGGAGAAGCCTTAAAGCTGACCGCTGACCACGGCTGGCTAGCCGCAAAAGGAGGTGCGCCCATGAAAATCGTCGCCGTCTTGGGAAGTCCCCGGCCCCAGGGAAATAGCGCCTGTCTGGCCCGGCAATTTCTGACCGCGGCCCGGGAACTGGGGGCCGAGGTGCAGGAATATCAGCTTAATACGCTGAATTTCCGGGGCTGCCAGGGCTGCCTCACTTGCAAGACCGAGAGCGCCATCTGCAGCCTGGAAGACGATTTGGCCCCGGTGCTGGCGGCCATCCAGCTGGCCGACGTCCTGGTCCTGGCCTCTCCGGTCTATTACGGCGATCTCATCGGCCAGCTCAAGTGCTTTTTCGACCGGACCTATTCCTTCTTCAACCCCGATTTCAGCAGTCGGGTGCCGGAGGGGAAACAGGCGGTGATGATCCTGGCTCAGGCCAACCCGGACCCGGAGCAGTTCGCCGACATCTTTCCGCGCTACAAACGCTGGCTGAAACTCTACGGCTTCGAGCCGGTCCGCCTGCTGCGGGCCGTCGGGGTCAAGGATCCGGGAGACCTCTACCAACAGCCCGACCTCCTGGCCCAGGCCGCCACCCTGGCCCGGGAGCTGGTCCAGCCTGGCTAAAAGAAAGCCCGCCTCCGTCCAGGGGGCGGGCTTCCGCTCTGAAATTAATAGTGGCACAGCTTCCAGCCTGTGGATGCACAGGCCGGAGGCCTGTGCCACTAAGGTTTAGCTAATCTTGATCATTCATGCTTAAGGCCGCCTTCAGTTCATGCCTGGTGCGCTCCCCAAAGTACTTGCGGGGGTTGCCACACATCCAGCAGGAGCAAGGGCGCCGCACCTTGCGATAGGTGCCTACGCAATCGGCATACACTCCCTGCTTCTTCAAATGCTGCCGCCAATCCGTCTTGGAAAAATAAATTCGCCACAGCCGGCGGGCGATATGATTTGCCTTATGAAGCCTTAAGCCGTGCACTATTCACTTAATCCAGGCGTTTTATTATCTTCTTCCCCCCATAAAGAAGGGTCGAAGAGAGTAAGATCCTCTTTTTTACTGGTCGAGTTACGATCGAGTCTTTTCCTGATTTTTTAACCTTTTCCATGGAATAGCCACACCAGGTCATTTCCCAAAAACAATGGCACAAGAGGTCCAACTCGGAATATTTTTTCAGGGTCTCCGCCTCGATTTCCATTCCCAGCCACTCCTCCCAATCCATCAGAAACAGGCCAAAGCATTCTTCCTCCCCGTTCTCCCTCAAACTGCCGTCCCGGCCCGAGACGCCATGATAGCCGCCGGCCTCATCATCCTGGTATTCCAGGTGAATCCGCATCTGGCAAATTATGGGCTGAAGAGACTGAATATATTCGAAAGCTTCCCGGGCTCTTTTCCTTTTCCTCTTCTCTTTGAGGTACAGATCCAGATAAACCGGCTCAACTTCCGGCCAGGTGCATCTGGAGATGATCTCGGCGAGCTTCATAGGTTACTCGGACGGTTCCCGGAAAAATTGATCGAAGATAATCTTCAAAGGCGGCAAATCAACTTGCAGGGTTTTCCAAACCACCCGCAAGTCCACTCCGAAGTAATCATGGATCAGTTTATCCCGCATCCCCGCCATATCCTGCCAGGGCACCTCCGGGTAGCGAGGGCGAATGGATTTGGGAATTTTCCTGGCGGCTTCCCCGATAATTTCCAGGGCCCGAATTACCGCAAAGGTGGTCTTATCATCTTTGCTAAAACTCTCAAAATCGAGGCCGGTGGTGAATTTCTCGATCTTTTCCAAGGCGTCCTGAATATCTTTGAAGCAATCAAAGTATTCCCGTTTGGCTTTCATACCGCAATGGCTTCCGCCAGGACATGTACGCCAATGGCGGGTTTCAAGGCTTCTTTCATAACCAAATCAACCTTAACGCCCAAAAGGTTGCTAAGGTAGCGCTCCAGGGCCAGGAACTCAAAAAAGGAAGGCGGTTCGCTGAATTCTACCAAGATATCGAGATCACTTTTTTTCTTTTGCCGGCCGCGCACGTACGACCCGAAAATAAGCAGCGACTTCACCTGAAAGCAGCGGGTGATTTCGGGAAGGTTTTGACGCAGTTTTTCAATAATCTCTGGCAACATCTCATTATCTCGAATAAATCTCTGCACCGGGCGCGTTTGGGGCATATATCGAAACTAATCAGGCCAAGGCCCGCATGTCAAGAAATCTTCGCAAAAAAAAGCCCGCCTCCGTCAGGGGGCGGGTTTACTGCTAGGAAATTAAATCCGGCGGCGTCCTGCTCTCCCACGCAGTCACCCACGTAGTACCATTGGACACAGGCGAAACACCTGCGCTACCGGCTTAACTATCGAGTTCGGGATGGGTCAAAAAACCTTATGGATCATGATAAAGAGCTTTATCTTGCTCCGACATTGCGTTAAAATCTTTTTTTCGTAGGTAGATAAGTTCCTCATTCCCCATGCCACGAATGGCAATCTTCTTTAGAATCCACATATCAAAAGCATTTTTAGCCATCTCTGATTCAGGATCGAAGCCACGCAGTGCAAAAACAATTCTCGTTCCAGGGAGTTTTTGTATTCGTGCAGCGAGGTTTATACACGGTCCGACGAAATCATTTCCATCCCCAACGGAGTAAACTGTTCCTTTAGTAATCCCACAACGCAATGAATCAGGAGGATCACCTACCTTTTTCTTCATGCCAGGGAGAAATTCAGAATTGTAACGATTGCAAATTAAATATAAAGAGACAATAAGATTATGCTGAGATTCTTGATCCATTTCCGATGTATCCCACAAAACCAGTAGTCCATCACCAAGAAATTTGGTGCAAAAGGGTAGCGCATGCCATAACTTAACACCTTCCTCAAATTTCTTCTCCACAGTCTCCGAGCGAAGAGCACCAAAAATCCAATCGAGGAAACCGCCCATAAATGAGGGCACTGATAACTGTGGATCGATCTGCTTACAGAAGTTAGTAAATCCTTGTAAATCGAATATCGCACAGATTGCATTTGTGGCAATAGATGGTTTTTTTATATCTCCAAGATCGAGAATATTGGGATTAAACCGCTCAAATTCGTTATTTTTCATTAATTTGATTTTCTTGCCTTCTTTAGTAACCAAAGTATACGCATTCGTGTTGGGTCTAAATATTTTCATTAGATTTCCTTAAATTTTAATGCTTTCGGGGAAACAACAATTATCTTGGCAAAATTTTTCATTTTTTTTAGATAAGCACTAAATATAATAATTTGCAAATAAAAAAACCCCGCCTCCATCAAGAGGCGGGGTTACTGCTATGAAATTAAATCCGGCGGCGTCCTACTCTCCCACGCAGTCACCCACGTAGTACCATTGGCCCTGCAGGTCTTAACTACCGAGTTCGGGATGGGATCGGGTGTGACCCCTGCGGTATGGCCACCGGAAACTTTGTGTCTACTGTAGGGGCGAACCTGGTGTTCGCCCTTACGCCGGGCGAAGACAAGATTCGCCCCTACGATACCAAGTGCTCTGGAAGTATAGAGAATGCCCTTAAAAGTCTCCGAAGGCAAGAAAGAAAAATGGTCAAGCCTCACGGCCGATTAGTACCAGTCAGCTCCACACATTACTGCGCTTCCACCTCTGGCCTATCAACCTGGTGGTCTACCAGGGGCCTTTAGGAACCTTACGGTCCGGGAGATCTTGTCTTGAGGTCGGCTTCCCGCTTAGATGCTTTCAGCGGTTATCCGGTCCGAACATAGCTACCCGGCGCTGCGCCTGGCGGCACAACCGGAACACTAGAGGTTCGTCCATCCCGGTCCTCTCGTACTAGGGACAGCTCCTCTCAAATCTCCTACGCCCACAACAGATAGGGACCAAACTGTCTCACGACGTTTTAAACCCAGCTCACGTACCGCTTTAATTGGCGAACAGCCAAACCCTTGGGACCTTCTTCAGCCCCAGGATGCGATGAGCCGACATCGAGGTGCCAAACCTTCCCGTCGATGTGAACTCTTGGGGAAGATAAGCCTGTTATCCCCGGCGTACCTTTTATCCGATGAGCGACGGCCCTTCCATACGGGACCGCCGGATCACTAAGGCCTACTTTCGTATCTGCTCGACTTGTGGGTCTCGCAGTTAAGCTCCCTTATGCCTTTACACTCAACGGCTGGTTTCCAATCAGCCTGAGGGAACCTTCGCGCGCCTCCGTTACGCTTTAGGAGGCGACCGCCCCAGTCAAACTACCCACCAGGCAATGTCCCCGGCCCGGATCACGGGTCTGGGTTAGAATTCTAGAATAACCAGGGTGGTATTTCAAGGTTGGCTCCCTCCGAACTAGCATCCGGAGATCATCGCCTCCCACCTATCCTACACAAGTTATCCCAAAATTCAATGCCAAGTTGTAGTAAAGGTGCACGGGGTCTTTCCCGTATTGTTGCGGGTACACGGCATCTTCACCGCGACTACAATTTCAC
>JBIOJX010000111.1:0-8373 GCA_044451265.1 Desulfobaccales bacterium
GGCCAATGGGGCGGGGAAGACGAGTCTGTTGAAGGCTGTCATGGGGCTGGCGGCGCCTTCCGGCGGGCGGATTTGGCTGGACGGGAAGGACGTCACCGGCAGGTCGGCGGCGGCCATGGCTGGCTTGGGCGTGGCTCTGTGTCCCGAGGGGCGGGAGATGTTCGGCGACCTCAGCGTCCGGGAGAACCTGGAGCTGGGGGCGCTGGCCCTGAAGGTGGGCTGCGGCGAGATGAATCGCCGCCTGGACGAGGTCTTGGCCCGCTTCCCGAAACTGGCTGAAAGAATCAAGCAGCGCACCAACACCCTGTCCGGCGGCGAGCAGCAGATGGTGGCCATGGGCCGGGCCCTGATGGCCAGGCCGCGCCTCTTGCTGCTGGACGAGCCCAGCCTGGGGCTCGCCCCCTTGATCGCCGACGAGGTCTTCGATATTATTCATCAGTTGTCCCGGGCCGGGGTCACCACCCTGCTGGTGGACCCGGAACTGCGCCGGGCCTTCCTGGGGGCGGGCTCGGAGAACAACCCGGCGGCCTCCCGCCTGGGCGCCGCGGGACTCACCAATATCAGACTGGAGAAGCCGAACTTGAGCAAGCAGACCTTCATGCCGCCTTTCAAGACCGAGGACGAACTTAAGGACCACCAGCTGCAGGGGTTGCAGTGGACGGTGCGCCACGCCTATGAGGGCTCCAGCTTTTACCGGGCCCGGCTGGATGAGGCCGGGGTCGGCCCCGACGCCATCCGCGCGCTTTCCGACTTGCAAAAACTGCCCCTGACCACGGGCGAAGATTTGCGGGACGGCTACCCCTTTCCGTTCCGGGCGGTGCCTTACGAGCAGATCGTGCGCATCCACGCCTCCAGCGGCACCACCGGCAAACGCAAGATCATCGGCTATACCCAGAAGGACATCGACGACTGGCGGGATTTCTTCGCCCGCGGCTACGAGATGGCCGGGGTCACCACCCTGGACCGGGTGCAGATCGCCGTGGGCTACGGCGTCTGGACCGCGGGGGTGGGCTTTCAAGCGGGCTGCGAGCGGCTGGGCGCCCTGGCCATCCCGGTGGGGCCGGGCAACGTCGACATGCACTGCGAATTCCTGGTGGACCTGCAGAGCACGGTGCTGTGCTGCACCGCCTCCATGGGCCTGCTCATGGCCGAAGAGGTGCACAAGCGGGGGATCGCCGACAAGATCAACCTGAAGAAGGTGATCTACGGCTCCGAGCGCTCCTCGGTCTCCATGCGGCGCAAGATTTCGGAACTTTTTGGCGGGGTGGAGCTGTTCGACATTGTAGGGATGACTGAACTTTACGGACCCGGCACCGGCATCGAGTGCCCGGACCACGACTGCATCCACTACTGGTCCGATTACTACCTGCTGGAGATCCTGGACCCGGAGACCCTGAGGCCGGCGCCGATTGGCGAGTGGGGCGAGATGGTGGTGACCACTCTCGCCAAGGAGGCCGCGCCCCTGATCCGCTACCGCACCCGGGACATTACCCGCATCCTCCCCGGGCCGTGCACCTGCGGCTCCCTCCTGCCGCGGCACTCCCGGCTCAGCGGCCGCACCGACGACATGTTCAAATTCCGGGCGGTGAATATCTACCCCGCCAACCTCGACCGCATCCTCTCGGAGGTGCCGGGGTTGGGCTCGGAATACCAGATCCACCTGACCCGGGACGACCACGGCCGGGACCACATGACCCTCAAGGTGGAGCGGGGCGCCGGGGTGGAAGCGGGCCGCAGCGACGAACTGGGCCGGGAAGTGGTCTACCGCCTGAAGCGCAAGCTCCTGGTGACCCCGGAGGTGGAGGTGGTGGGCTATGGCGACCTGCCCCGCACCGAGCGGAAGAGCAAGCGGGTTTTTGACAACCGGATCGAGGATTCGGTGATTTAAAATCTTTCACCACCAAGACACCAAGAACACCAAGAAAAATTACCACAGAGACACAGAGGGCACAGAGAGACACAGAAAATGAAGAACGACGTAACCGCGCCAAAAAAGAGTAAAAGAAGCACAGGCGAGACGCCTGTGCCACCTAATGCTCATCAGGCCGCCATTATCGACCAGTTCAGCCGGCAGGCGGTGCCGTTCTCGCAGCAGCAGGCCCACTCCAAGGAGTCCTTCCTGAATCTGCTGCTGGAGATGTCCGGCGTCGGGCCGGAAGACACCGTCCTCGACGTGGCCTGCGGCCCCGGCTTGGTGGCCTGCGCCTTCGCGGCCCGGGCGCAACACGTCACCGGCATCGACCTCACCCCGGCCATGATCGCGCGGGCGCAAGAGATTCAGCGAGAACAAGGGCTTACCAATCTGACCTGGCAGGTCGGCAACGTCCTGCCGCTGCCCTTTCCGGAGGCCGCGTTTTCCCTGGTGATTACGCGGTATACCTTTCACCATTTCCTCGACCCTAAGGCGGTGTTGGCCGAAATGGTCCGGGTCTGCCGCCCGGGGGGCCGGGTCCTGGTGGCCGATATCGCCATCCCGCCGGAAAAGCAAGAGGCCTTCAACCGGATGGAAAAACTGCGCGACCCCTCCCATACCAGCCATCTGACCCCGGCGGATTTTTTGCAAATGGCCGCTGACCTTGGGCTTCAGGAAGTGAAAACCCAATTCAGCAAATCGGAGCGGAACCTGAAGGCCCACCTCGGAGCCTCCTTCCCCAATCCCGGGGATGAGGAAAAGATTTGGAAGATGTTTCAGGAAGATATCGGCAAAGACGCCCTGGGGTTAGGGGCGCATTGGCAGGGGGACCAGATTCATTTCGCCTATCCCATAATAATCTTGGCGGGCAGGAAGGACGCCTGAAAAGCCTCACCACAGAGACACAGAGAACACAGAGGAACACAGAGAAAAATGATGGCGTCTCGAAGGGTGCAATCATTTTTTTTGTGTCCTTTGGGCCTCTGTGGTAAATGTGAACATAACGGTTGCGATCACAGAGGAGGACTAAATTCATGAAAGGCAAACTGGCAATAATTCTGGCGGTGGTTCTGGTGGGCGCCCTGGCGGTGGCGGCCCCGGCGGCCGAACCCATCAAGATCGGCGCCTTTTTCGCCCTCTCCGGGCCGGCGGCCCCCATCGGCACCCCCACCAAGCTGGTGGCGGAAATGGTGGTGGACCAGATCAACCAGGCCGGCGGCATCAACGGTCGGCCCATTGAGCTGGTGGTGGGCGACACCGAGAGCGACCCAGCCAAGGCGGCCAGCATCGCCAAGAAGTTCATCTTCTCCGACAAGGTGGCGGCCATCATCGGGCCTACCTCCACCGGTGAGGGCATGCAGGTGAAGAAGATCGTAGAAGAAGCCGGGATGCCCACGTTTATGACCGTGGGGGGCGACCCGCCCATTATGAAAGAGACCGGTCCTTTCACGTACGTCTTCAAGTCGCCCCAGCGCTCCTCCACTGCGGTGAAGAAGCTCTATGGCTACCTGAAGGAGAAGAAGCTGACCAAGGTGGCCCTGCTCACCGCCTCGGACCCCTTCGGCAAGGACGGCGTGGTGTGGCTGAAAAAGCTGGCCCCGGACTTCGGGATCACCTTGGTGGCGGAGGAAGCCTTCGGCCCCAAAGACACCGACATGACCCCGCAGTTGACCAAGATTAAAAACGTCGCGCCCCAGGCCATCATCGTCTGGACCATCGGTCCGGCCGGGGCCATCGTCGCCAAGAACAAGGCGCAGTTGGGCATCGCTATTCCCCTGTTCCAGTGTCATGGTCAGCCCGGTCCGGAGTATGTCCAACTGGCCGGCAAGGCCGCCGAAGGGGACCGGATGCCCGCCACCAAACTGATGGCGGCCGGCCAACTGGCGGACAACGACCCCCAAAAGAAGGTCATCCAGGATTTCATCAAGCTCTATACGGACCAATACAAATTCGACAAACAGTTCCCCCTCAACACCCATTCGGGCTACGCCTGGGACGCCATCTACATCGTCACCAACGCCATGAAGAAGGCGGGGACTGACCCCAAGAAGCTCAGGGAGGCCATCGAGCAGACCAAGGGCTACGTGGGAGTCTCCGGCATCTATAACCTGACTCCGGAGGACCACAACGGCCTGGACGTGGATTCCATGGTGATGGTCCGGGTGAAGGACGGCAAATTCGTGCTGGCGGAATGATAGTCAGCCGTACGACCAAGGTATTTTCTATAGGGGCGGACCTGCGTGTCCGCCCTATTTTTGCCAGTAGCACCTTTACGGAGGGGGTAAATGACGGCACGCCTTGATACAGGTTTGATCCAGGTCTACACCGGCGACGGCAAGGGCAAGACCACCTGCGCCCTGGGGCTGGCCCTGCGGGCCGCGGGGCAGGGATTCCGGGTTTATATCATCCAATTTATGAAGGGGAGGAAAACCGGCGAATCCTGTGCGGTGGCCCGGTTGGCCCCGGAGGTGACCCTGCGCTACTTCGGCCGTGGGGGCCTGGTCAATTTGCGGGCCCCGGCCGCGGAAGACCTGGCTCTGGTGCAGGAGGCCTGGGCCCTGGCCCGCCAGGTGCTGGCCGCGGGGGAGCATGACCTGGTGATCCTGGATGAAATCAACCTGGCCCTGACCCATAAGCTCGTTCCCCTGGAGGAGGCCCTGGAGGCCCTGCGCCGGCGGCCAGCCGGGGTGGAGGTGGTGCTCACCGGCCGCCAGGCCCCGCCGGAGTTGGTGGCAATGGCCGACCTGGTGACCGAGATGCGGCCGGTGAAGCACTATTATCAGGCGGGAGTCAAGGCCAGACGGGGGATTGAGTGGTAGGGGGGGTACGCGGAATTGGCGCTTCGGCCAAGGCGAGGTTTATTTGTACTTGAACTGCCCAGCATTAAATCAAGATCAGATTAATCTGACCTCGAGGCTAAAAGTTAAAATGCCGGTGATCGGAAGTTCCAGTTATTCCGATCTTCGACCGAAAAGGAAGATAGTGATTCCCAGGCCGATGAAGATTAGCAGGATGAAGCAGGAAAAGTCCTGACGGAACTTTAACGTCTGGAAGCCCTTCCGGACCTGCTGCAATATGGCAGCAAGTTTCTTGGAGAACTCCCCCGTCTTGGCTTGTACCAGTTTAACATCCACGGTATGAAACAAGGTCCTGTACTCCGCCTGCGTTTGGAATAGGACCTTTTCCTCATCCTGGGTAGCAATTAATCCGGCCTTCAAGGCCTTGAGATCGCGGTCAATCTTATTGATCTCTTGTTCAGTCAGCAACAGGGCCGCCTTCATCTCCCTGGCCCGGTCATAACTGTGGCAGATGCCGCATAACTTTTCGTTGATAATATTGATATTGGCCTTCTGAATA
Source organism: Desulfobaccales bacterium (assembly GCA_044451265.1). GTDB lineage: Bacteria > Desulfobacterota > Desulfobaccia > Desulfobaccales > 0-14-0-80-60-11 > JAPLJC01. Next base: position 5,270 of record JBIOJX010000111.1, read on the forward strand.
TCATGAGAATGGTGGCAGGTGACGCAGTTGGGACCTCTCCCGGTAGTCATCAAGGCCTTGCCGTGGCCGCTCTCCAGGTAGTTCTCTTTGATGCCTATGTGGCATTTGCCGCAGAATTCCGGCACCATTTTAGGTTTCGGCGTCCCCACGAAACCGCTTTCCGGCTTCATGGACCTGGCGGCATCCTTCGGGTCGCCGCCGTGACAGTCCTGGCAGGACACCCCATTTTTATAATGCCAACTCTTCCGCCAATCAGCCGGGATGTCCCGATAATCTTCCTTCATCAAGTCAGAGGTGTGGCAGTCGATACAGACATTCTGTTCAACCCTTGGTCTTTGCTCCCAGGGGGTTTTGGGAAACTCCTTCTGTAAGAATTCACTCCAGTCTCCTGAGGAGACCGAAACCAGACTAAGCAGGAATACCAGGGTAAGGAAATACCTCATCAGAAAGATCCCCATATGGTAATTCCCACCCAGACGACAATGGTTACAAAGAACAAGGTAAGTAACCAGGGTCTTTTCAAGATATCGTAATTCTTTGAGGTATCAATAAAAGGCCAGAGGATAAAAACTGCCATTAGCACCAACTGCAAGGCAATCCCCAGAAATCGGTTCGGTATCAGTTTGAGCATTTCATAGGGAGCCAGGAAATACCATTCGGGTCTGATATGATCCGGCGTATTAAAGGGGTCGGCCGGGGTATTGGCGTCCGCCGGAATAAACAGGGCCGGCGCAAAAGAGATGATGGCAAACATGACCATGAGATAGACGATGGTCATGAGGACTTCTTTGGAAACGAAAACGGGATAAAAGGGCGGGCCGTCGGGATGGCTGTCATGATGGAATTCCTGCCATTCCTGCGGCTCTTCAGAGCCGGCGGGTGGAGCTGAGATGCCGATCCGCCTCACCAAAAAGGCGTGTATAAAAAATAGTAGCACAAGCAATAGAGGGAGGAACGCCACGTGCAAGGCGAAGAAGCGGTTCAGGGTAGCTCCCGAGACATTCTCACTTCCCCTAAGAATTTTGCAGACGAGATCCCCACAAAAAGGAAAGGCGGTCGGTATATTGGTAACCACCGTAGTCGCCCAGAAACTTAGCTGGCTCCAGGGCAGGAGATAACCACTTAAGCAGAAGCCCATGGTCGTCAGCAACAGCAGAGACCCGACCACCCAGGTAAGTTCCCGGGGTTTTTTATAGGAGCCGAGGAAAAAGACCGATCCCATATGGAGAAGGACCACCGCCACCATGAGGTTGCTACCCACGACGTGCATCAGGCGAAAGAGCCAGCCATAAGGCACGTGATTCATGATGAACTGGACGCTTTCAAAGGCGTCCTTATCATCGGGAATATAGTAAAAGAGCAGTAAGATGCCGGTGACAACCTGGATCAGGAAGGCGGCAAAGGCCACCATGCCGAGGGTGTAAAAGATATTGATATTCTTCGGGACCCGGTACTCGGTGAGCTGAGAGCGGATCAGTTCGTCGAGACCGATCCTGACCTCCAGCCATTCTCTGATTTTTTGTCCCATCTCAGGCCCCGATCACGAGATTGTTGCCCTCAACCCTGACCGAAAACTTGGGCAGCGGTTTTGGCGGTGGTCCGGATACGACGTTCCCTTCGAGGTCGAATATGCCGGCATGGCAGGGGCAAATAAATACCTGCCGCTCCTTATCGTACTTCACCAAGCACCCTAAATGGGTGCAGATCTTGGAGAAGGCCAGGAATCCTTTATCCCTGGTATTGATGACGATCGACGGGGTCACCCCGATCATCACATCTTTGAAGGCGCCTACAGGTAGCTCGCTTTTGGCGACCTCGATGGTTCTCACCCCGGCCCCGGTCTCCACCGGGAGCAGAAAACGGAAGAGGGGATAGGTGAAGGCGCCTAAGGCGCTCAACCCGAGGAGGGAGGTCAACAGCTTTAGAAAATTGCGTCTCTTCATGGCAAACCGGCGGCGAGAACCAGTTTCAGGAACAGCATCATATTGAGAATCAATATAGGCGTCTTTCCTTGTCAAGTCAAGGGCTTCAGGCTGCCGCCAGAAAGACGGCCGGAATTTCGGGTGTAAACCGGAAGCGGCCTGAAGGCCACTTCCGGTTATCAGCTCAGTCTCGATCTCCTAAGCCTCAGAACGTCTGCCAGACCAGGAGGTAGAGGCTGTTGTTAGCCGAGGCATTACGCCGGGGGAAAGGCCAGGTGTCTTGCAAGACCCCGGAACCCGGGGGGCCGGCATTCCCGTCATACAAACTACGCGCCCCGTTGAAGTGGCTGTAGGCGGTATACTGGAGGGTGATCTTGGTGACAAAAATCTTCCACCACGGGATATAATCCAGTTCGAAAACCCACCAGTCGCTGTTGGGTTTGCCCACCCGGAAGCCGCTTCCCGCCCCGGGGCCATAGAGCCCGATGGGAGCGGTGGCGCCGGTGGGATCATTGGAAAAGAAGTTTTGACTGCCCCAGAGGTTAACATAGGCGATGGTGCCGCCGATGCTGCCCCACTCGTCGGTGCGATAGTAATAATTGACGTTGATTTTAAATTTGTCCAGGTAGGCGCTGTTGCCAAACGAAGTGCCCTGAGAATCGGAGTTGTTCAGACGTTGATCCTCATGGACATAAGAGGTCTGGGCAGTGATGATGTGATTCTGGCCGATGAATTGATATTGGGCGTCGAAGCCCAGGTCCGTAAAGCGGTCGATGGGTCCCCGGGTATCGAGCAAATTAGGCAGATTGGGAATCCCGGTCGGGTTGCCATTCGCATCCAACGTTGCCGGATCTACCGGCTTATTCGAGGGCGAGATGTTCCGATTTATCAGGCCGAAATGGCCCACCTGCACGGAGTGCTTGCCCCACTGCTGATTTACGAACACCCGCCAGTAAGGCGCGGCATCCTGGATCATGGTGCCCGTCTGGGTGCCGGCGCCCAGAAACTACTGGACCCCCTGCCGGGCCGTGCCGTAAACGGCCATCTCCCCATAGATCAGGTTGTTCCAGTAAAAATAAGCCCCGGCCCCGCCCACCATGCTGGCCAGGGCGCCCTCGATCTGGGGCGCCGCGGTGGGAGTCATGACCGTGTCGCCCGCCGGGAGGCCGGCCGGGAAGCCCC
>JBIOJX010000112.1:0-8339 GCA_044451265.1 Desulfobaccales bacterium
CCCCTGGCCCCCCTTTTCCAAAGGGGGGGACTTATTGGGATGGCCCAGAAAGTCCCCCTTTGCAAAAGGGGGATTTAGGGGGATTTTATTTTGTGGGGGCGCCCGCCGGGCCACCCGCCCTTATCCGCCTTTATCGGCGTTCATCTGCGTTTATCTGCGGTAAAAATCTTTCTTTATATTGCGGTTCAATCTTTCTTTTATTTGAGGTTCAATCTTTCTGCGCCAGTTTGATGGCTTCGGCTAAATCCAGGCTGCCGTCGTAAAGGGCCCGGCCGGTGATGACGCCCACCACCCCCACGGCTTCAAGAGGCAAGAGAGCCTTAATGTCCGCCAGGGTGCTGACCCCGCCCGAGGCGATCACCGGAAGATTCACAGCCTCGGCCAGGGCCCGGGTGGCGCCGAGATTGACGCCCTGTTTGACCCCGTCCCGGGCGATGTCGGTGTAGATGATGGCCGCGGGCTTTAACGGCTCCAGCGCTTGGGCCACTTCCAGGGCGGTCTTCCGGCTGGTCTCGGTCCAGCCCTCCACCGCCAGCAGGCCGTTCTTGGCGTCCAGGCCCAGGGCGATTTTACCGGGAAACTCGGCGCAGGCCCGGGCCGCCAGGTCCGGGTCCTTCAGGACCACGGTGCCCAGGATGAGGCGGTCCAGCCCCAGGTCGAGGTAGGCCCGGATGGTGTCCAGGGTGCGGAGGCCGCCGCCCAATTCCATGGGGATATCCAGATTCTCACGCAGCTTCCGGATGGCCGTAAGGTTTTGGGGGCTGCCGGAGAAGGCGCCGTCCAGGTCCACCACATGGAGCCATTTGGCCCCGGCCGCCTGCCAGCGGAGGCCGGTGGCCACCGGGTCGTCGGAGAAGACCGTCATCTCCTCGGCCCGGCCCTGGCGCAGGCGCACACATTTGCCGCCACGCAGGTCGATTGCCGGAATAATCAACATAATAAGAAATTTTAACCCAAAGGGCGCCGGACTGCCAATGGAAACGGATAAATCCCCTGCAAAAGAAAAGTTCTTGAATTTTAATAACTTTCCAATTAATAATAACTTTTATTGATAACCCCCAAATAGGAGGGTTGAGAGCTTTGCTAAAGGATCATATTAAAGAAATTCGGGAGCGTATACGAGCCGGCCTTTTTACGAATGAGGCGGCGGTTTCTCAAGGGGTTGTATGCCGTATCCTCGGTGCCCTGTCCTGGCCGATTTATGATACGCAGGTAGTTTCCCCCGAATACCCCGTTAATGGCAGAAGGATTGATTTTGCTCTATGCCACCCCCCATGGAAACCTCTCGTTTTTATCGAGGTCAAACAAGTCGGACAAAGTGATATAGGGGAACGCCAACTCTTCGAGTATGCTTTTCATAAAGGTGTTCCTATGGCCATTCTCACTGATGGCCGAGAATGGCATTTCTTCCTTCCGGCGGAACAAGGAGATTATGGAGAACGTCGTGTATACAAGCTCGATATAATTGAAAGAGATATTGAAGAAATTGTCCGCAGACTAGAGCGTTATCTTAAATATGAGACGATATGCTCAGGGAAAGCGGTAGAAAATGCGAGAGCGGATTATAAAGATGTTGCTCGCAATCGGCTCATTAAAAATACATTACACCAGGCTTGGGCCAAAATTATTGAGGAAGAGGACGAATTATTATTAGAACTTGTCGCAGAAGGTGTTGAAAGTCTTTGTGGTTATAAACCAGACCCTGATACGGTAGCCGCCTTCCTTAAAACTAATGTTTTATTTCAAGCGCCTGCTAAGAAGGAGATCACACCAATTTCGTCGTCATCATCTTTTACAACACAAATTCCAATGCCCCAAGATATACTGGCCAAAGGAGCCGCACATAATATTGGCTTCAGTCTCGATGGAAAGAGATACCCGGCACGAAATGCCCGAGATGTACTCATAAATGTCTTTAAAAAGCTCGCTGAACGAGACCCCAATTTTCTTGAACGATTTGCAAATCTTCCCAAGCACGGTAGCAAAAGACGTTTTCTGGCACGTTCGATCCGAGAACTTTACCCGCATCGTCCTGATCTTGCCCGTGACCATTCACATGAATTGGGCAATGGATGGTGGTTGGTTGTTCACTTGAGCAAGAAAGCTATAGAAAAAATTATAAAAATGGCGTGCGAAGTCGCTGGGCTCCGTTATGGGACTGACCTTATAATTAATCTCGGCGCTTGATTATGTCCGATCTCGCCCGTATCCTTATCGTCCTCGGCGTCCTCCTGGTGGTGGTGGGGCTGGCGCTGCTGCTGGTCCCCAAGATTCCCGGCCTCGGGAAGCTGCCGGGAGACCTCGTCATCAAACGGGAAAATTTCACCTTTTACTTCCCCCTGGGGACCTGCATTCTGATCAGTGTCATCCTGAGCCTGATCTTCTGGCTGTTTCGGCGGTAATTTTTCAGTTGATAGACTAATCGTCCCGCCGGTGCGCCAAAAGGCGGCGGGCGGGACGCCCGCCCCACGGCATCCCCTGGACAACGGCAAATAATTCCCTATCTTATGGAAAGGTCATGGCCGCCTGGGCCATGTCCGCCATTTGCCTTGCAAATTTTCCGCGGAGAAGTATACTGTGGGGCATCCCCTGGTCCCCGGAGTGAGAGGCGAAGCGCGGCAAACACCCCCTCTCTTGGCCGCGGCCCTGGAGTAAAGATATATGCCGGAATTACGCAAAGACCCCATCATCGGTCGTTGGGTGATCATTTCCACCGAACGCGGCAAGCGGCCCCATGACTTTGTGGTCGAGCCGGAGGTGGTCAAAGGCGGCTTCTGTCCCTTCGATCCGGGCAACGAACACACCACGCCCCCGGAAGTCCTGGCCTACCGGGACCCGGGCACCGAGCCCAATACCCCCGGCTGGCAACTCAGGGTGGTGAATAACAAATTCCCGGCCCTGGCCAAAGAGGGGGAGTTGGACCGCCGGGGTGAGGGGATGTTCGACCAGATGAACGGCATCGGCGCCCACGAAGTCATCATCGAAAGCCCCGACCACCACGCCACCCTGGCCACCATTCCTCTGGACGCCTTCTTTCGGGTCCTCACCGCCTATCGGGACCGCATCGTTACCCTGGGCGCCGACCCCCGGTTCAGATACGTGCTGATCTTCAAGAACCAGGGGCGGTCCGCCGGGGCCTCCCTAGAGCACAGCCACAGCCAGCTCATCGCCCTGCCGGTCGTCCCGGAACTGGTCATGGAGGAGTTGACCGGCGGCAAATTCTATTTCAATTACAAGGAGCGCTGCGTCTTCTGCGACATGATCCGCCAGGAATTGCAGCAGCGGGTCCGGGTGATCCTGGAAAACGATGAGTTCGTGGCCATCTCGCCCTTTGCTCCCCGGTCGCCGTTTGAAATCTGGATTTTGCCCAAGATGCATCGGTCTTCTTACATAGACTTGCAGGACGAGTCCTACCGCCTGCTGGCGGAGCTCTTTTCCGAGACCCTGAAGCGCCTGGAAAAGGCCCTGGGCAAGGTGCCCTATAACTTTATGTTACACACCGCGCCCATCGCGGAGCCGGAGTTGCCTTATTATCACTGGCATTTCGAGATCGTGCCCAAGCTGACCTTGATCGCTGGTTTCGAGTGGGGCTCGGGCTTTTATATCAATCCCACTCCCCCGGAAGATGCTGCCCAGTACCTCCGGGAGGTGCAGCTGTAACCTGAGAGGGATAAGAGATGCGTATCCTGATGGTTACCCCGGAAGCCAATCCCTTCGCCCGCAGCGGCGGCTTGGCGGAAGTGATTTATGCCCTGGCCTGGACCCTGGTAAAACAGGGACACGAGGTGCGGGTGGTGCTCCCTCTCTACCGCCAGGTGCGGCAATCCGGACAACCCTTGAGCTCAACGGGTTTAACCCTTACCATCCCGTTGTCCTTGAAGAGTCTGCCGGCGGAGATCTATACCTCGGAGCCTGAGCCTAATCTGAAGTTCTACTTCATCGCCCAGGACGCCCTGTTTGACCGGGACGGCCTCTACGGCACTGCTTACGGCGATTTCGAAGATAATGCCGAGCGCTTCATCTTCTTCAGCCGGGCGGCAGTGGAGATGATGGAGGCCCTGGAGCTGGACTGCGACATCTGTCATTGCCACGAATGGCAGACCGGCCTGGTGCCCGTCTACCTGCGCACCCTGTACGCCGACCGGCCGCGGCTACAACGCCGGGCCACGGTCTACACGGTTCACAATGTGGGCTACCAGGGAATCTTCTCCTCCTTCGACCTGCCCCTCACCGGCCTGGGCTGGGAGCTGCTCTCCCCCAAGGCCTTGGAATTCTATGGCCAGCTCAACTTCATGAAAGGCGGCCTGGTGTTCGCCGACCTGCTCAACACGGTGAGCACCAGGTATCGGGAAGAGATCCTGACGCCGGAATTCGGCTTCGGTCTGGAGGGACTTTTCCAGGAAAGGGCTAAGGAACTTTACGGCATCCTGGAAGGCGTGGACTATGCCCGCTGGGACCCCGGCATTGACGCCTTTTTGCCGACTGCTTACGACCGGGAACACCTGGAGGGTAAGCAGGCCTGCAAAGCTGCCCTGGAAAAACGCTTCGGTCTGAACCTGCCGTCGGAGAAGCCCCTCCTGGGCATGACCACCCGCTTCTTTGAGCGCAAGGGTATCGACCTGGTGGAGAATATCCTGGATGACTTGATGCATCTGGACCTGGGCTTTGTCATTCAGGGGACCGGGGAAGAGCGCCACCATTACCTCTTGCAGGAGATTGCCTCCCGATATCCGGAAAAGATGGGCCTGGTCATCGGTTACGGTGACGAACTGGCGCACCAGATTATCGCCGGAACGGACCTCTTTCTCATGCCTTCCCGTTATGAGCCTTGCGGGCTCGACCAGCTCTACTGTATGCGCTACGGCACCATCCCGGTGGTGCGGGCCACCGGCGGTCTGGATGAAACCATCCAGGAATACGACCCCGCCACCGGGGCCGGCACCGGCTTCAAGTTCACCGGCTACACTCCGGCGGAACTCATGGGCGCGGTGCGTCGGGCTCTGGCCCTGTATCAAGACCGCCCGGCCTGGCAGGCCCTGATGCGGCAGAACATGGCCCTGGACTATTCCTGGATCAACACCGCCGGCCCCAAATATGTGGAGCTGTACCGCCTCGCCGTGGAAAAACGGCAGCGCCTTTTGGGAGGGTAAATTTCCATGATTTCCGAGCGCGCCGCCTTCTTGACCCAGATGGTGGAGGTCTTCACTTCCACCGTCAGCTTTGGGGAGCGGGCCAACAACATGGTTCACCTTCTGGGCCGGCACCTGAAGGTGGATTTGGCGCTCTATTTCGGTCTGGATAAGGCCAAGGAGGCCCTGGTCCTGACGATCAGCAGCCAGGGTCCCGTGGCGCCTCATTTGCGCCTGGAATTTCCCCTGGGCCGCGGCCTGGCGGGCGAGGTGGGCGCCACCCGCAAGTACCGGGTGGCGCGCCGCCAGCAACCGGGGGTCCAGGAAGCCAACGCCGAGTTGGAGAAGCTCAACCCCGCCTATCAAACCCTGGCCGCCTTCCCGGTGGCCGATGACAATTTTCTCTACGGCGTGCTGCTTTTGATGGATCGGACCGACCGGAGCATCACTCCCGCCGAGCACCAGAACATCCAGCTTACCTGTCTGATGCTGGCAAGCACCCTGCGCCAGGCCATCGTCCAGGAGGAGGCCAAGAAGCGCATCGCCGAACTCTCGGTGCTCTTCGAGGTGGGCAAGGCCCTCAGCTCCACGGTGGAGCTGGACGAACTTCTGGAGCGCATCGTCAGCACCACCGCCAAGGTGATCACCGCCCGGGGTGCGGCTCTAAATATTATCGACGCCGCCACCGGGGAATTACGGGTCTCGTCCCGCTACGGCCAGATTCCGCCGGAATGCCCGACCTTGATGCAGATGCCCGTGCTGGACGCCGGCGGCAGTGAGCCTTCCCATGTCGAAGGCCAATCGGCGGACCCCGAAGGCCGGATGCATTACTGCCTGACGGTGCCCCTCACCTTCAAGGGGTCGCTCAAGGGCAACCTGGGGGTCTATGACAAGTTCAGCCCCAGCGGCGAGTTCGTGCCCTTCGATCCGGAAAACCGTCAATTGCTCTACACCATGGCCGGGGTGGTGGTCAATGCCATCGAGAATGCCCTCACCTACCAGCAGGTGGAGGATCTGGCGGAAAAGAACGAACGCATGGTGCGGAACCTCACCACCCTGCAAGAGATCGGCCAGGCCCTGCTCACCACGGTCCAGCAGGGCCGGCTGCTGGAGATCATCCTCCAGGGCCTTACTCTGGAGCAGGGTTTGGGCTTTGAACGCGCCGTGGTCTTCATGGTGGACGAAGCGACCCAGACCCTGAAGGGGGCCAAAGGGGCGAGCCGCGCCGACGGGACGGTGATGAGTGACCAGGCCCTGGCGGCGCCGCCGCCGGCGCCCCTGCCGGTGGCCGATTGGGAAGTCCCCCTGCGAGCCGACCAGGGGCCCCTGGCCCTGGCGGTGCTGCGGAAGCAACCCTACCATTACCGCTCGACCAATAACACTCCCGGCTTGCCTGCCTCTTTGCAGACCAAATACACTGCCGGAGAGTTTTACGTGGTTCCCCTGGTGGTGAAAGATCGGGCCACCGGCGTGATCCTGGTGGACAACCAGGATTCTGGGCGCCCCTTGGAGAAGGAACCCCTGGACGTGCTCCAGATGTTTGCCACCCAGGCGGCCCTGGTCCTGGAAAACGCCCAACTCTACTCCACCATCGAAGCCAATAACCGGGAATTGCTCCTCATCCGGGAGCGTATGCTGGAGTCGGATCGCCTGGCGGCCTTGAGCAGCCTGGCTTCCGGCATGGCCCACGAGATCCGCAATCCCCTGGTGTCCATCGGCGGTTTCGCCCGGCGCATCGCCAAGCTGGTGGAGGTCAGCTCCCCCCTGCGGGGCTACGTCGAGGTTATCCAGGAGGAGGTGTCTCGCCTGGAGAAGCTCCTAAGGGAGATCCTGGATTTCACCGGGGAGAACCTCTCCTACTACGGGGACCACGAAGTGGCCAAGCTGATTGACGACACCCTCGTCTTGGTGCAGCGCGACCTGGATGCCGCCAAGATCAAGGTGATCAAGGAGTTCGCCCAGATGCCCCGGCTCCACTGCGATGACCGGCAGATGAAGCAGGTCTTCTATAACCTCTTCACGAACGCCGTCCAGGCCATGCCCCATGGGGGCCATCTGACCATCCGCACCTATCCGGTGGAAAGGGCAGACGGCCTCTATGAGGCGGTGGCCATCAGTGACACCGGCGGCGGCATCCCCATGGAAGTGCTTCATAATATCTTCAACCCGTTTTTCTCAACCAAAGACTATGGCACTGGGCTGGGACTGGCCATCGCCCAGCGCATCATTTCCCGCCATTACGGCCAGATTGAGGTCAACAACGAAATGGGCAAGGGCGTGACCTTTATCGTCACTCTTCCGGTGGCCAAATATTGTCTGGTGAAGGAAGTCGGGCACGAGGCGGTGCCTGCCAGCGCCTTGAAGGCCCCTAAAGGAGGACGGCGATGAAAAAGATCCTGGTGGCAGACGACGAGATGAGTATTCGCCTCCTTTATAGCGAGGAACTCAAAGAGGAAGGCTACGAGGTCTACCTAGCCGCCAACGGCCGGGAAGCCCTGGAAGTAGTGGAGAAAATCCCTCTGGACCTGGTCATTCTGGACATTAAGATGCCGGAGATGGACGGCATCGAGGCCCTCCGGCAAATCAAAGAGAGGCGGCCCGACCTGCCGGTGGTGCTCAGCACCGCCTATGGGGAATACCGCCAGGATTTCGCCACCTGGGCCTCGGATGAATACCTGGTAAAATCCTCGGATTTGGAGGATCTCAAAGCGATAGTGAAGCGCTATCTGAAAGAGTAAAGCAAAGAGAGGCGAATGTGAATAAGTTCAAAATGATCCTGCTGCTGATCGTGCTCGTGGTCCTGGCTGATTTAGCCTGGGAGAGTAAAGCCTTACCGCCTCAGGAGCTCAAACTCTTTACCTTCAACCTGGGACAGATACCCACTTTTCTGCTCGCCTATCTTAGCCTGGCTTTGGGGCTAATCGTAGGTTGGCTCGGCCATGCGCTCCGGATCAGGAAGAAGAAAAAGCAGGCGGCCGCGGCAGCCCTAGCCCAAGAAAAACAGGCCCAAGCCCAGCAGAACCAGGAAGCCTCCCACTAGCAAGGCGGCAATCAGGGTTTGCAGCAATAACCAGACCGCCATGGTCCCCAGGGCCCGTCCGGCGGACATCCCCAAGGCCCCCCGCAGCCCTTGATGCAAGATAAAGAGAGCCAGCGGCACCGCCAGCAGCGACCCCAACACCGGCACGAGGGCCAAGGCCGAGGCGGCCG
>JBIOJX010000113.1:0-8293 GCA_044451265.1 Desulfobaccales bacterium
CAGGCCCTCACCCCAACCCTCACGGAGCTGGCCCAGGCGGGCCAGATCCGCTACCTGAACGAGGCTTTCACTCCGGACCACCTGAACGGCATGGTCCTGGCGCTGGCCGCCACCGACGACCGGGAAGTGAATGCCCGGGTCAGCGCCGCCGCCCAGGAACGGGGCATCTGGGTCAACGTGGCCGACGACCCGGAGTATTGCACCTTCATTGTCCCGGCCCAGGTGCGCCACGGTGACCTGACCCTGGCCATCAGCACCGGCGGGGCCAGCCCGGCCGTGGCCCAGAAACTGCGGCAGGAGCTTGATCAGCGCTATGGCCCCGAATATAAGCCTTATCTGGCCCTGCTCAAGGGCGTCCGTTGCCGGCTGCTCAGCGAGCGCCGGGGCCACCCGGAGAATGCCGCCCTGTTCCACCAACTGGTGGACAGTCCCCTCTTGGAGGCCGTGGCCGTGGGCGACCGGACCCGGGTGGTGGCCGTGCTCCAGAAAATCCTGGGCGACGCCCTGACCCCCCAGATCCTCGGGGAACTCACCAGCGAGGCCTTTCAGGAGTCCTGGGGCTAGATCCTATGACTGAATATCTGCTCTATCTTGCCCTGGTGGCCTATTTCGGCGCCACCGCCCTGTGGCTGGCCTTTTTCCTGGCCCAGTGGGAGCCCCTGACCCGCTACGGCGCCTGGACCATGGCCGCCGGCCTGGCCTGCCATACCCTGGTCCTCATAAGCCGCACCTGGGTTTACGGCTATCTGCCCGTGGCCGTGTTCGGCGGGGCCCTGCTGGTCTTCGATTGGGTCCTGGTGGCCGCCTTTCTGCTCTTCAATTGGCGCTATCCCATCCGGGTCCTGGGGGCCCTGGTGGGACCCCTGGCCGCCCTGATGATTTACGGGACCATCGTCTTGCCCCGGGGCCAGGCCGGGGCCGTCTCCCCCTTATTGCAAGGCTTCTGGCTGACGACTCATATCGCCCTGACCCTGGCAGGCTGTGCCGCCCTCACCCTGAACTTTCTGGGCGCCATCTTTTACCTGGTCCAGGAGCGCCAGCTTAAGGCCAAGCGCTTCGGCTTTTTCTACCGGCGGCTGCCGTCCCTGCAACAATTGGACACCCTGAATTACTGGTGCCTGACCATCGGCTTCCCGCTGCTTACCGGCGGCATGATCACCGGCTCCCTATACGCCCAGCACACCCTGGGGCGCCTCTGGTCCTGGGACCCCAAGGAGATCCTGACCCTGCTCGCCTGGCTGATCTACGCGGTGCTGCTGCACGAGCGGCTCACCGTGGGCTGGCGGGGCCGGCGGGCCGCCTGGCTGGCCATCCTGGGCTTCCTGGTGCTGCTGATTACCTTTGTGGGCGCTAACCTGTGGATGTCGGGTTACCACAGCTTCTCCAAGTTCGTTCAACCATGAACCTTCTCCTAGTCGGCGTTAATCATAAGACTGCCTCCGTGGAGTTGCGGGAAAAGCTGGCCGGCCTCATCCCGGACCTGGACCAGGCCTACCGGAGCCTCAAGGACACCCCGGAACTGGCGGAAATCATCCTCTACAGCACCTGCAACCGCGTGGAACTGCTCTGCGTGGCGCCGGAGGCGGAGCCGGCCGAGGCCTGTTTGCGCACCTTTCTCTCCGGGGTCCCGGAGATCGCACCTGAGACCCTGGCGGCCTCCCTTTACGTGCACCAGGGGGCCGCGGCGGTGCGCCAGGTCTTCCGGGTAGCCGCCAGCCTGGACTCCATGGTTCTGGGCGAACCCCAGATCTTGGGCCAGATGAAGGAGGCCTACCGCCAGGCTACTCAGCATCAAGCCACCGGCCCCATCCTGAACCGGCTGCTGCACAAGACCTTCTCGGTGGCCAAGCGCGTCCGCACCGAAACGGGCATCGGCGACCACGCCGTCAGCGTCAGTTACGCCGCGGTCAGCCTGGCCCGGAAGATCTTCGGCGAACTGGCCGGCATGACCGTGCTGCTGGTGGGCGCCGGCGAGATGGCCGAACTGGCCCTGGAGCATCTCCAGGCCCAGAAGGTGGGCGGCATCATCGTGGCCAATCGCACCCTGGAGCGAGGCCTGCGCCTGGCCGAGCGCTTCCGGGGCGAGGCCGTGTCCCTGGAGGAGCTGGAGGCCCAACTCCTGCGCGCCGACATCATCATCAGTTCCACCGGCTCGCCGACCTATCTCCTGAAGCGGGACCAGGTGCGGGCCGCCATGCGCCGCCGCAAGCAGCGGCCCCTGTTCCTTATCGACATCGCCGTGCCTCGGGACCTGGACCCGGCCATCAACGACCTGGACAACGTCTATCTCTACAATATCGACGACCTGCAGGAAGTGGTGGAGGAGGGCTGGCAGCGCCGCCAGCAGGAGGCGGCTCGGGCCGAACGCCTGGTAACTGCCGAAACCTTGAAGTTCCAGGCCTGGCTGCAGACCCTGGAGGTCTATCCCACCATCATCGCCCTCAAGGACAAGGCCGCGGTCATCTGCGCAGCGGAGCTCAAAAAGACCTTGAGCCATTTAGGCCCCGTCAGCGACGAGCAGCGCCAGTCCCTGGAGGTGCTGCTCAACTCCGTCACCCAAAAGCTGCTCCACGACCCCATCATTTTCCTCAAGCGCGACCATAGCATGCAGAAAAGCCCCCACCAGGAACTGAACCTGGTGCGGCGGCTGTTCAACCTGGACCTGGAGCGGGAGACGGAAGAGACTGACGAGGACAGTGATTAGTGGCCAGTGGTCGGTGGCCAGTTACTGGTTTCGCCAAAATGGATGCCCTCACTGCCCACTGAACACGGCCTTGATGGGGCCCACAGACTCCGCTGCTATTGACCGTCAACCTTTCTCTTGTTATGGTTAATGCAGGGGAAGGGCTGCGAGATTTTTCAGGCCACCCGGACGAGGCCAGACATGTCCAAAGTCATCGATATCGAAGACCGCCTCAAGCTGGAGCAGAAGAAAAAGGCCAGGGTGGACAAGGCCAAGAAGACCGAGGCGGTGCGCAAGGTGGTGCAGTGCACCCGCTGCCTGGCCCGCTGCGCCCGGTGCGGCATCCAGTTCGACACCACCGACATGTATAAGCGCTACTCGGGCCCTTATCGGCTCTGCGCCTTTTGCCAGGAAGAGTACGAAGACTTTCTGCGGATCACCGAAAAAGGCCAGGAAAGCCCATTTTACTGGCACAACCGGGAATGGGTGGCCCTGTGGCAGACCTGGGTCGATTACCAGAAGTCCATGAAGGCTTACGGGGAGTCCCCGGAATTCATCGATCTGGTGCGGGAAGTGGAAATGGACCGGTAGTGGCAGTAGCCAGTAGTCAGTGGTCAGTTAAAAACATCGGAAAGGGTCGAGAGGCGGGAAAAAATGTAGGGGCGGGTTTTAAACCCGCCCCTATCGGAAAAAGGAAGTGGCCATTGGCATAGTCAGCGGTTCTTTTTTTCTGACTACTGACTACTGGCTACTGCCTACTGTCAGTCGATTCCCTGGCCCAGACGGTAGGCGTGTTGCAGGATTTCCATGGCCAACGCGAAGGCGTTGCGGTGATCGAGAAGAATCTCGGTGTGCTCTTTCTGCTTAACGCCGGTGCCGGTGTAGACCACGATCTTGAGAACGCCTTCGGGGCGCTGCACTACGGCGATCTCTCCTTCCGGAGTCAGGGTTTTATAGGTGCGATGCTCCTCTTTGTCAGGGTCTGTTCCGTGGACAGGATGAACCATAATTTCCTCCTCAGCGCGAATTGCTTGAAGGTTTAGCATAATCATCTCGCAGCCGCAATTCAAGCCCGAAGTTTCCCACATGGCCTTTTATTCTAAAGAATACGATTTGATCATCATCGGGGCAGGCCACGCCGGCTGCGAAGGAGCCCTGGCCGCGGCCCGCATGGGCCTCAAGGTGCTCCTCTTCAACCTCAATCTCGACACCATGGCCCAGATGGCTTGCAACCCGGCGGTGGGCGGCCTGGCCAAGGGCCACGTGGTCAAAGAGATCGACGCCCTGGGCGGCGCCATGGGGGAATTGGCGGACCTCACCGGCATCCAATTCCGCACCCTGAATCTCTCCAAAGGGCCGGCGGTGCGCGGCACCCGGGTCCAGTGCGACAAGCAGGCCTATCGTCTGGCCATGAAGGTCCGCCTGGAGCATGAGCCTTTGATCGAGCTGCGCGAGGCCATGGTGGATCGTCTGCTGATTGAGGACGGCCGGGTGGTGGGAGTGCTGGAGACCCTGGGACTGGCCTACCGGGCCCGGGCCGTGCTCATCACCACCGGCACCTTTTTGAACGGCCTGATTCACATCGGTCAGGCCCGCATCCCGGCGGGTCGGGCCGGGGAGTTCGCCAGCACGGCCCTGGCGGCCCACCTCCAGGAATTAGGCTTCCGCATGGGACGGCTCAAGACCGGCACCCCGCCGCGCCTTAGGGCCGGCAGCATCGATTTTGCCGGCATGAGCCGGTTGGAGGGCGATCCCCGGCCCCGGCCCTTCTCCTGGCGCAGCCCGGCCGGGCCCCGGGAGCAGGTCTCTTGCTTCGTCACCCACACTAATCAGGCCACTCACAAGCTCATCAAGGATAATATTCACCTCTCGCCCCTATACAACGGTGCGATCCAGGGGGTCAGCGCCCGCTACTGCCCCTCTCTGGAAGACAAGGTGATGCGCTTTGCGGACAAGACCAGCCACCAGGTCACCCTGGAGCCGGAGGGCCGGGACACCGCCGAGATCTACGCCAAGGGCCTGGGCAACTGCCTGCCGGTGGCACTGCAATTGGAGCTGTTCCGGAGCGTCCCGGGCCTGGAGGAGGTCGAGGTGATGCGCCCGGCCTACGCCATCGAATACGACTACGTGGACCCCTTGCAACTGCAAGCCACCCTGGAGACCAAGCTGATTAAGGGCCTCTTCCTGGCCGGGCAGATCAACGGCACCTCGGGCTACGAGGAGGCCGCCGGCCAGGGCCTCTGGGCGGGAATCAACGCCGCCTGCCAGGTCTTGGGCCGGGCGCCCTTTCTGCCGCACCGCTCCCAGGCCTACATGGCGGTGCTGGTGGATGACCTGGTGACCCGCGGCACCCGGGAGCCTTACCGGCTGTTCACCTCCCGGGCGGAATACCGCCTGCTGCTCCGGGAAGACAACGCCGATCAGCGCCTGACCGCATGGGGCCATGAGCTGGGGTTGGTGGGTCGGGAGGCCCTGGACCGCCTCCAGGAAAAACAACGGCTCCTGCAGGAAGAGGAGGCCCGCCTGGCCGGCCGCCGCCTCTATCCCTCCGCCGAGGTCAATGCCGCGCTCACCAGCCGGGGCAGTGCGCCTTTGAAGGAGCCGACGCCCTTCCTGAACCTGGTGAAGCGCCCGCAGTTGGACCTGGCCACGCTTTACCGCCTCTCCGGAGAGGAGCCGCCGGTACCGGCGGAGGTCATGGAGCAGTTGGAGATCCAGCACAAGTACGAGGGCTACATCCGGCGGCAGGAGGACTCCGCCAAGAAATTCGCCCAAGGCGAGGGGCGCCGCATCCCGCCGGACTTCGACTACGACGGGGTCTCAGGGCTGTCCCTGGAGGTGCGGGAAAAATTGCAGGAAGTGCGGCCCCGCTCGCTGGGCCAGGCAGCCCGCATCTCCGGGGTGACCCCGGCGGCTTTGGCCATCTTGATGGTTTATCTGAAACGTGGGGGCAAGAAGGAAGCTTAAGGCCGTTTGGAGGCCGACGGGAAAAAGCCCGCCGGGTACTATCCCGGTCAGTATCTTCATAGGTAGCACAGGCTTTCCAGCCTGTGCCGGCGCTGGCTAAAGCCTGCGGCTACCAGGACCGCTACTTGCTGAAAGCTGACCGCTACCGGTTGGTCGGCCCCATCGACCGGTCGGCGGAATAATAGAAATAGTCCGGGGTTACCGCGGCGCCGCACATGGCGCAGGTGGCGGCGCGGTTCACCGAACCGCTCGAGGTGGTTTCGGCACAGCCCCACAGCCCCAGGGCCACCAGCAATATCAGGCCAACCATGCTTTTCATCTTTTATCCTTTACCGGCTTCCGTGAAGACCGCGGCCACGACCGTGATCGCCACCGGAAGACTCCGGGAGGGGCGGGTCTCAACCCGCCCCCACCCGGGTCAATTTGGTGATCGGTTCAGGCCATCAGCCCCTGGTCAGCGGCCCCGGGATTTCTCGTACTGATCGTAGAGAAAACCGCCCAGAACCCCGGCGCCGCCGCCGATGGCCGCTCCCGCCGCGGGCGAGCCCGCGGCCCAGCCGATCAGGGCGCCGCTGCTGGCGCCGATGGCGCCGCCGCTCAGCATGCGCTGCTGGGTGGAAGACATCCCCGAACATCCCCCCAAGGCCAGCGCCAACACCACCACCAGAATCATCGCTTTTTTCATCAGCATTTTCTCCTATACTGCAGGTTAAGCTAGGTTCCCCGGAGAAGGGAACGGGTTGCTACCAATCAAGGAGGTCCAGGATAAAATATCCCGAGACTTCCAAAGCAGACGGAGTTTAGGCTAATCGAAGCAGTGTGATTTGTAAATGGTCAAAATTCCCAAATTCTTTCAGGAGCGCGGCTACGGCCGACCCTGAGACTTTTCATATTGATCGTAAGCATATCCTCCCACCAAGCCAGCGCCACCGCCGATGGCGGCGCCGCAGGCAGGACAACCTGCGGCCCAGCCGATCAGAGCGCCAGCGCCGGCGCCGACGGCGCCTCCGCTCAGTGATCGAGTCGCCGTGTTTTGATTCGCTCCGACGCAGCCGCTCAGCAAGACCGCGATCAGCATGACCAGAATAACCGCTTTTTTCATCAGCATTTTCTCCTATGTCCGAATTAGCGCCTCAGTCCCGTAAGCAGTGACGGCTCCCCTAAAAAAAACCGGGGATAGGAATAAATACTCCCCGGCCCCGGCTGAAAGCAGATGGCATGATCGATTTCAGGAATCGCATGCCCAATTATAGTCGATAAAATCCTCCAACTCAATGAATGATTAATCTACGGTCGGCCCTGAGACTTCTCGTAGCTGTCGTAGAGATAGCCTCCCAGGAGCCCGGCGCCCGCGCCGATGGCGGCGCCGGTGCCCGGAGCCCCCGCGGCCGCGCCGATCAGGGCGCCGCCGGCCGCCCCGATGGCGCCGCCACTCAACGTCCGCTGCTCAGTGTAGGACATCCCGGAACAACCGCCCAGCAATACCAGCGCCAACATGACTATAATAATAGCTTTTTTCATGGCTATTTCACTCCCGCACCCATCCCTGGAGGGCAAAACTTGGTACAGCGGATGACGATGACTTCCAGCACCGAGGTGTCTAACTTGCCGGGATTTTCTTTGTAGAACTTATCGACTTGTTCGATGACCTGACTCACGGATTTATTTTTCAGCTCATCGGCAAAGGCTCGTGCGACATAATTGCCTTTGCTTTTGCTGACGCCGTTTTCGAAGTCGGCCAGATTGCCGACACCCTTGACATAGCCCACCTTGGCGTCGAAAGACAACTGCGGCCACTGGTTGCCGTTCCACAAGAATGGCTTCTCCTTCTCCTGGGCCAGGGCGCTGCCCGCCATTACCAAGACCAGCATCAAAGCGAAGAGGACGATTTTACCCTTGAATCTCACGGCCTGCACCTCCACGGAATTTGAGCACATTTAGACCTTTGCCGTGGTTCGCCCGGCAATCAGGGACCAGCGGCCTTGAAGCAAAGGTAATGCGCCGTCTGCTATTGTCAACCCAGCAAAGGTTGCCGTGATGAGCCGATTCTCGGTGGTCCAGCGGAAATTAAGGGCGCTCCCGCGCCTTCCCGTGTCCTAGAGATAGCCCGTGCCGGCGCCGCTAACGCCAACCCCCGCTGCTCAGTGCAGGACCTCCCGGCACCACCGCCTGCCTTATTTCTTCGGGGCCGGCGCTTCCGGTGGACAGAGCTTGGTGCAGTTCCGCAGGATGACTTCCAATACCGAGGTGCTCATCTTGCCGGGATTTTGCTTGTAGTAATTATCCACCTCTTGCACCACCTGGGCTACGGTCTTGGTCTTGAGTTCCTCGACAAACCCTTTGGAAATGCAAGCGGCCCGGCTGGTGCCGCCGGTACCCACTTCAAAATCCGCCATATTGCCCACGCCCTTGATATAGGCCACTTTCAGTTCTGGGCCCAGGTCTTTCCATTGGGTGCCGTCCCATAGGAACCCTTTCTCTGCGGCCAGGCCGGTAGTGACCAGGGCAAAGCACAGGGCCAACGCTAGAATGGCTGCCTTTCCTCTGAATTTCATGGGCTTCCTCCCTCAATGAGCGATTTTCGGACCCCGGGGTTAGCCTTCGTCCGGGCCGCCGGGGGTCGCCGGCGGGCCCGCGGGGGGG
>JBIOJX010000114.1:0-8232 GCA_044451265.1 Desulfobaccales bacterium
AGATCAAGAAGACCAGCGACGTCAGCCCGATGTGCGACGACCTGCTGGGTCAGCTCGAACTCTCCTATCAGGAGAAAAAGGGCCACTGGAAGCACGGCGGCATCGTGGGCGTGCTCGGCTATGGGGGTGGAGTGATCGGCCGCTACAGCGACGTCCCCGAGCAGTTCCCGAAGGTGGCGCACTTCCACACCATGCGCGTCAACCAGCCCTCCGGCTGGTTCTACACCACCAAGGCCCTGCGGGACCTGTGCGCCATCTGGGACGAGCACGGCTCCAGTGTCCTGAATGTGCATGGCTCCACCGGCGACATGGTCTTTCTCGGCACCACCACCGACGAGTTGGAACCCTGCTTTGCGGCACTAACCGCCAAAGGTTGGGATCTGGGCGGCTCCGGTTCCGCCATGCGGACCCCGAGCTGCTGCGTGGGCAAGGCCCGCTGCGAATACGCCTGCTACGACACCATGGACCTGTGCTACCAGGCCACCCAAAACTTCCAGTTCGATATGCACCGGCCGTCTTTCCCCTACAAGTACAAGATCAAATGCTCCGGCTGCCCCAACGACTGCGTGGCCGCGGTGGCCCGGGCCGATATGAGCGTCATCGGCGTCTGGAAGGACGACATCCGCATCGACCAGTCTGCCGTGAAGGCCTATGCCGACGGCGAACTGAAACCCCGGGCCGGCGGCACTCCTTATGCCAAACTGGACGTCAAGGCTGACGTCACCGATCTCTGCCCCACCGCCTGCATGACCTACGACGGCGGCAAGCTGAGCATCGACAACAAGAACTGCAACCACTGCATGCACTGCATCAGCCTGATGCCCCAGGCCCTGCGGATCGGCACCGAGACCGGCGCCACCCTGCTCCAGGGCTCCCACGCTCCCATCCTGGAAGGCGCCCAGATGAGCTGGGTTATCGTGCCTTTCATGCCCATGGAAGCCCCCTTTACCGAATTCATGGAGCTGGTGGGTAACATCCATGAGTGGTGGTCGGAAAACGGCAAGAACCGGGAGCGCGTCGGGGAGTTGATGCTGCGCCTGGGCATGCGGAACTTCTTCCAGTCCGTGGGCCTGAAACCGCCCCCACAGACCATCCGGACCCCCCGGGCCAATCCCTTCTTCTTCTGGCATAAAGAAGACTTCGAAGCCGAGGCCGCGGGCCGCAAATACATCAAGCTGTAAGGTCATCGCCTATTCAAGTCCCATAACTGACTTAGTGGCGATTATATAAGGAGGAATTAAGACAATGGCTGATCGTATTACTGATATTGGACCGCCAAAATTTGACAAATTCTTGCCACCGGTGATCAAAGAGAACTACGGCAAGTGGAAATATCACGAAATCCTGGAACCCGGCGTGCTGGTGCATGTGTCCGAGTCCGGGGCCAAGGTCTTCTCCGTCCGGGGTGGGTCTCCCCGGCTGGTAACCACTGACTTCGTCAAAGACCTATGCGACGTCGCTGACAAATTCTGCGACGGCTACCTGCGCTTCACCAGCCGGAACAACGTCGAATTTCTGCTCACCGACCAGAGCAAGATCGCCGGCGTGAAGGCCGAATGCAAAAAGCTCGGCGTGCCCATCGGCGCCACCGGCCATTCGGTGAGCAACATCGTTCATACCCAGGGTTGGGTCCATTGCCACACCCCGGCCATCGACGCCTCGGGCATCGTGAAAGCCGTGATGGACGACCTGTTCGAGTACTTCGGCAGCCACAAGCTGCCGGCCCAGGTTAGGATCGCCCTGGCCTGCTGCCTCAACATGTGCGGCGCGGTGCATTGCTCCGACATCGCCATCCTGGGCATCCACCGCACCCCGCCCAAGGTGAACCACGAGCGGCTGCGCCATCTGTGCGAAATTCCCACCACGATCTCGGCTTGTCCCACCGGCGCCATCCGGCCCCATCCGGACAAGACCATCAAGAGCGTCGTGATCAACGAAGAGCGCTGCATGTACTGCGGCAACTGCTACACCATGTGCCCGGCCCTGCCGGTGTTCGATGCTCAGAAAGGCGGCGTGGCCCTGCTGGTGGGTGGTAAGGTCTCCAATTCTAAGACCCCGCCCATGTTCTCCAAGCTGGCGGTGCCCTACTTGCCCAATAACCCGCCCCGCTGGCCGGAAGTGGTCCAGGCCATCCGCAAGATCATCATCAAGTACGCCGAAGGCGCCAATAAGTGGGAGCGCGTCGGTGAGTGGGTCGAGCGCATCGGCTGGGAGAAGTTCTTTGAAGTATGCGAGATTCCCTTCACCTTCCAGCACATTGACGACTACCGTTGGGCTTATGACACCTACCGGACGTCGATGCATTTTAAATTCTAAGCAGGTGGGATAAATGGCACTATCCAAAGCAGAGTTGGTGGAGTTCATTTACCAGTTGGTGTTCAAGGCCCAGGGCAAGAAACAGCTCAAGGCCATGGATCTGCAAAAGGCCGTGATGAAAGAGCATCCTGATCAGGACAAGACCATGGTCAAGTTCGCCATCAAGGAGCTCATCGACGGCGGCCGCTGCGTCTACACCTACTTCGGTGGAAGCTTCGTGGAAATTCCCCACGAAGAAGGCGCCGCAAAGCACTGATGAAACAGCCCTGTCCCCGACTGCTGCTTGCAGCTCTCCGGGGTGGGGCTGGCAAGACCACCTTGACCTTGGGGCTTCTGGCCGCCTGGCGCGACCAGGGTCGTCGATTAGTGCCTTTTAAAAAAGGCCCCGACTACATCGACCCCGCCTGGCACGCCCTGGCTGCCGGATGCCCCAGCCACAATCTGGACCCCTTCCTCATGGAGGGGGACCAGATTATGGCCATGGTGGCCCGCCAGGCCGCCCAGGCAGACGCCCTGGTCATTGAAGGCAACCGCGGCCTGTACGACGGCCTGGATGCCCAGGGAACCTATAGCACCGGCGAGTTGGCCAAATTTCTGGCCACTCCCGTGGTGTTGGTGGTGGACTGCACCATGCGGACCCGCACCACCGCCGCCATGGTCCTGGGTTGCCAGCATTTCGACCCCGAAGTCCCCATCCGGGGGGTGGTCCTCAATCAAATCGCCCGCCCCCGCCACGAAGACATCATCCGCCAGGCCATCGAACGCTACTGCGGTATTCCCGTCTTAGGAGCGATCCCGCGTCTCAAGTGCGCGGTCTTTCCGGAGCGCCACATGGGCCTGGTGCCCCCCCAGGAACACGTCACCGCCATCCGGGCCATCAACACCGCCCGGGACCTGGCCCGCAAGTACCTGGATCTGGAGGGCCTCTGGCGGGTAGCCTGCCAGGCCCCTCCCCTGCCGGCTTGGTCGCAGATGGTCCAGCCGGTTGCAGCCGCCGCGGCTCGGGTGACCATCGGCGTGATCCGCGACTCCGCCTTCCAATTCTACTATCCGGAAAACCTGGAGGCCCTGGAGCAACAAGGCGCCCGGCTGGTGGAAATCAGTGCCCTGGATGATGCCATGCTGCCGCCGGGGTTGAACGCCCTGTACATCGGCGGCGGCTTTCCCGAGACCCACGCCCAGGCCCTGGCTGAAAATCTGAGCTTCCGCCAGTCCATCAAGGCCTCGGCCCTGGCCGGCCTGCCCATTTATGCCGAATGCGGCGGCCTCATGTTTCTGGGCGAAACCATCCAGATCCGGGAAGAAAAATTCCCCATGGTGGGCCTCTTTCCCTACGACTTTGTCATGGGCAAGAAGCCCCAAGGCCACGGCTACACCATTCTGGAAGTAGTCCAGGAGAACCCGTTTTTCCCCATCGGCGCCCGGCTCATGGGCCATGAGTTCCATTATTCTCAGATCGTGCCGGACCCGGCGGCCGACGCCCCCATGGCCTTTCGGGTGACCCGGGGCACCGGCATGGGTGGGCGGCGGGAAGGCCTGGTTTTTAATAACGTCCTGGCCACCTACACCCATCTTCACGCCATGGGATCGTCCCAATGGGCCCCGGGGCTGGTGCAGCGGGCCCTGGAGTATCAGCGCGATAATCTCCCCCTGGATGAGCTGCCCGACGGTGCGGAAATTGTCTCCCGGGTGGTCCGTCTCCCCGAAACTCATTGAGCTTATAAAGTTCGTCCGTACGGGCACTTGACGCCGGCCGGCCGCCGTAATAAAATGACTGCAGAAATGCCAGGGGGCCTCCTCATCGGCCCATTATTTTAGGAGAAGGAGGAAGAAGTTCATGGGTTTTCGTGTCGAAGTGGATACCGACAAATGCACCGGGGACGAAGAATGCGTCAACGTTTGTCCCGTAGGCGTCTTAGAGATGAAGGATGACAAGGCGTATGTGGCGAACGAGGATGAGTGCCTGGGTTGCGAGAGCTGCATTGAAGTCTGCCCGTCCGGCGCCATCACGGTTACCGAAACCTAATTTTTTTTTTGGATTTTCCAGAGGGGCGGCCCACTTCCTGGGCCGTCTTTTTTGTGGCGTGCAACGAGTTTGCGCAAGTGCGTCTCACGCACCCTTAGTCAATGGCTGCGTGGCAATATCGTCAGGAGGAGAGGCTAAATGGCTTGGCAGGTTGAAGTTGATGTGGACAAATGCACCGGCGACGAAGAATGCGTCAATGTCTGCCCCGCGGGCGTCTTGGAGATGGATGGCGACAAGGCCAACCCGGCGAACGTCGATGAATGTCTGGGCTGCGAGTCCTGCGTGGAGGTCTGCCCCTCGGCGGCCATCACGGTCACCGAGATGTAAGTTCGGCAGAATTAAGGGTATTTCGGGAGGCGGAACCGGTTTCCGCCTCCCTTTTTTTCAGGAACACTGCCCCTCCAACTCATCGCTGCAGGACTTGCACTGCTTCAGCGGCTCCAACTCCTCCGGCGTCGCGGGCCGCACCTCCACCACCTGCACGGCATAATGGAGGTCGTGCCCGGCCAGGGGATGATTCATATCCAGGGTGACGGAATTTTCTTTCACTTCCTTGATGGTTAAAGGATACTCCGGCTCAACGGGCAGGTTGGCCGGGATTACCCGCTGGCCCACTTTCAGTTCCATGTCCGGCGGAAAGACCTTGCGGCTCCACTCCCGGACGTTTTCCGGATCGTAGAGGCCGAAGGCCTCGTCCGCCGGGATGACAAACTCCACCGCATCCTGAACCCTCAGGCCAATGAGGCGGCGCTCCAGCGCCGGCAGGAGTTCTTTGAAGCCCGCCACAAAGGTGAGCTGAGCCGGGGCCTCGGCTGTGCCTCGAAGCTGCTCGCCGGAATCCAGGCTCATGCGGTATTCCAGGACGACATATTGGTCTTGAGCGATCACTGTCATATAGTCCTATCCTTAAAATGATGATATAATTTAATGGATTTGGCTGGCGCCCGTGCAGGCCGTCCCACCAAGAAATTATGCCTCTGGTGGGGCGGGCCTCCGTGCCCGCCTTTAGGTAAACTGGCAGTCGGCAGGTGCAAAGCACCAAACAAACGTTGACGAAATTATATCTGAACCTGTGGTTATTCGTAACCCTCTGATGACAAAATGATTCGCAAGGCCCAAATTCAAGAAGTCCCGGAGATCCGCCGCTTCCTGGCGGAGTTCACCCTGGAGGGCGGCATCCTGCCCCGGACCCTGGCCGACCTTTACGGCCAATTGCGGGACTATTTTGTCTACCGCTCCGACCAGGGCCCCATCATCGGGGTGGCCGCCCTGCATGTCTGCTGGGCCGGCCTGGGAGAGATCCGCTCGGTGGCCGTCGCGCCGGCAGACCGTGGCCGGGGCCTCGGTTCCCGCCTGGTTAAGACCTGTCTGGAGGAAGCCGGGGTCCTGGGGCTCAGCGAAATTTTCCTCCTCACCCTGGCGCCCGATTTCTTCAAGAGCTTCGGCTTCCGCGTGGTCTCCCGGGAGGACCTGCTGCCCATCGTCTGGGCCGACTGCGTCAATTGCGTCAAGTTCCCCGACTGCGACGAAATCCCCATGCTCCTGGAGCTGGAAACCTTGAAATCCCAATAACCGACTACTTGGCGTTCTCTGCGCCCTGGCGTAAGTTATATTTCCACGCCAAGACGCCAAGGCGCAAAAAGTGAACCTACATAACCAATATGATCCAACTTATCCTCAAAAAAATCTTCGGCAGTAAAAACGAGCGCGAGCTCAAGCGTCTGGCGCCCCTGGTGGACGCCATTAACGTCTTGGAGCCCGAATACCGGGCCCTGTCCGACGCTGGGCTTCGGGCCAAGACCGCAGAGTTCAAGGAGCGCCTCGACCGGGAGGAGCCCCTGGACGACCTTTTGCCCGAGGCCTTCGCCGCGGTGCGGGAGGCCTCCACCCGGGTCCTGGGCCTGCGTCCCTTTGACGTCCAGCTCATCGGCGGCATCGTCCTGCACCAGGGCAAGATCGCTGAAATGAAGACCGGTGAAGGCAAAACCCTGGTGGCCACCATGCCCGCCTATCTCAATGCCCTCACCGGTAAGGGCGTGCACATCGTCACGGTCAACGATTATCTGGCCAAACGTGATACCCGGTGGATGAGCGGCATTTACAATTTTCTGGACCTCCGGGTGGACACCATCGTCCACGGCCTGGACGACAACGAGCGCCGTTACGCCTATGCCGCGGACATCACCTACGGCACCAACAACGAATTCGGCTTCGACTACCTGCGGGACAACATGAAGTTCTCCCTGGAGGACTACGTCCAGCGGGAATTCCACTACGCCATCGTCGACGAAGTGGACTCCATCTTGGTCGACGAGGCCCGGACGCCCTTGATCATCTCCGGCCCCGCCGAGGAGTCCACCCAGCTCTACTTCGTCCTGGACCGGGTGGCCCGGCAGCTCAAGCAGGACCAGGACTTCACCGTGGATGAAAAGGCCCGCTCCGTCCTGATTACCGAAGCCGGCGTGGCCCGGGGCGAAAAACTGGTGGGTCTGGAAAACCTTTACGACCCCAAAAACATCGAGGTCCTGCACCACCTCCAGGCCGCCCTCAAGGCCCATAACCTCTTCAAGCGGGACGTGGACTACATCGT
This sequence comes from Desulfobaccales bacterium, assembly GCA_044451265.1. Classification (GTDB taxonomy): domain Bacteria; phylum Desulfobacterota; class Desulfobaccia; order Desulfobaccales; family 0-14-0-80-60-11; genus JAPLJC01. The sequence continues at coordinate 6,933 of JBIOJX010000114.1, forward strand.
CAAGGACGGCCAGGTCATCATCGTCGACGAATTCACCGGCCGCATCATGCCCGGCCGCCGCTATTCCGACGGCCTGCACCAGGCCCTGGAGGCCAAGGAAGCGGTCAAGGTCGAAAACGAAAACCAGACCCTGGCCACCATCACCTTCCAGAACTACTTCCGCATGTATAAAAAGCTGGCGGGCATGACCGGCACCGCCGACACCGAAGCCGAGGAGTTCAAGAAAATCTACAACCTGGAAGTAATGGTCATTCCCACCCACATGAAGATGATCCGGGAAGACTTTCCCGACTCCATCTACAAGACCGCCGACGAAAAATTCCAGGCCGTTTTGGAGGACATCAAGGACTGCCATGACCGGGGCCAGCCGGTTCTGGTGGGCACCACCTCCATTGAAAAGTCCGAATACCTGAGCAAGATGCTGAAATGGGAGGGCATCAAGCACGAAGTGCTGAACGCCAAACAACACGAAAAAGAGGCGGAGATCGTGGCCCAGGCCGGGCAGAAGTCCATGGTGACCATTGCCACCAACATGGCCGGCCGCGGCACCGACATCGTCCTGGGCGAAGGCGTGGTGGCCACCGGCGGCCTCCACATCCTGGCCACCGAGCGCCACGAATCCAGGCGCATCGACAACCAGCTCCGGGGCCGCTCCGGCCGCCAGGGCGACCCCGGCTCTTCCCGCTTCTACCTCTCCCTGGAAGACGACCTGCTGCGGATCTTCGGCAGCGACCGCATCAAGGGCCTCATGGGCCGCCTCGGGATGGAGGACGGTCAGCCCATCGAACACCGCCTGGTGAGCAACGCCATAGAAAGGGCCCAGAAGCGGGTGGAAGGCCACAACTTCGATATCCGCAAACACCTCCTGGAATACGACAACGTCATGAACAAGCAGCGGGAGGTGATCTACGCCCAGCGCCGCCAGATCCTGGCCGGCGACAGCCTCCAGGAAGATATTCTGGAGATGGCCCGGGAGCTGGTGGAGGACCTGACCGAGGAATACACCGCCAACAAGCTGCCCGAAGAATGGGACATAGACGGCCTCGCGGCTGCCTTCCGGCGCCAGTTCGGCTTCCGGGTGGCGCTCGCCGACCTGGATGGCGACCTGCGGGAATACCTGGGCGAACAGGTGGAAAAGTTCCTGGCCGCCAAGGCCGAAGAGATCGGCCCGGAAATGTTCAGCCAGCTTCAGCAGATGATCATGCTCCAGATCGTCGATAACCAATGGAAGGACCATCTCCTTTCCATGGATCACCTGCGGGACGGCATCGGTCTCCGGGGCTACGCCCAGCAGGACCCC
>JBIOJX010000115.1:0-8230 GCA_044451265.1 Desulfobaccales bacterium
CCGTAATTGAAAAGGATCTTTCGGATAATTTTCACCTCGCTCAAATGGCTGATCGCCGTTCTCATCATGGTGGAAATCGCCAGCTTCCTGGCCATCTCCGTAAGCAACTATTGGATTTACGGGCAATTGCGGGATGGGGAGCCAGTGCACTATGATCCTTACGCCTTGTTTCTGGAAGGGGACCGGACCACTTATAACAATCCAGCTCCAGGCAAGAGCTTGCAGACCTTTTGGCTGTTTGGCGGCTCCACCATGCGGGGCGCCACCGACTTTGACGACCGCACTCTCCCCAGTTATCTGGCTAAAATCTGGAATCGGGAGGAACCGGAGCAGCCGACCACCATGGTAAATTGCGGCGAAGACGGGTTCAATTCCATTATGGAAAGCAAGTATCTGCAAAAACTGCTGATTGAAAAACCGCCTCCCAAGCTGATTATCTTTTATGACGGCGGCAACGACTGCACCTATTTTGCCCAACACCGCACCCCTTATGGCCATCAAGGCTATGAACGGCTGCGCGGCATGATCGAGGATTACCACCGCAGCTTCTTCGGCCTGCTGAAGCCCCTGAATGCCGCGGTGTGGTCCTCCTTTACCCGGGAGATCTATGATAAAATGAGGGAGGGAGTCTTCCGCATCGATCCCCAGGACCCGGAGCTGCGAAAATTTGTCGACAGTTGCGAGCAACGGTATGACTACGTCGAGAAAGTGGCCTCCAGCTTTGGGGCGAAATTTTTACTCATCTGGCAGCCTTGCTGGTGGGCGGAAACTGAGCCCGTGGCTGCCGCGGTGCGGTCCCGTGAAGACATTATCATGAGCAAGAAATCGGCCCTGCGCGACAATTTTGTGCTGACCTATAATGCCCTGATGGAGCGCCTCCAAGACAAGCCCTATTTCATTAATTTTCGCAATGTCCTTTGTTCTCGGACCGAACCCATCTATCAGCCCGACGGTATCCACTTGCTGGACGTCGGTCGTGAAATTATGGCCCAGCATTTCAACCAGGTTCTGAAAGACCGGCTGGTGGCCGGGAATCCCCCGGGGCAGCCCCTGGCCGGGATGCCTCCGGAATCTCAGGCCCAAAAGTCGCCGGCAAGCCTGGTGATTCGTTGATTTATCGCCACCGCGCTCATAAAGGCGCCGCCCTCTGCTGACCGACGGGAAGCGGTCTCCCCCGAAATTCCTTTCTTAAATTCGGAAAAATTGCGATACTTTAACATTAGCTTGACCCCGGGCGGCAGGTCCGGAAGCAGGAGGCATGGCAGATGAAAGTGGTGCTGGCCCGCACCGCCGGTTTTTGCATCGGCGTGAAGAGGGCCCTGGAGATGGTCCTGAAGGCCATCAACGAAAGCCAGACCAAGATCTATACTTACGGCCCGTTGATTCACAATCCCCAGGTGCTGGAACTCCTGAAAGAACGGGGGATTACGGTGCTTGAGCCGGGGCAGACCGCGGCGGAGGGCCTGGTGGTAATCCGGGCCCACGGCATCCCTCCCCAGGAGCGGCGCCAGTTGGAGGGGCGGGCAACGCATATCATTGACGCCACCTGTCCCCGGGTGGCCAAGGTGCAGGCCATTATTCGACGTTGGGCCGCCAAGGGCCACGCCACTCTCATCGTCGGCGACGCTGACCACCCGGAGGTGGAGGGCCTGCTGGGATACACCGAGGGCCGGGGCTACGTGGTGGTGAGCGCCGGGGATGTGACGGCTTTGCCGGAACTGGGAGAGCTCATCGTAGTGGCTCAAACCACCCAGAGCGAGGCCCTGTTCGAGGCTCGGGTGGCGGAAATCAAGGCCCGCTTTCCCGGGGCCCGCATCTTCAACACCATCTGCGACGCCACCGCCTTCCGTCAGGCGGAGGTGCAGGAACTGGCCAGCCACGCCGAGGCCCTGGTGGTGGTGGGAGGCCGCAACAGCGGCAATACCCAGCGATTGGTGGAGATCTCCCGGGCCACCGGCATCCCCACCTACCACGTGGAGACGGAACAGGAACTCGACCTGGAGGAAATGAGCCGCTACCATACGGTGGGGGTGACCGCCGGCGCCTCCACTCCCCACTGGCTCATCAGCAACGTGGTGAGCACCCTGAAACACGCCTGGGCCTTCCGTCCCGGGTCCTGGACCAACTATCTCTACCGGGCCTGGCGCTTTTCGCTGAAGTCCAACCTGTACGTGGCCACCGGCGCCGGCTCGCTGAGTTACGTCTCGTCGCTGTTACAGCAGGTGGAGCCGCAGTTCACCTACTTTTTCGTGGCCTTTTTTTACGTCTATGCCATGCACCTGCTGAACCATTTCACCGACAAGGCCTCCAAGCTCAACGACCCGGTGCAGTCTCTATTTTACGGCAAGCACCGGCAGTTTCTCCTGTCCACCGGGGCCATTTCGGCCGGCCTGGCTCTGGCTCTGGGTGCTTATCTCGGCTGGCTCCCGTTTGTTTTCATCCTGGTGATGAGCGGCATCGGCCTGCTTTATAATTTCAAGATCATTCCGGATTCGGTGGCCCGGGTGACCCTCATCACCACCCTCAAAGAAATCCCCGGCTCCAAGTCGGCGTTCACCGCGGTGGCCTGGGGGGTGCTGGCGGCCCTGATTCCGGTAGTCTGCTCCGACCAGGAGGTTTCCGGTGCCACCGCCATCGCCTTCTTTTTCGTGGCCGGCATGATCTTTATCCGCTCCGGCCTCTTTGAGATCATGGCCATCGAAGGCGATCGGGTGGTGGGCAAAGAGACTCTGGCCATCGCCCTGGGCCGGGAGCGCACCCTGAACGTCTTAATGGTCTGCTCTCTGGCCTTCAGCGTCATGCTGTTGTGGGCCGCCTGGGCCGAGGTCATCCCGTCCCTGGGCTATATCCTGAGCGTCTCGGGCCTGTATGCCCTCGGCTACCTCGCCATTTACCGCCTGGGCCGCCTCGAATCGGGCCTGATGCTGGAGTCCCTGGTGGAAGGCAACATGATCCTGGCGGGGCTGCTGGCCTTTCTCTGGGACCCTTTTAACACCGTGGCCAGTTTTTGGTTTTCGGTTTTCGGCTGAAACATATTTTCGGTTTTCGCTGCAGGGGGCGGTTGGTGAACCGCCGTTTTTTTTTCAGGGCGGGCCTCCGGGCCCGCCTTTTAATTTTCTGGAGAACAGCCCCTCTCGGCGTGCCAAGGTGAACGCGGCTTCCTCTGTAGGGTTTCACGCGCCAGCGTTTCTGAGCCAAAAATCCTAAAATGTGCGTCAAACGCCCCCTACAGAAACTGCGGCAGGTGTGTCCGGGAGCCGCGCTTGACTGGTGCGATACTTTTGCTATTTCACTGAATTAAAGAACCAGGTTAGAGAATTTTCGCCTTGAAATTCGCCCGCATCTGCACTATGTTCCAGTTAAGGTTTTCTGATCCGGGCCCGGGTTGGCCACGCTTGCCGGAAACCGCCGGAGGAGTGGGGCGTCGGACCCCGTTACCCCACATTTTTTTTGCAATTTTTTATTGACAAAAGTTGCATGCCATTCTAATATGGCGCTGGATTAAACCGATAGGTAGAAAGGAGGTGGAAGAAAGGCAGCGAAAAGAACTAGTTAGGCTTCAACGGAAAGGAGAAATTGGTTACCACTTTCCTAACCAAAGGGGGGAATGATGAAAAAGACAATACTGGTTTTGGTAGTTTTAGCCCTGTTGGTTCCGGCCTCGGCCTTCGCGGCCACGGAGTTCAGCTTGGGCGGCTTTATCAAGTTGGACTCGTTCTGGGATTCCACCCAGAATACCAAGAACGCCCTCACGCCTATTGGGCGGAACAACGACCAGCTGTATCAACACGGCCTCTTCGGGATGACGGCCCAGGGGACCCGCTTCAACTTCACCATCAAGGGACCTAAGCTCTGGGGCGCCACCACCACGGGCTTCATTGAAATGGACTTTGACGGTTCGGCCGATGCCCGGGTGTCCAATACCGCCAGTTATGCTCCGCGGCTGCGGCACGCCATGTTCCGCCTAAACTGGCCCGAGACCGAATTGATGTTCGGCCAGTACTGGGGCATGGTCTCGGAGTTTTCTCCTGAGTGCTCCGGTGACGCGGCTTTTATGTACCACGGTTGGTCTTTCCAACGGACGCCCCAGATCCGCCTGACCCAGAAGTTCGCGGGCAGTTGGACCGTGGCCGGCGCCCTCGTCAAACCCTATGATCCCAACACCGCCAATGATGCGCTCTGGGATGGCACAACCAACCCAACCGCCGGGCAGTTCCAGACCGCCAGTGTAGGGTTGCCGGGACAGGCATCCGAGACCCCGCAGGTCCAGGCCAAACTGGCCTACGAGCAGGACCTCTGGGGCAAGGCGCCTTTCTTTGGCCGTCCCCGGGGCTTCGTGGCCCAGTTGAACGGCGCCTGGCAGCGCGATCGTTACCGCGCTAATCAGTCTGGGAATGCTGCCCAAGCGGCTTTCACCTTTGGCCAAAACTTGTATGGGGCCCAAGGTATCTACCAAACCAGCCAGCAGTATCTGGATCCCTGGATGATCCAGGGCACCCTGTTTGTTCCGGTGCTGCCCACCTACAGCAACAACCTGGCGGGCTCCGCCTCCATCAGCGCCCAGTATTTTGTCGGTCAGGGGACTTCCGCCTTCGGTGGCGGCCGGGACCAGGACAACTCCTGGTTTGATTTCTCGGGAATCAGGAACGTCAACGGCGCTATCCAGGATTGCTATACCCGGAAGCTGATGAACCAGTGGGGGGGCTACCTCCAGGGGCAGTACTGGTTCACCAATGAGTGGTACCTGACCGCCATCTGGTCCTTTATCCGGGATTTCGGCGTTGACCAGAGCCGAAATGCATATTTGCAGAGTATTGGCGCCCTCGCCACCACCGCCAACGTTGCGGGTTACAACTACGCCACCACCCAGGACCAGGTCAAGCTCTGGTCGGAATACGACCTGACCCTGTGGTACCGGCCCATCGAGGCGTTCAAGTTCGGTTTGACTTATGCCTTTGAGAATACCTACTACTTCCAGAAGCTCAATAACCCACAGATTGCTGCCAGTGGGCAGACTGCGGGCCAGCCGTCCGCCGGTGCCAAGAACCTCGGCGAATCGCACCGTATCCAATTCGTCGCTTACATGTTCTTCTAACCTAAAACGGTTGACTTAACCAAAGCCCACGGGGTCATCACCCTGTGGGCTTTTTTTGTGGCAAAGATTAGAATCACCCCCCTTTTCCAAAGGGGGGCAGGGGGGATTAAGTAAGCGCTTGATAATCCGTCTAAATCACCCTTGAGGAAAGGGTGACTTCAAAGCTCCGTATCCCAACCCCTCTCTGAGTGAATACCTCTTTGCAGCCTCAAAGAGGTTTTGAAACAGGTTCTAGCCAAAAATTAACTTGACGCTAACCTCAGTCTAATCTGGCCGTCCTATGCTGCTTTCCAACCCCCAAGGTTCTAATCGCAGAAGTATTTTAGGAAGGTGGAAATTAGGCCGATATCCGTAAGCAGGCGCTAACCTGGGCCGTAGGCCAAGGTCTTGGAGCTTTGCCACGAAACTCCCCCTAGGGGCGGTTCTCGGACCGCCCATGCCCGGAGTGGCCCCAAGTTGTCCAGGAACGTTAGCCGCTGGGCAAGGATTCAGAATGGCGGGAAGTGAGACTGATTTCGAAAAGCAGGCCTTTGACTTACGGATAAGTACTAAAGATGATATTTGTCCAAGTCCAGAGTAGGGGCAGAGCTAGGCCCCGGTTTGCGGCACAGCAAGCTGTGCCCCGGCGCGGCCATATCTGCCACTTGCCAAGACCTCTGGCAACTAGCCTGGAGAGATGGTTTTGAACCATCCCTTTCCAAAGGGGGGGGGTAAATAAGGGTAATGCAAAAACCCTGCCGGACAATAGTCCGGGAGAGGGATATTAATAGGCGTACATTAAGTCCACCTTTTTCAACGTGAGACTTGACCCGGTTAGGTGCGGGGCGGCGGGCTTGCAATTATCTCCAGACGATTCTCAAACGCGCAAATAGCCCAGGAAAGGCGGACCCGGGGCCCGCTGCTTCCGGAGGCCATTTTTGCAGGTTCAAAGGCTTTTTTATTATAAATTATCAGCCATGTTTTTGGTTGACAAAGGTTGCCGGCCATTTTAAGATACCGCATCCGCATAATACTAATGGGAAAAGAGCGGGCGTTAAGGATTTTTACAGGTGCGGTGGAAAATTTGACAATCTGTAAAAAAACCTGACAGGTAAAAGTCCGGAGAGAGGTAAAAAAAATCGTCGATCCTAGATTCTTCTCAAGTATTACAAGCGGTTAATCTCTCGGACTTTTGGGGCCCGATTTGGCACGGGCATTGCGAAGAGGTTAAGGACCTTTTAAGGTACTGTGGCTAGCTATATGTAGACGCAGCCGGATGGAGGAGTAAAAGGTCTGAAAAGATAAGTGGTTAGGAAATAACGGCAAGGAGAAATTGGTTAACACTTTTCTTAGGGGGAAAAATGAAAAAGACCATACTGATTTTGGCAGTCCTGGCCCTGTTGGTGCCGGCGACGGCCCTGGCGGCCACCGAGTTCAGCCTGGGCGGCTTTATCAAGCTGAGCTCGTTGTGGGATTCAACCCAGAATGGCTTTCAGCCTACTGGCGTAATCCAGCGGAACAATGACCAGTTGTTCCAGCACGGCCGCTTCCAGATGACGGCCCAGGAGACCCGCTTCAACTTCACCATCAAGGGACCCAAGCTCTGGGGCGCCACCACCACCGGTTTCATCGAGATGGATTTTGACTCGTCTTCGGACGGGCGGGTGTCCAATACCGCCAGTTATATCCCGCGGCTGCGGCACGCCATGTTCAAACTGAACTGGCCCGAGACCGAGCTGATGTTCGGCCAGTACTTTGGCATGTTCTCGGAGTATTCGCCTGAGGTCACGGGTGACTCCCAGTACTCCTTCCACGGTTTCGTCAACCAGCGGGTGCCTCAGATCCGTTTGACCCAGAAGTTCGCGGAATCCTGGACTGTGGCCGGGGCCATCTGCAAACCCTATGATCCCGACACCACGATTGATGCAACCTTTGATGGCTCAACCAACCCAACCGCCGGGCAGTTCCAGACCGCCAGCGTCGGGTTGCCGGGCCAGTCCTCCGAAACCCCGCAGCTCCAGGGCAAACTGGCCTATGAGCAGGACCTCTGGGGCAAGGCGCCTTTCTATGGCCGCCCCCGGGGCTTTGTGGCCCAGTTGACCGGCGGTTGGCAGCGCACCCGCTATCGCGCTAATCAGTCTGGAAATGCCGCCCAAGCGGCTTTCACCTTTGGCCAAAACTTCTATGGCACCCCAGGTATCTACCAAACCAGCCAGCAGTATCTGGATCCCTGGATGGTGCAGGGCACCCTGTTCATCCCGGTGCTGCCCACCTACAGCAACAACTTGGCGGGCTCCGCCTCTTTGACCGCCCAGTGGTTCCTCGGCCAGGGGGTATCTTTTGTCGGCGGCGGCCGGGACCAGGACAACTCCTGGTTTGATTTCCAAGGAATCAGGAATGTCAACGGCGCTACCCAGCTTTGCTATAGCCGGCAGCTGACCAACCAGTTCGGCGGCTATGTCCAGGGGCAATACTGGTTCACCAACGAATGGTTCATGAATCTCACCTGGGGCATGATCAGGGACTACGGCATCGACACCAGCACCTCGGCCTTGCTGGCCGGCCAGGCCGCCAACCCGGTGGGTTACAAGTACGCTACCCTCCAAGACCAGGTGAAGCTGTGGCAGGAATATTCCCTGACCTTGTGGTACCGGCCCATCGAGGCCATCAAGTTCGGTCTCCAGTATTCGTACGAGCGCACTGGGTTCTTGCAGAAGCTTGATAACCCGCAGGTTGGCGCCGCTGGTCAGACTCAGGGCCAGCCGGCCGCCGGAGCCAAGGACGTCGGCGAATCGCACCGTATCCAGTTCGTCGGCATCATGTTCTTCTAACCTAAAACGGTTGACTTAACCAAGCCCACGGGGTAATATCCTCGTGGGCTTTTTTGTTTAAGGACGGTTTGTGAAGACGGTTTTCCTCCAAAAAATTCAAGCAATTTCTTTCCATCGCCCTGGGGTCGGCCTCCGAACTGGCAACCCAATTGATTATCGCAGGAGAAATAGAATCGTTTTCCAACGAGCTATTGAAACGGCTTTTGGATAACCTTGAAATATTAGAAAATGCTAAAAAGCTATCCACTGTGATCAGGTAGCAGATTTTGCAACTAGCAACCAAAAACAAAAACTAATGGGAGCGAACGGTTAAAATGTTCAAGAA
>JBIOJX010000116.1:0-8227 GCA_044451265.1 Desulfobaccales bacterium
ACTCAGAACTAAGGAAAATGGAGAGCAGGCGCCCTCGCCTGCAAGGAACAGCCGAGGGCGGCTGGTCTCCAGAATAACGTCCCCAACCCAGCTTGGGAACCAGGGAATAAAAAGACCAGCCGTACTTAAAATTGTCCCTTTTTGCACAAATGTGCTATGGCTATTCCTGGGAAGGTGATTAAGCTACTTTAATATAAATAAAATTCGCTTTTCAGGCGGGAACCGTCATGCCCAAGACCAAGGCGCGTGGACCGGAGAAACCTACGGACAAGACCGGTGGGGCGCCCGGCCAGCAAGGTCTGGAAGAGCCGGACGTTACCGGCGCCGGCAAGTCCGGGTCCGGGCCCACAGACGCCCTGGCCGCGGGGCAGGCCGCCGAGCCGGAAACGCCCTCGCCGGGCCACTTCCCCATCGTCGGGGTCGGCGCCTCGGCCGGCGGCCTCGAGGCCTTTACCCAGCTTTTAGAGAATCTGCCCCTGGACACCGGCATGGGCTTCGTCCTGGTGCAGCATATGGCGCCACGGGCCCACAGCATGCTTTCCGAGATCCTATCCAAGGTCACCCGGATGCCGGTCACCGAGGTGAAAGACGGTATGCGGGTGGAGCCGAATCGCATCTACGTGACGCCCCCGGACATCACCATGAGTCTGGAGCAAGGCGTGCTGCGCCTGACCAGTCGGGTCGAGCCCCGGGGGGCGCACCGGCCCATTGATGACTTCCTGCGCTCGCTGGCCCAGGACCAGAGCAGCCGGGCCATCGGGGTGATCCTGTCGGGCACCGCCTCCGACGGGGTCCTGGGCCTTCAGGCCATCAAGGCCGAAGGCGGCATCACCTTCGCCCAGGAGGTCGCCACCGCCAAGTACACCGGCATGCCGGAAAGCGCCATTGCCGCGGGCCACGTCGATTTCGTCCTCTCGCCCGAGAAGATCGCCCGCCAGTTGGCCCGCCTGGCCCACCATCCGTTCGTCACGGCGCCGCTCCCCGCCCCGGAGGCGGAGTTGCCCCAGGAAGAGGGCGTCTTCAACCAGATTTTGCTGCTGCTCAAGGCAGCTACCGGCCTGGATTTCACCTATTACAAGCACAGCACCATCAAACGGCGCATCAACCGGCGCATGATGTTGCAGCAGGCGGAGAAGCTGGAGGACTATGTCCGCCTGCTGCGGGAGAATGCCGAGGAGGTGAAGAGCCTCTACGAAGACATCCTGATCAACGTCACCAGCTTCTTCCGGGAGCCGGAGGCCTTCGAGGCCTTGCAGCAGGTGGTCTTCCCGGAAATCCTGCGGAACCGGGCCGAGGATGAGGCCATCCGCATCTGGGTGCCGGGTTGCGCCAGCGGCGAGGAAGCCTACTCTTTGGCCATCAGTCTCGTGGAATTTCTGGGTGACCTGGCCGCCAACATCCAGGTCCAGATCTTCGCCACCGATATCGAAGACGGGGTGATCGATAAGGCCCGCCAGGGCATCTATCCGGAAGCCATCAGCGCGGACGTCTCCTCCGACCGGCTGCGGCGTTTTTTTGTCAAGGTCCCCGGCGGCTACCAGGTGAGCAAGACCATCCGGGGGATGTGCGTCTTCGCCAAGCAGAACCTGATCAAGGACCCGCCCTTCTCCCGGATGGACCTGATCAGTTGCCGCAACGTGCTCATCTACTTCGGGCCGGTGCTGCAAAAGAAGGTGATCCCCATCTTCCATTTCGCCCTGAAGCCCACGGGCTTCCTGCTGTTGGGCAAATCCGAGGCCTTGAGCGCCTTCCCCGAGCTGTTCACCCTGGTGGACAAGAAGCTCAAGATCTTTTTAAAGAAAGCGATGGTCTCGCCGCATCTGGTTCTAACTCCGAGCGCGGAATTTACCTCGTTTCCCGGGGCGCCCGGCAAGAAGGTCCGGACCGGGGAGGAGGCGGTTGCTCCGGCGGACCTGCAGGCGGAAGCGGATCGCATGATCCTGGCCAGATTCGCCCCGGCCGGGGTGATTATCGACGCCGACCTGAGCATCATCCACTTCCGGGGGCATACCGGCCGCTTTCTGGAGCCGGCGCCGGGCGAGGCCAGCCTCAATCTCATCAAGATGGCCCGGGAGGGGCTGCAAGTCGAACTGCGGGCCGCGGTGTACGCCGCCTTGAAGAGCAACACCCTGGTGCGCAAAGAGGGACTGAGACTGCGCCTCAACGGCGGGATCGGCGTCGTCAACCTGGAGGTCTTTCCCCTGCGGCCGGTGGCCGCCCTGGAACGTTATTTCCTGGTGATCTTTGAAGAGGTGACTCCACCGCAGCCCGCTCCGGTGGCGGTCGCCAAGGAGAGGGCACCCAAAGGGAAGCCTTCGCCCAAGGACCGGCAGATTGCCGAACTGCAGAGCGAACTGGCCGCCACCAAGGAATATCTCCAGGCGGTCATCGAAGAGCAGGAGACCGCGGTTGAGGAGATGAAGAGCAGCAACGAAGAGCTCATGAGCGCCAACGAAGAGCTCCAGAGCATCAACGAAGAGATGGAGACCTCCAAAGAGGAACTCCAGTCGACCAACGAGGAACTGGCCACCCTCAATGAGGAACTGGACAACCGCAACCAGGAACTGTTTCAAGCCAACAACGACCTCAACAACCTGCTCACCGTGGTACAGATCGCCATCGTCATGCTGGGGCCGGACCTCAGTATCCGGCGCTTCAACCCCATGGCTCAGGAGTTGCTGAACCTGATCCCGGCGGATTTAGGAAGGCCCATCGGCGACATCCGGCTGCCGGTGGACGTCCCGGACCTGGAGCGGGTGATCCTGGAGGTCTTAAACACCCTCAATATCAAGGAGCTGGAAGTTCAGGACCGGGAGGGGCGCTGGTTCTCCCTGCGCCTGCGGCCTTATCGCACTTCGGACAATAAGATCGACGGCGTCATCCTGGCCCTGGTGGATGTGAACCTCTTGAAAGGCAGCCTGGAAGAGACGCAGAGGGCCCGGGACTATGCCCAGGCCATCATCGCCACCATGCGTGAGCCTCTGGTCGTCCTGGACGATAAGCTGCGGGTAGTCTCGGCCAACGACGCCTATTACCGGATCTTCCAGACCACCCCCAAAGAGACGGAAGGCACTTTCTTTTATGATCTGGGCCAAGGCCAGTGGAACCTCCACGGTTTGCGGAAGCTTTTAGGTAACGTCCTGCCTGCCAATCAGATATTCCAGGATTTCGAGATGGTGCAGAATTTTCCGGGGGTCGGCCGCCGGACCATGCTCCTAAACGGTCGCCTCCTGCCCATGGGCGCCTCCGACCACGACCTTATCCTGCTGGCCATCGAAGACGTTACCGAACGCAGGCGGGCGGAGCAGGCGCTGAAGGAGTCGGAGACCAAGCTGCGGGAACTCGCCCGGCAGTTGCTGGCCCTGCAGGATAAGGAGCGCCAGGAACTCTCCTGGGAATTGCATGAGGAGTTGGCCCAGGATATCACCGCCTTGAAGATAGAGTTACGAAGGTATGAGCCGATGCTGCCCGCAGGTGATAAGAAACTGCGGCAAGAATACCACCAGGCCCTGGAAAAGATCGACGGTATGGTGGAAAACCTGCGACGCCGGGCCGCGGATTTGAGCCCGCAGATGCTGGCTGACCTGGGTCTGGCGGCGGGCTTGCAAAGCCTGTGTGATGGTTACAAGATCGCCTGCACCCTGGGGATGGATGACCTGAACCAGGTCTTCAGCTTGAAAGATCAGGTCAGCATCTATCGGATCTTCCAGCAGGCCATGGACAACATCAGCCGTTATGCCCAGGCCAGCCAGGTGACCCTGTCCGCCAAGAAAACGGACGACCGGGTGGATTTCCTGGTGGAGGACAACGGCCAGGGTTTCGAAGTGGGCCGGATAGAGGACGTGGAGGCGGGGCGGAAAGGCATCGGCCTGGCCGCCATCTCCGAGCGGGTCCGGGCCCTGGGCGGCACCTTCAAGCTCGAAAGCCAGATCGGCGTCGGGACCAGGATTTTCTTCAGCCTCCCCAGAACCCGGAAGTGAGGAAAGACAGTGGCCAGTGGGCAGTAAAGGCGAAAAGCTAAGTCGTAATTGTGGATACAGATGCAGGGTGCGTCCTACGCACCATTATTATTTCCCTTAGCTATCCCGTAGGGCGAGAAAGCGCAGCGCCTCCCGCCTTGAGAATCCGATTGACCGCGGGGCCGGCCGGGCCTATATTCCTATGATCATCCCAATAATCACGGAAAGGTGGCGGCACGCGTCATGAAAGTCACCCTGGCCCAGCTTAACCCCACGGTGGGAGATGTCAGCGGCAATCTGCAGAAGGTCATAGACACCCTGGAGCGCGTTGGGGGCGCCACGGACCTCATCGTCTTCTCGGAGCTGTTCCTGGTGGGCTACCCGCCCCGGGACCTGGTGGAGAAGCCTTCCCTGATCGACCAGGCGCAGCAGGCCCTGGCCCGGCTGGCGGAGGTTACCGGGCGTTATCCCGGAACCGCGGTGCTGGTGGGCGCGCCCCTGCCCACGGGCCGGGACACCGGCAAGCCGTTGAGCGACGCCGCGGTGCTGATCGGCCAGGGGAAGGTGTTGTTTCAGCAGAACAAATCGCTGCTGCCGGCCTACGACGTCTTTGACGAAACCCGGCATTTCGAGCCGGCCGCGGAGGTGCGGCCCGTGAGTTTCGGGGCGGAATCCCTGGGGCTCTCCGTCTGCGAAGACGCCTGGTACGAGCCGGAGCTCTGGTTCCGCCGGCTCTATCCCCTGGATCCCATCAAGGTTCTGGCGGACCAGGGCGCCACGGTGCTGATCAACATCTCGGGGTCACCCTTCCAGGTGGGCAAACAGTGCGTGCGGCACCGGTTGGTGCAGAACCACGCCCGGCGTTATCGGCTGCCCATGGTCTACGTCAACCAGGTGGGGGGCAACGACGAGCTCATCTTCGACGGCGGCAGCATGGCCCTGGACGCAGCGGGTGAGGCCCTCGCCCTGCTCCCCAGCTTTCAGGAGGCGGTGGTCACGGTGGACTTGCAGCAAGCGGGGACGCCGGGCCTTTACGTGCCGCAGGAGCACAGCGCCGCGGTGCATCAGGCCCTGGTGCTGGGGCTGCGGGACTATATCAGGAAATGCGGCTTCACCAAGGTGGTGGTGGGGCTCTCCGGCGGGGTGGATTCAGCGGTCACCTGCGCCCTGGCGGCCGAGGCCCTGGGGCCGGTCAACGTTCTGGGGGTCCTGATGCCCTCGCCCTACACTTCCCGGCACAGCATCGTGGACTCAGAGAAGCTGGCGGCCAACCTGGGGGTGGAAACCAAACTGATCTCCATCACCCCCATGTACCAGTGCTACCGCGAGTTTTTGCAAGAGCCGCTGCACCTGGGCGAAATCGAGGTGACCCTGGAGAATATCCAGGCCCGCATCCGGGGCAATATCCTCATGGCCATCTCCAACAAGTTCGGGCACATGGTGCTGTCCACCGGCAACAAGAGCGAGCTGGCGGTGGGCTACTGCACGCTTTACGGCGATATGAGCGGCGGTCTGAGCGTCCTGGCCGACGTTCCCAAGACCATGGTTTACGAATTGGCCCGGCATCTCAACCGGGAGCGGGAGTTGATCCCGCCGGAGATTATCCGCCGGGCGCCGTCGGCGGAGCTGAGGCCGGACCAGACGGACCAGGACACCCTGCCGCCTTATGAAATCCTGGACCGGATCATGAATTTGTACCTGGAAGACCGCTGCTCGTACCAGGATATCGTCGCCCGGGGCTTCGACCCCGAGACGGTGCGCTGGGTGATCCGGACCATCGATCGTAACGAATACAAACGGCGACAGGCCGCCCCGGGTCTGAAGGTGACTTCCAAGGCGTTTGGGATGGGGCGGAGGATACCCATTGCGGCCAGGCTGGAGATTTGAACGGCAGTAGTCAGTAGCCAGTTGTCAGTACAGTCTAAATGACCACTGGGTTTACTGGCTACTGGCAACTGGCCTGCCGCCTCCGGCGGATTAAAACAATACTTTGACGCCGACTAGATTTTCATTCTCGGACGGTCCGCCAAAGAACAGCACATTCTTGCGATGTTGAAAACGATAATAGACGGCCAGGTCCAAGACGCCATGGAGGCGGACCCCAGGCTCCACGGCATATTCCAGGGCATCTTGCGTCGAGCCTCCGCCTGACATCCAGTTCACCTCGCCTTGGACATAAGGCACCATAAAGTACCAGCGCAGGAGGTCCCAACGGACCTGGGCATTCAGGTTCCAGAGGTATTGCCAGTCCCGGTTGTTAAAGAAATGGCCGAAGTAAGCCTGGGCATTCCAATTATTGATGAATTCAAAGCTGGCGGGTCCGGTGAAGGAGATGCCGTCATTGTAATGACCGGGCTTCATCCCCTTGGTGCCGGTTCTGAGTCCGGCCAAATTGGCGCGCTCCATGGTGCCTCGGAAAATATTGCTGTCCAGTCTCCGGTCATCTTTCACGAAGCCCTCAATAAAGTATCTTTCCCAGGAGTAGGTCAGGCCATACTGAAGCCAATAAGAGACCTTGTCAGGCTTAAGGTCCTCCTTGCGGGTGTCAAAATTCAGGTCCGTGTAAAAGAAGAGGGTCCAACTATTCCAGCGCAGCGCCTCCAGATCGAGTTCGATGTTGCCGTTCCCCTGGAAATGCGGGTTGTTAAGAAACGCAGCGTAATTAGCCTGGCCGTGCATTTCCGGGAATAACTGCAAACCGGAAGCACCCGGGGTCGGGCCAAAAGTTCGGCCATCCAGCAGAGTTTCCAGCCGGGCTCCGCCCAGGAGGGAATTCCTGGCCACCAAACTCGTCTTATCGGGATTGAACTGGTAGAGGAGTGATTCTTGCTCCCGTGACCATTTGAAGAAGGGCGTGAGGTCGAATCTGCCCAGATGCAAACGGGCGCCAAGCTCCACGCTGGGAACGCCGCGGGTTTCCGAGCCTGCCAGCACTTCCCCGGTCGCTTCTACGTATGGCACAACCTGCCGGTAACGGAAGATATCATAGCGAACCTGGCCCTTGATCAGCCAATTCGCGTTGATCCTCTCCTGCACAAATAACTTACTGGCCGAAAACCCCGCGCCCCAATGGTTCAGAAATTCAAACGCCTGGGGTGAATCGAAATTAATACCCCTGTCTTTCATGCCCAGACGCATGTTCTTAGTTAAAAACTCAGGGCCCGCGCCGTAGAGATTAGCTCTCTGACGATCGATGGAAGTATTGAAGGTTATAGTATCAAAGAGATTGTTGCATTGATGACGAACGAAGGCGCCGAGATAAAAGTCGCCGAAATCGTAACGATAGCCACCCAGAGTAATATCATACTTAAACAGGTTAAATTGCCACTTATTGTCAGGGATGCCGAAATAGGTTCTCTCGTCAAATTCTACATAAAAGATGTGGCGGCGGTATTGCAGGAGATCGATCTCCAGGCGCCGGCGCAGCTGACTGGTAAAGTTATCCTGATGGGCAATATATCCCCCATATTCCATGGAAAGCCCTACTCTCGGAAGAAGCTGCAGGCCTTGGGGCACATCCCCATCGGCAGCTTCCTGAGCGGAGTCTGCCAGGGTGACGCTGGAGAATAGCAGTGTCAACCCCAGAATTCCCACGAAGCAGCAAAGCCGCGCAATCCAGGCCCTCAACCGGACCCCCTTCCCCTTGCGAACCGGTTTCATGATGGCACCCGTGTGGCAGGCCAGCCGGGATAAGAAAGATGATCTGCCTACCCCAAATTTTTAGCCAAAAATTTGCTTGTTATCTAAGAAAACGATTCCTCATCCATCGGCATAATTTCTGAACGGCTTGAATCCAAGGAAAAATCTGCGGAGGCGAATTTTCAAACTGATACACTACCGGACAGGGATAATTGCTGTCCCCCTTGAGGATTCCGGGCTAAAATTGTCCGATAATGGCGAACCGAGGGAAGACGGGAGGTGATATGACCCTCACCTCCCGAATTGACGTTACATCACCTTGGGGGGATTGACAGGCTCGGGGGGGATGACCGGAACTCCGGGGGCCTTTTCCTGGCCGGGAGCCGGCACCGACGGGACCGGTGGGACCGCCTCGGGTGGGGCTGGCTCCGACGGCGCTGGGGCCGACGGCGCGGGTGCTTCCTGTTTCACCGTCTTGAAGAGGGCGGGGTCGATGGCCGAGAACCAGTCGGGCGGCTGCTGCACGGATTTCCAGGGCCCTCTGGCCTTGCTGCCGCGGTAGAGATAGCCTTGCCAATAAAAATAGTATTTGCTGCCGTGGCGGAAGACGTCGGTGGGCAGATTGGGGG
>JBIOJX010000117.1:0-8221 GCA_044451265.1 Desulfobaccales bacterium
ATCTTCTTGATCGTCCGATTAATAAATATTAAAATGAACTCAAATTTATGAGTAATGACGAGAAACATCATCCTGGCTGTCAGTCAGACTCGACCTCGAGCGGAAAAACCCCCGAGGGGGGCGAGGATTCCCTGGAAGGCTTGAAGCGCCTGGCCCTGGAAGTCGTCTACCAGACCCCGAAAGTCCGCCCGGAAAAGGTGGCGCGCCTGAAAGAGGCCATCGACCAGGGGACCTACGAGATCGATTCCGCCAAGCTGGCCGAGATCATCACCGAGGAATTATTAGGCAAGCGCTGACGCCGTGCCTCAGATGGGCTCTGGTAGCCGCAGGCTTGAGCCTGCGTTTTTTTTGGTGGGGGGGGCGGCGCGCCAGACCCTGCGCCCTCTAATCCACCCGTAGGGGCGAACCTTGTGTTCGCCCTTATCCTTTTTTGGCCAGGGCGAGAGCCTGTTTCACTATCAAGGCCGCGGCTTCCTCCACTTCCTCCCGGGTGGTGGGTCGGCCCACGCTGAAGCGCACCGCGCCCCGGGCGATGTCGGCCGCGACCCCCATGGCCGTCAGGACCGGGGAGACGGACTCCTGGCCGGCGTGGCAGGCGGACCCCAGAGAGGCGGCCACCTCCGGCACCCCGGCCATCAGTTCGGCCCCGGAAATCCCCGGAAAGGAGACGTTCAGGGTGCTGGGCAGGCGCTCGGACTCCGGGCCGTTCAGGACCAGGCCGGGGAAGCCGGCCTTGAGCTTCCCGTGCAGCAGGTCCCGCAGGCCCTGGAGGTGGGCGGCGTCGGCCGTCTGCCGCTCCCGGGCCAGGCGGCAGGCCTCACCCAGGCCCACCATATAGGGCAGGTTCTCGGTGCCGGCCCGGCGCCCGCTCTCCTGGGAGGCCCCGTGCAGCAAAGGCGTCAGTTCCCGGCCCCGGCGGAGGTAAAGCGCCCCGACTCCTTTGGGGGCGTAGAATTTGTGCCCCGCCACGGTGAGAAAATCCACCCCCAATTCCTCCACGTCCACCTTGACCTTCCCCACGCTCTGGGCCGCGTCGGTATGCAGCGGCACGCCGGCCTCCTTGGCAATAGCGGCGATCTCTTGGATGGGCGCCAGGGCGCCGGTCTCGTTGTTGGCGTGCATGATACTGATCAGCATGGTGTCCGGGGTTAGGGCCCGGCGCACCGCCTCGGGGTCCACGAAACCTTGCGAGTCCACCGGCAGCACCTTCAGGCCGATTCCTAGCGAGGCCAGCCAGCGGCAGGGGGCCAGCACCGCGGGATGCTCGGTGGCCGCAGTGATGATCCACCCCGAGCCGCGACTCAGGCCCACACCCTTGAGGACCAGGTTGTTGGCCTCGGTGGCCCCGCTGGTGAAGACCACCTCATCCGGGGCGCAGTTCAAGAGCGCCGCCACCTCCCGCCGGGCCTGGTGCATCGCCTCCCGGGCCCTCAACCCCAAGGGATAGTCGCAGCTCGGGTTGCCGAACTCCGGCCCCAGGAAGGGCTGCATGGCCGCGGCCACCTCCGGGGCCACCGGCGTGGTGGCGTTGTAGTCCAGGTAGATCATGGCATTTCTGCTTCCCATTTTGGGGCTGCCCATAACTTACCTCTTCTTAAAAAAGAACCGCCTTCTCCTTCAGATTCTCTGTCCCTATTTTTAGCAAGTTTAGGCCCATCCTGTCAATCCGGGCAGGCAGCAGTGCTCCCACCCACTCGTATCATCAGGAAAGCATTAATTATTTACTTGACATCCTTTAACATAGTGATTTAAAAGATAATTACAGATGGCCAACGATAGGTTCCATTTTGGTAGTGACTTTTGAAAAAAAATCCACCTGTTATGAGATAAGACGGAGCATCCAAGTATGTGGAATAAATTATGCAACAAGCTTATATGGATAATAGCGATATTATCAATGCTAAGCATTTTGTTATGGATTACTGAATCAAAAGCTGAGGCTAGTAATCAACCAGAATTGAGAACCATTGAACAATTGCAAAAGGATAAATTGGAACAGGAGAAAATTAAATTAGAATTAGAAAATAAAAAGCTAAATAGTTCCTTGGAAAAATTTATTTCACTAACTCCTTTTATTGCTGGTATTGTAGCCTTATTTAGTTTAATTATCAGTTTTTGGAAATACCACGTCGATAATAACCGACAGAGAGATTTGGATCGTGAGCAAAAAGAAAAGGATAATCTGCGTCGGTTTGATGAACAATTTGCTGCAGTAGTTACCAATTTAGGTTCGGAAAAAGAGGCCATCAAGGCTGGTGCCGCTGTTTCCATTCGGAGTTTTCTAAAACCCGAATATAAATTATTTCATGAGCAGGTATTCATGATTCTCCTTGCCAACCTTAAATTAGATCATAATGACGTTATTAATGACATTCTCATCGAAGGGTTTGAAAAAGCCATCCGTTTCCAGTTAGAATACTTTAAAGACAAAAATGAGAAATTCCTAATAAATCTTTCTGATGCTAATCTCTATCAAATAGATTTGGCGGGTCTCAATCTGAGCGAAGGCGATATGGGTTTTGCCTACCTTAGGGGAGCGAACCTGACGGAAACAATCTTATTCCGGGTGCGAGGACTGGAAGCTAACCTTGAAAAAGCTGTACTATATAAAGCTAATCTCAATGAGGCCCGTTTCCGAAAAGCAAGATTTCAAGAAGCAAGATTTCATGAAGCAAATCTGGTGGCGGCTGATTTGAGGAAGGCTAATCTAACTAATGCCGAATTTCATCAAGCAAAGATGCAATCAGCCCATCTCGATAATGCCAAACTCTTTGGCGCAAAATTTCCCCAAGCGAATATTAACGACACTTTTTTCAAAGATTGTTCCTTTGATGAGGTTGCGCTGAAAAGTATACTGAAGGCGTATAATTGGCAGAAAGCTCATTTTGATGAGGCTATTATGGCTAAATTGATAGAATTATCAAATAGCCAAGGCTCAACCAAAAAATAGCTCGAGATCGGACTCTCTTGCCGCAATTTCATTGCCCCGGTTACCCGACGCGAATGTCACCCTAGCAATTTGAGAAACCTCTCCCGAGCCGACACTATCATAATTGCTATTGTGGTGAAAGTCCAGATAATTTCCATATGGCGGACCTCGATGGTGGGGTTATGAAGAGTTCTCGACCTGATTGACCAAATTAAATGAATATTGTAGAGGCGGAACAAAATAGAGTCCCTCCTCCGGGCAGCGATTGAAACGAAAGTCAAGACGAACCCTGCACTTGACAACCTTTCGATAGGCGGTAAGATTAGACAAAATTTCGGATTGTCTGATTTTCCCTCGCCATGAGCCATTCCCTCTCCCCAACCTTCTACCGCTTTGGCCGCTGGCTCTGCCGCCAGGCCCTGCGCTGGCATTTTTCCCTGCGCGTCCGGGGTCTGGAAAACCTGCCGGCCCACGGCCCGGCCATCATCTGCCCCAAGCACCAGCGCTGGGAGGACATCCCTCTCATCGGCCTGGTCCTGCCGCCGCCGCTGCACTATATCGCCAAGGTGGAGCTTTTCCAGCAGCCGGTGATCCGGGAATTATTGGGCGCCTGGGGCGGGGTGCCGGTGGACCGCCGCAGACCCCGGGCCACCCTGTCCTCTTTCAAACGCCTGCTGCCCCTGCTGCAAGCCGGGGCCTACGTGGTCCTGTTTCCCGAAGGCACCTATGTCCGGGGCCGGATGGGGCCCGGCAAATACCGCCTCATCCAGATGCTCCTGAAGCTCCAGCATCGGGACGGCCTGGGGCTGCTGCCCTTCGTACCCGTGGGGGTGTCCTATCACCCCCTGGAACGGGGCTGCCGGGTGGAGGTCAACCTGGGGCCGCCCCTGCGTGCCGCCCTCCCGAAACAGGCCTCGGCCCTCACTTCCGAGCTCATGGCGCAGATCGCCCGCCTGTCCGGGTTGTAATCTCCCCTGGTAGCACAGGCTTTCCAGCCTGTGCCCTTTGGTGCGCAGTGCGCCCCCAACTTCCTGCTTTTTCCCTTTAAGAAATCCTCCAGAACTACCGACAGATTATTTAAAGTTTAGGCAAGGCTTTTTTCTGTCTCTCCAAACCTGGATTTTTCCTTTGCCCGTACTTACCTTTTTAGGGCATTCAGGCCAATAATCCGGGGGGAGCGGTTGAAACGATGAGACCAGGCTGGCAATTTCTCTCCTGGCGCTGGTGGCTGGTGCATTTTCTGGGGTTTTCCCTGGTCTATGCCGCCGGCCGCCTGACCGCCGCGTATCTGAAAGGGTGACGAGATGATCCGGTTCTTTTCCCATGTCCTGTTTCCCAGGTTGGGCTGGTTCCTGCTCCATGCCACGGGCATCGCCCTGTTGTTTCTCCTGGGCTACACCATGAAATTTTAGGCGCCTGATGAAATCCCCCCGCCCCCAACTTTGGGTAGCCCTGGTGGCTCTGGCCCTGGGCGCCACTCTGCTGCATTTGCGCATTCATCCGCCGGATGAGCTCTCCGATGTCTGGCCCAACCTCTTCTCCTGGATCGACCTGGTGGTGGTGAGCCTGCTGTTCCTCTTCCGGTACACTGCCATCCTGGCCGTCATCCTCAACAGTTTCCTGGCCTATCTGGGGATCATCATGATGGCCGACTTCTCCCTCAGCGCCACCCTGGCCGGCAAGGTGGCGGTCTCGCCTGCGGCCAACTTCTTCGGCTGGCTGCTGCTCACCACCTTCCCGGACATCGCCATCCTGGTGGCCGACTTCTTCGTGGGCCTGGCCCTGTATCGGGTGATCATGACGGAGAGGTAAGCGGTGAGCAGTGAGCAGAAAGACCATCAGCTATTTCAACTACAAGTCATATTAAACTCTGCTCTTTGAGCGCAGCGAAGAATCTCATATTTTTAGATACCTGAGATCACTCGGTTCGTTCAAGGTGCCAAAATGATTTTGCAGCTTCTATCTTTTGCTTTTACTGCTAACTGCTTACTGCTCACTGCTCACTCTTTCCAGCTTCCCTCCCGCCCGCAAGGCATGCTTTATGGCCAAAGCCTTTTCGGCCACGGCCATGGGGCTGGGACCCAGGATACGGATCATGGCTTCCTTGCCTAAGTCTCCTTTATCGTAAATGATATCCGGGGCCGGCCGGCCGGGCTTCAGCACCGCAGCCACGCCCCAGGCCAGGGTGCCGCCTTCCCGACTCTTCACGTCTGCCGGTTCCTGGGCCCGGTCGAAGGACGCGACGCGCCAATGTAGCAGCGGGGCCAGGTCTTCGATCCCTGCCACGTATTTGATATTCATGGCGCTGCGCAGTTCCGGGTGCGTCGCCAGGACGGTGAGGATAATGGCGGCGACGTGCCGGGAAGCCCCAAAGGCCGGCGCGGCCGGGATGATCACCCCGGAAGCGCTCTTCACCAGACGGCCCGGGAAGGCCGCCACATCCTGAGGCCCTTCGGGGTAGGGGACGGCAAATCCTAGGTTGGTCATGACTTCGGGGATCAAGGGGCTGAGGTCCTCGGCTTGCAGCCGGACCGCGGCCGCCTTAAGTTCTTCCAAAACCGCAAAGCGGGCCAGCTCCCGGGCAAAGGGGGCATAGGGGTTTACCGGCCCGGAGCCCCGGCCCAAGGGCAGGCCGTATTTGAGGGCCTGCCGGGTGAGGCGGCGGGCCTGATTCACTGCCTCCGGCAGGGAGAGTCCTTGAGCCAGATAGGCGGCGCAGGCGCTGGCCAGGAGACAGCCGGTGCCGTGTTGGTGTGGGGCCGCCAAGCGCACCCCGGGGAGGTGGTAACAATTGTTCCCGTCGGTCAAGACGTCCACCGGCTCGCCCGGCAGGTGGCCGCCCTTGGCCAGGACCCAGCGGGGCCCCAGGGCCTGCAGGCGCCGGGCCGCCGCTTCCAGGTCAGCCGGGCTGCTGATCGAAAGATTGGTGAGCCGGGCGGCCTCCGGGGCGTTGGGAGCGAGCAGGGTGGTCAGTGGAAAAAGCTGGTCTTGCATGGCGGCGATGCCGGCCTCGTCCAGCAACGGGAAGCCGCCGCCTGCGGCCAGGACCGGGTCCAGGACCACCGGGATCGCGCCCAGGCCCTTCAGGCGGGCGGCCACGAGGGTGACGATCTCTTGGGTGGCCAGCATGCCCAGCTTCACTGCAGCCACCGGGAAGTCACTGAGAACTGCATCCAACTGCGCCGCCACCACCTCCGGGGCCACCGGGTGCACCGCCTGGACCCCCTGGCTGTTCTGCACGGTGAGGGCGGTGGCCACGGTCAGGCCGTAAGTGCCCAGCAGAGTGGCCACCTTCAGGTCTTGCTGCAGGCCGGCGCCGGCCCCCGGGTCGGAGCCGGCGATGATCAGGACGGTTTTCATGCTAATCTCCATAACTCAAGGTCATGACGAAATAAAATAGCTCACGCCAGAGGCCAAGACGCAAAAAATTCCGTTCAACTCGAAACTAAAAACTCGAAACTCGAAACTCGAAACTGCCTTTAAAGCCGCCTGCCGTAAGTCAAGCATCTTGTAGCCTCGGCCACCAGCCAGCGGCGGTAATCCCAGGCGAGATAACCATTCCGGGCGATGCGCAGCTCCGCCAGGGCCATGTAAAAGGGGTTGAGGAGATAGAGGCGCGCCGCCAGGTCCGGGTTATCGGGCTGCAATCCCAGATAAGCCGTGAAAAAATGGCCGATGGCTGCTTCGGCCGCGGCCGCCTGGCCGGTGCGCCAGGCCCAGGCGTGCTTGAGTTCGCCGGCCACCCAGGAGAGGTCCCAGAGGCGGTCCGCCGCCCGCAGGCGCTCCAGGTCCAGGGCCACCGCCCTTCCGTGGGGTGGGTTTCCCCGCCCGTCGTGGTCGGGGAAGAGAAAATTGGTGGGGGTGGCGTCGCCGTGCACCAGCACCTGCCGATCGGGAACTTGAGCCAGCCTGACTTCCCAGGCGGCCCTCTCGAATCTCAGGTCCTCCTCGTCTTCCAAAGAAAGCAGGCCCTGTCGCCCCAGTTGCCATAATAGTTTGTCCAGGTAACTCAAGGCCTCCCGGCCCGACACCGCGGTCTCCGGCAAGGGGCGGGAGTGAAAAAAGGCCAGGAGCTCAGCCAGGCTTTCCAGGCCCCGACGGAGGTCGGCCAGCTTGCCTTGTTCTAGGGCGCCGCGCACGAGGCGATCCAGGTCCGGCCCGGGAACGGCCTCCAGCAGCAGACCCAGGCGGAGGTCCGGCCGGTGGCCCAGGAGCCGCGGAATCCTGGCCAAGCCCTCGGTCAGTCCCAGTGCCGCAGCCCGGAGATAGTGGTCATATTCCTGGACCAGGCCCCGGTCCGCCGGCGTGGCGGCAGGATAGGCGCCATAAAATTTGCCCACCACGGCGGCGCCGTTGCCGCTGAAGGTGAAGCGGCAGACCTCTCGGGAAGACGGCAGCGTCTCCCGGGCCACCTCTCCGGTCAGGGGAGAGGCCCCGGCCGGAGCCAGCAGCCGCCCGAGGGCCAGGGCCAGGGGGGCCTGCGGCGCCAGCCTGGTCACGGCCGTTCCGGCGCCTGCCGGCGGGCCGCCTCCAGGCAGCACCCCAGGGCGCCGATGTATTGGGGGTAGGGCGGCACTAGCACCCGAAACGAGTCTGGTTCCTGAAGGAAATTGATTACCGCCCGGTTGCGGGCCACCCCGCCGACGCACACCAGGGTGGCGCAGCGGTAACGGCGCACCAGGGCCAGGGCTCGCCGGGCCACGGAGGCATTGACCCCGGCGGCGATGCGCCCCGGGTCGACCCCTTCCAGCAGATGCCCCACCAGTTCGCTTTCCCCGAAGATGGCGCAGGTCTGGGAGATCTCCACCGGGTCCGCCCAGGCCGCGGCGAACTCGGTCAGCGGCATCTTCAGAAACCGGGCCATGTTCTCCAGGTAGCGGCCGGTGCCGGCGGCGCAACGGTCGTTGGTGAGGAAATCGAAGACCCGGCCGTCTTTGACGTACAGCACCTTGGTGTCCTGGCCGCCCACCTCCAACAGGATAAAATGGTCCAGGCCCGTCTGCTGCCGGGCGCCCAGGAAATGGGCCCGGATTTCGGTGATGGCGGGGAAATTTTTCTGCAAGAGATTCTTGCCGTAGCCGGTGACCACCAAGGCTTCGGGCTCCGGCAGCCCCAGCCGCGGCCAGGCAATGGCCAGGCGGCCATTCTCCCGGATCAGATAGTCGCGGTAAAAAGTGATGGTATCCAACCGGCGTCGGGTCAGCGGCCCGTTTCCACCGGCATAAACTATCTTCACATAGCGGCTGCCAAAGTCCAGGCCGCAGCAAACCCCTTCCACAGACCCTAAATTAC
>JBIOJX010000118.1:0-8217 GCA_044451265.1 Desulfobaccales bacterium
AACGACAACATGATCTCCATCAACTCCACCATCGAGGTGGACCTGTTGGGCCAGTGCAATTCCGAGTTCCTGGGGGGGCACGAGTTCAGCGGCACCGGGGGGCAGCTCGATTATGTCCGGGGGGCTTTCAACTCCAAGGGGGGCAAATCCTTCATCGCCTTTTACGCGACGGCGCATAATGGCGAGATCTCCCGGGTGGTGCCCCGCTTTGCGCCCGGCACCGTAGTCACCACGACGCGCATGGATACCCACTACCTGGCCACGGAATATGGGGTGGTGAACCTTATGGGGAAATCGACCCGGGAGCGGGTCAAGGACATTATCAGCCTGGCCCATCCCAAGTTCCGGGAAGATTTACTGGTCGAGGCGAAGAAGATGGGGTTGGTTTGAGGTAGCTTTCAGCCGTCAGCTTTCAGCAATCAGCCAGGACTAAGACCTTGCTTGCAGACTTGATTTTGCAGTCATTGCAGGGGCGGTCCTCGAACCGCCCTCACACTCGCCTTGCATCCGGAATTGACCCAGGATGGCTGATCAATTTGCCTGTCCCCGCACAGGCGAGACGCCCGTGCCACTGCCCCGGGTTACCCTACGGTTGGCTGATGCGCAGCACCGGTTTGATGGTGTCGCCGCGGCTGGCGTCGGCTATGGCCCGGTTGATCTCGCGGAAGTCATAGAACCTCACGAGCCGATCGAAGGGAAATTTTCCGGCCCGATACCACGCAATCATCTGAGGGATAAAGTCCTGCGGCACGGAGTCACCCTGGATGATGCCGAGGATTTTCCGCCCTCCCGGTAGAAATCCTGAGCCACCCGGATTAGCAATTAAGGCCACCGTGCCCCGCGGATTCAAGACCTCGAGGGCGGCCTGGTAAAGCTTCGAGGCGCCGGTAATTTCCAAAACGTAATCGACGCCACTGCCGGTGATCTCTTTAAGGCGGGAGACGACATCCTCCCGACGACTATCGATGGCGTGGGTGGCGCCCAACTCCAAGGCGAGTTCGAGCCGCATCGGGTTGAGATCGACGCCGATGATGGGATGGGCGCCGGCCAGGCGGGCCGCCATGACCGCGGCCAGGCCCACAGCTCCCGTGCCGAAAACGGCCAGGCTGGCCCCCGGAGGGACTGCCAGCGAGTTCAGCACCGTACCGGCCCCGGTCTGAAACCCGCAGCCCAGCGGCGCCAGGAGATCGAGAGGCAGGTCCTTGGGAACCCGGACGAGGTTGCGTTCGGTGGCGAGCAGGTGGGTGGCGAAGGACGACTGGCCGAAGAAGTGGCCGCTCACGCCGCTCCGATGCAGGGCATTGCTGCCGTCGAGGCGCGCCAAACCGAAGTTCAACTCGTAGAGACGCTCGCAACCCGCGGGGTGTCCGCTCCGGCACTCACTGCACTCACCGCAAGACTGGTAGGAGAGCACGACGTGGTCGCCGGGTTCGACGCTCTTTACTCCCTTGCCGACCTGTGCCACCACCCCGGCGCCTTCATGGCCCAGGACTACCGGCGGCCCGTCCCAGTCGTCAACAAAACCTATGTCGGTATGGCAGATGCCCGAGGCGACGACCCGCACCAGGACTTCGCCGCGACGCGGCCCTTCCAGTTCGAGGGCTTCAATCTGCAAGGGACTGCCGCCCTGGCGGAGCACCGCCGCCTGGATTGGCTGGATTGGTGCGGAACTGTCAGTCAAGTCCGTTCCTGGGAGATTATTGGTGTAGGCTCCTCCACAGCCAAATTATTATTAATGGGAGCGGAAAAGATTAATTCCCCCTCACCCTAACCCGCTCTCCCATTGGGGGAGAGGGGATAAAGAGAACCCCATTTAGGCACCATTAAATATAGGTAAGATTGACCTGTCAGTGGTCTAATGGTCTCTCTTTACCCTTTTTCGCCTCTTTGCCTTTTACCCTTTTCCCCCAGCCTTTAAATCCCTTTGGCCCACAGGAAGAGCCCGGTTTCCTCATCCAGGGTGCGCTGGAAGATCTTCTCCGACTGACACTCCTGGAGGACAAATTCGCAGGCAAAGACCTGGGTGCCGGCGGCCAGATGGCCGCCGTGGGCCCGGCCCGCCTCATCGGACAGGGTGAGGTGGGCGTGGACCATGATTTGTCCGTCCTTTAAGGAGACGTTGCCGATCAGGGTCAGGATCTCCATCGGCCGGTCCAGGTCGAGAAACATGTACTTCTGAATGTCCTGTTGGTAGTAACCGATCCGGGCCTTGGTCACTGCGCCGATGGCCCAGACCTCCCCTAAAGTGATTTTGTGGAGCCGGCATTGTTCTTCCAGGGCCCCCAGCAGGTCGGCGCCTTTGGCCAGGCGGCCCATGATCTTGCGAACCGGTTTGATTTCGGCCTTCATCTCTCTTCCTCCTGTTCCGAAAGATTGGTCTCACGCAAAGACGCAAAGTCGCAAAGCAAAGGCGTAAAAATATGGGGCTGAACTGTGCACCAAGATGGCGGGCAGGGACGCCCGCCCCACCAACCTTTGCATAATTTTCGGGTGGGCCAAGGCCCAGGCAAGGCTGCCTGATTGGCTAAGGAATTTGGCCTGCATATACCATAAGTCTTGATCGCGTCATTTTAAAGCTCGCCGCGCCCTGAAATCAGTAAGGGCGGTTCGAGAACCGCCCCTACAACACCGGCGAGACGCCGGCGCCACTGATTCAACTTTTCAAAACTTACGGCAACATCCACTTCAGGACGTAGGCCTGGAGCAGGGTGATGAGGGAGATAATCAGCACCATGGCGACGCTGTGCTTCAAGGCAAACCGGAAAATGGAGCCTTCCTCCCCCACCATGCCGGTGGCCGCGGTGGCCACGGCGATGCTTTGTGGTGAAATCATCTTGCCGACCACGCCGCCGCTGGAGTTGGCCGCCACCATGAGAGTGGGGTCCACCCCGATTTGCTGCGCCGTGGTCTTCTGCAGGGCGCCGAACAGGGCGTTGGAGGAAGTGTCGGAGCCGGTGAGGAACACGCCCAACCAACCCAAAATGGGAGAGAAGATCGGGAACAGGGCGCCGGTGGCGGTGAAGGCCAGGCCCAGGGTGGAACTCATGCCGGAATAGTTCATGATCCAGGCCAGGCCAAGGATCATGGAAACGGTGGCGATGGCCCACCTCAGGGTCTTGATGGTCCGGCCCAGGCAGGCAAAGGCCCGGTCGTAGCCGTAGTTAGGAATGGCCAGGACCGAGAGCAGCCCGGCGATAAAGATGGCGGTGCCTGCGGCGGTGCCGATATTCACCATGAATACGGCAGGATACGGGGTATTCTTGGCCACGATGGGCGCGGTCTTGATCACCAGGTTATGCAACAGGGGCCAGTTGAAGGTAGTGCCGATGGGCCCCAGGATGGCCTTGACCGAAGTGAGGCCCCAGAGAAACACCATGATGGCCAGGATTATGTAAGGCACCCAGGCCCGGACCACTGCGCCCCTGGAGAAGAGACAGGTGACCTTTTCCGTGGGGGCCACGCCGGAGAAGCGCCAGATGGTGGGTGGCTTCCAGAAGATGAGAAATACCCCCAGGCCGACGATAGTAACCACGGCCGCGATGATATCAGGCAGATAAGGGCCGACGAAGTTGGAGACCACGAACTGGGAGACCGCGAAGCACAACCCGGTGACGATGATGGCCGGCAGGACTTCCATGGCGGATTTCCAACCGCTCATGGTCACTACCAGCCAAAGGGGCACGATGATGGACAAGAAGGGCAGCTGCCGGCCTACAATGGCGCTGATGTGCATCAGGTCCAGACCGGTGACCCCGGCGGCTACTACGATGGGGATACCGATGGCGCCGAAGGCCACGGGCGCGGTATTGGCGATAAGGCAGACGCCGGCGGCGTAAACCGGTTGAAAGCCGAGACCTACCAGCATGGCCGCGGTGATGGCCACCGGGGTGCCGAAACCGGCGGTGCCTTCCAGGAAGGCGCCGAAGGCGAAGGCGATGAACAGGGCCTGCAAGCGGCGGTCATCGGTAATACAGGCCAGGGAATTCTTGATGATCTCGAATTCGCCGGATTCAACCGACATATTGTAGACCCAGATGGCGGTGATGATGATCCAGACCACGGGGAAGAGGCCGAATAACATACCGTTGAGCGTGGCCATGACCGCCAGCGACACGGGCATACCCCAAACCGCGATAGCCAGGGTTATTGCCGCCAGGGTGGCGAAAAAGGCGGCGTGCTGCCCTTTGGCCCGCCTGATGCCCAACATATATAAGAGAATGAATAGCGGAATGGCGGCTACCAGGGCCGACAGGCCCAGGTTACCCAAGGGAATATAATTTTGAATCCACTGCATTTCGACCCTCCTTTAAGTCGTCTGATACGAAGATGAAGATGTGACAGGATGACTGCTCAGTTAGCGGTAATATTCACCTCCCTCTCGGTCAAATCGCCATAATTCATTGGCTTTACACCCACCGCGCCAGATAGAGCAAACCTACCGCCACCCCGATGGTCACCACGATCCGGCGCAGCACCGCCGGCTGCACCCGTCCGGCCAGACGGCCGCCCAAGGTCCCGCCGATCAGGGCGCCCACCCCTAAAATCAGCGCCGCGGACCACACCACCCGTCCGGAAAACAGGAAGAGGATAGCCGCGGCGACGTTGACGATGAGGGCGATGAGCTGTTTCAGGGCGTTCAATCGGGTGAGGGAATCCTCCAGCACCAGCCCGAGGGCCGCCAGGTTGATAACCCCGAGCCCGGCGCCGAAATAGCCCCCATAGACCGCCCCCAGGGCAGTCGGCCAGATCGCCCAGGCTTCCGGCAGGGTGGTCGACTTGTCCAAGGCCAGGCGCCGGGTGAGCCAGAGACGCACCCGATCCTGGACGGCCAGGAGGCCGGCGGCGAACAGGATCAGAAAGGGCACCAGGGCCCGAAACGTCTGGGCGCCGGTGTTCAGGAGCAAGACCGCCCCGGCGCCGCCCCCCACCAGGGAGGCGGGCAGCAGCAGCCAGAGACGCCGTTTCTGCCCTCGTAAATCTTTCCACTGGGCGAAGGTGCCT
Source organism: Desulfobaccales bacterium (assembly GCA_044451265.1). Classification (GTDB taxonomy): domain Bacteria; phylum Desulfobacterota; class Desulfobaccia; order Desulfobaccales; family 0-14-0-80-60-11; genus JAPLJC01. The sequence goes on from JBIOJX010000118.1 coordinate 5,002, forward strand.
CCCAAAAAGCCCGGACAGAGCGCCACCGTATTGGTGACGTTGGCGGCCACCGGCGGAATACCCACTGCCGTGAGCAGCGGAAAGGTGATCAGGGTGCCGCCGCCGGCCAGGGCGTTCACCGCGCCCCCGGCGACTCCCGCCAGCCCTATGAGAAGCAAGTGCCAATGGCTCAGCATGATCTGTGCTCTTCCAGTCTCTGTCTTGAAACTAAGGTTAAGGGCGATAGGATAGGGTGGGCGTCTCCGCCCGCCGCGCTTAGACTGAAGGGGCGCGGTGCGCACCCGACACTGCACAGGCTGGAAAGCCTGTGCTACCAAAGCGTCCAGACCATCAGCCGGTTGATTTTTCGGCTTCCGCCACCACCTCGGCCAGGTGCTTCACCTTGACCTTGCCGCCCCGCTTGGCCATGCCGCCCCGCAGTTGCAGGACGCAGCCGGGACAGTCAGTGACCAGCAGATCGGTGCCGGTCTCCTCCACCGCATCCAGCTTTTTCTTCAGGACCTCGGCGGAGAGCTCCGGGAACTGCATGGAGAAGGAGCCGCCCATGCCGCAGCAGGTGTCTTCGTCTCTGGTGGGCAGGTATTCCAGGCCGGCCGTGGCCAACAATTCCCGGGGTTCCTCCACCACCCCCAGGCCCCGGCACAGATGGCAGGGGGAGTGGTAGGCCACTTTCTGGTTAGTACCCTGGAACATCTCGGGCTTGACCTTGAGGACCCGGGTGAAAAAAGAACTGAAGTCGATGAGTTTGGCGGCCAGTTGCTGCATCTTGGCGCTCGTCCCCGGCTCCCCGGCCAGCAGCTTGGGATAGTTCTCCTTGATATGGGAGCCGCAAGAGGCGCACAGGGTCAGGATGTAATCGAAATCCGCCGGGTCCAGGGCCGCCAGGTTCTGGATAGCAACTTCCCGGGCCACTTCCTTTTCCCCCATCATATTGGCGGGCAGGCCGCAGCAAGTCTGGCCCATGGGGTACTCCACCTGCACCTGCTGCTTTTTCAGCAGCTGCATCAGGGCCACGCCCTGTTCGGGGTAGACGAAGTCCACCAGGCAGCCGCCGAACAGGGCCACCCGGTAGCGGGGCTTCTCCACCTTCTGATAAAGCTTGGCCCATAGGTCCCGGAAGGGAATCCGGGCGATGACCGGGAGACTGCGGAATTCGTGCTCCTTGCCGAAAAAGAAGGGCAGGTGGCGCAGGAAACCTTCGCCCGTGGTCAGGGGCTTCTGGGCCAGGGAGGCCCGGCGCAGCAGGAAATGAAAGAGACGGCGGTCCTTGAGGACCCGCCTCAGCAGGCGATTCTTCAAGGGCCGCTGCTCTTCGCCCTGCAAGATCTCGCAATAGGTCGACTTGATGAGATGGGGCAAATCGATGCCGGTGGGGCAGATGGCCTTGCAGGCCTGGCAGTTGAGGCAGTTCTGCACGATGGCCCGGGCGTTTTTATGGCCATGGTAGAAGTAGGTGAGGATCAGGCCGATGGCCCCGATATAGACGTGGCCCAGGTTGTGGCCGCCCACCAGGCTGTAGATGGGGCAAACGTTGGCGCAGGCGCCGCAGCGCACGCAGCGCAGGGCCTGGGAGAAGACTTTATCTTTGGCCAGGGCCAGGCGGCCGTTGTCCAGGAAGACGACGTGCATCTCCTTTTTCCCGTTGGGGCCGGGGCGGCACTCGTTGGCCCCGGTGATCCAGGAGACGTAAGAGGTGATCACCTGGCCGGTGGCCCGCCGGGGCAGCAGTTTTAAAACCCGTAAGGCCGCAGCCAGATCGGGCATCAGCTTATCCACCCCCACCAGGGCCACGTGGACCCGGGGCAGGGTGGTGGTCAGGCGGGCATTGCCCTCGTTGCTGATGATGCCCAGGGTGCCGGTCGCGGCGATGGCGAAGTTGGCTCCGCTGATGCCCATATCGGCCGAGAGGAAATGCTTGCGCAACTCTTTGCGGGCCACCTTCACCAGTTGGCCGATGTCGGGCTCCTGCCGCTCGCCGGTCACCTTGGGTGAACAGGTCCGCCACATCCTGGCGGGAGAGATGGATGGCGGGCATGACCATATGGGACGGTCCTTCGTGGCGTAGTTGGATGATCCATTCACCCAGGTCCGTCTCCACTACCTCAAATCCCGCTTTTTCCAGGTGGTCGTTGAGGAAGGTCTCCTCCGCGGTCATGGACTTGGATTTGAGGATCTTTTTGACGCCATTATCCCGGGCGATGCCGGCAATGATCTCGTTGGCCTCCAGGGCGGTCGCGGCCAGGTGGACCTTGACCCCGGCGGCCTCGGCGCGGGTCTTGAAGGACACATACAGCTCTTCCAGGTGAGGCAGGGAGGCATCTTTGCCGGCGGCGATCTCCCGGGTTAGGGCCGGGACGTCTACTCCGGCGAAGAGGCGGCCCTGGGCCTCCTTGTAGGCCGTGGCGAAAGTGCCCATGGCGGCCCGCAGAAACTTGTTATCCAGGGCCTTCTTCAGGCGCTTCTTATATTCCTTGAGGTTTTGGGCGGTGTTGATCATGGCATCAATCCTTCAGCAGCAGCAGATGGAGTTCCAGGGGGCCGTGCACCCCGAGGGTCAGGACCCGCTCGATGTCGGCGGTGCGGGAGGCCCCGGTGATAAAGGCCAGATAGTTAGGCGGCGCCTGCATCAAGCGCGTCATTTCCGCCTCCAGGTCCGTGATGGTGGCCCGCAAGCGGGAGATGGGCAGGACCGCCACATGGGTCTCGACCAGCATGGTGGCCAGGCGCAGATCCTCGGAAGAAGAGTCCAGCACCAGGGAGCCGGTGTCGGCGATGCCCCAGTCGGCCCGGGTGAGGCCGGTATGCAGGGCGTCGGCCCGCTCGCGCAGATTCTCCACCAGCAGCTCCACCCCGGCCCGGCGGCAGTCAGCTTCCAGGGCCGCCCGGCCTTCGGCGTCCCAGCCGGGGGCGGCGAGGGTGGCGCCGCCTTGCTCTTGGGTAACGGCGAGGGCGTAAGTGAAGGCGGCCTCAAGGTTTGGCACCTCCTGGACGATCACCTGGACGGCGGCGGCCTTCTCTTTCAGGGTGGCAATAAGTTTTTTAGATGCCATGGCGTAAGTCCTTTGGTATAAGTGGAATAACGGATAGGGAGCCGGACTGGTCTGACCATTGCAGTGACCGGCTCGCCCCGGCTAATTTAAAAATTGGTAAGACCACTTGACATGATAATAAGAAAGCGGTATTATCTTGTCAAGCAAAAAAATTGATGGGCCAGAT
>JBIOJX010000119.1:0-8188 GCA_044451265.1 Desulfobaccales bacterium
GAGGTAGGGATTGGTGGTCTTTTCCTGGCCCAGGAAGGAGGTGGGGGTCTCGCCGTAGTCGTGGCCGGGCCAGACGCGGGTGTCGTCCGGCAGGGGCAGGATTTTTTCTTCCAGAGAGGCAATGAGCTGAGGCAGCGAGCCCCCGGCCAGGTCGGTGCGGCCTGCGGCCCCGACGAACAGGGTGTCGCCGGTGAAGAGGTGGCCGGGGAAATAGAGGCAGATGGAGCCGGGGGTGTGTCCCGGGGTGTGGAGGACCAGGGCTTCATGCTCCCCGAGAGGCAGGTGGTGGCCGTCGGCCACCAGGAGGTCGGCCCGGCTCAAGGGCGGGAAGCCCTCGGCCCGAGCCGCGGCCTGCATCGCAGGCGTGCGGAAGAAGTCCCAGTCCAATTGGTGGATGACGATGGCGGCCCCGGTGGTCCCGGCCCAAAGATCATTGCCGGCGATATGATCGGCATGGCCGTGGGTGTTGACAATCCAGCGCAGCCGCCAGCCTTTTTGGTCCAGGCGTTTGGCCAGGACCGGGGCCGGGCCGCCCGGGTCGAGGAGGAGCGCCTCCTTGCTTTCCGGGCAGGCCACCAGATAGGTAAAAACCCGCCAAGGCCCCACGGCTTCGGCGAAGATATTGAGGGACAAAGGCTGGACCTCCCGGAGAGCAACGCCACCGTGAAAACGGCTAAGGCGGGCTTAAAGCCCGCCCTTAACGATTCGCCCTCTGGATCATTTTCCCAGCCAGCTAAAGAGCATCTGGTCGGTGCGCATGGCGTAGATCATGGCCTTGATGCTGCGTTTTTGGGCCTGCTCATTTTCCAGCTTGGCCTGTTGCATCAAGGTGGAGTACATCTCCGGCTGGGTAGTCTCCAGCTTTTCGGCCTTCTTGAATTTTTCCTCGGCCGATTTCATCAGGTTCTCGGCCTGGGCCTGCTCATCCGCCGACAGCTTCTGGTTGATGGCCTCCTGCTGCTCTTCCTTGGGGGTCAGGGGCCGCTCTTTTTGATCCTGGCCGCACTCCTTCTGGAGGATGGCGAACAGGGACTTGGCCTCTTTGGCCATGGACTTGGCTTCCGCGGTGAAGCGGGAATTCAGCTTCTTTTCGGCGTTATCCAGCAGGGTTACGGCCCGTTTGTAGAGGATCTTGTGATCCGGACCGCAGGCCGATTTTTGGGGCTGCGGCGCTGCGGTGGGCGGCTGGGTCTGCGCCAGGGCCGCGCCGATTAACCCAAAGAGCAGGAAACAGGTGAACACGATGGACACATAGCGGGGCTGAGTCATAGGGCGTCCTTTATTTAATGGAGTCTAAAGGTTTCCATGATGGCCCGGCGAAACCGGGGCCGGTAGATCCACTCAAAGGCGGTCTCTTTGCCGGGGAAGAGCTGCAAGGCCTGGCTCCGGATGTTCTCCACCGCCTGCTGGGCCTGCGCCAGGGTGAAGCTCCCGGCCCGGATTTCGGCCAGGGCCAGGTCCACCAGAAACCGTAAGTATCGGAGCTTGCGGTTCTCTTCCCGAATAGCTTGCCGCCGGTTGGGGTCATCCCAATAAGACAAGGGAGTTCTCCGGTAATCGGCGAAGCAAGGGCGGGGTTTAAACCCGCCCCTACGCTGGATTAAGCCTATTCTACCGCAGCCTTGGGGACCTGTAAAGGGGAAAGCCGGACCTCCTTGGGGCTGCCGGCAGCCACCGGAGGGGCGGCGGGCACGGGCGCCGGCGGGCCTTTGGTGACCTCCTGGGCAATGCCTTCCTTCGCCTTCAGGATGGCCGGGACCTTATCCCAATCGATGCGGTCGCTGATCTGATAATACCCCGCCATATCCTCGACGTATTCCTTGGGGTTAAATTCCCATTGGTAAATGTTGGGATGGACTTCCAGATAGACGCGTCCCTCGGGAGTGACCGCCAGCTTGATGGGCCGGTAGATGATCTTCACCGGGGTGCCAACCTTTACCTGGGCAAAGAGTTGGGGGATCTCGCTGGGCAGCATGCGCAGGCAGCCGTGGGACACAAAGGAGCCCACGCTCCAGGGCCGGTTGGTGGCGTGGATGCCCACCCCCTCGGCCGAGGTCAACATAAAGTACTTGCCCAGGGGATTCTTGGGGCCCGGCAGCACCTTTTCCACCACTTCCAGGCCCTGGTCCTCCATCTCTGCCTGGATGGACGGCGGCACGGTCCAGGTTGGATTTTCGCGCTTGTCAATGATCTTGTAAGTCCCGGTAGGGGTCGGCCAGCTCGGCTTGCCAATGGCCAGGGTATAGCGCCGTTGGTAAGCGCCGTTGTTGAAATGGTATAGCAACAACTCCGGCAGGTTGATGACAAAGCCGTTTTCCACCTCTGTCGGGACGATGTGCCTGGTGTTGATCTTCAAGACCTGGCCCTTTTTGATCCTTTGGCCTTTTATGCGGTTCTGCCGGATCACTACCGTAGCCTTTACCCCTTTTTCCGCGGCCAGGATGGTTATCGGGGGTTTACCCGTGTACTCGCATTCTTCCTCTCCGCCCGCCACCTGGTGGTAGAGCGGCGGCCCCGCCGGGGCGGCCGCCGCCGCGCTGGCCCGCGCCAGAAAAATCATGACCCGGGATAATGACCACAAGCGCTTCATGCTAATAATCCACCTCTGCTTCATATGGGAAATGATCGGAAGGATAGCGGCTATCCCGATTAGCGGTGACAATGGCCACCCGGCGCACCCGAAAGGGCGGGGTCACCAGGATCCAGTCAATCCTGGCCCCCCAAGACTCGCCATTAAAATAATGCTGGGTGGTGGCTTCCTCTCCCGGAGCGTGCAGGGCCCGCCAGCTGTCGAGGAATGGCCCGCCATCCCGGATTAACTCCTGATAGACGGCCTCATCCGGGGATTCGTTGAAGTCTCCGGCCAGGATCAGCGGCCGTCCCAACGGGGTAAAATAGTCGCGGATCATCCTGGCCCCCCGGAGGCGGGCCTCCTGGGAGACGTTATCCAGGTGGGTATTGATAAAGTAAAAGGTCTCGGTCCGCCCCTCTTCCTGCAGGAGGCCGGAGGTGACCATCCGGGGAAAGGCGCTGTCCCAACTGCAACTGCGGTGCACCTCCGGGGTCTGGGACAGCCAGAACTCCTGGCTCTCATGCACCGTGAAACGACCGGCCCGGTAAAAGATGGTGGGATACTGGCAGGTCTCGTCCACCGGGCGCGGGGCCGTCAGGGGCCGGTATTCCGTCAGTTCCGCCTCGAGGAAACCGAGCATGGCCGTGGTGCCTTCCTGGGTGGCCAGGAGGTCGGGGGCCTGGCGCCGAATGATCTCAACCGCCAGGGCCTTGCGCTGCTCCCACTCGTTAGGCCCGTCGAGGGGCGTGGCAAACCGGAGGTTAAAGGTCATGACCAGCATGGCGGCCTCAAGCAAACCCCTCGCGCAGGCGCTGCGGGAAGAAAAGTTCCTGGGAGATGCGCAGGAAGTTGGCGTCGGTCAAGGAGGCCAGGAAATCCCGCACGATTTCCGTTGGCTGGTGGGACTCCAGATAAGCCGGGTCCATGGGGACCAGAAAATCCGTCCAGATGGGCGAAGCGCGGCGCTCTGTCGCAATATCCGTCAAAAACTGCTGGAAGAGACGCTCGAACAGACCCTCGATCTTGGCCGTCTCGCCTTTGATGAGGGGATTGTCATAAATACGCGCGTAATTGAATTCCTTGAGCCGCTTCAGCAGGGCTCCCACCTCGGGGCTGTAGCCCACGTAGTTCTTCTCGAAACTATGGGTGATGAGGTCCGTCACCAGGGCGTAAATAATGGCGCCGTTGGTGCGGCCCAGGCGCAGGGCCACCTCACCGGGCAACTCCTCCCGGCGCACCAGGTTGAGGGTGATGGCGTCCTCCAGGTCCCGCCCGATGTAACTGATGGTGTCGGCCAGCCGCACCACGCAGCCCTCCAGGGTCATGGGCTTCAAGGAGACCTCCGGGTCCGCCAGCTTGCGGCGGATGTCCTCCTCCAGGTCGGCGAAGGTCTTGTCCCGCTCAGGCGAGAGGCGTTCCAGATGCGTCTCGCCATCATGGCTCAGGATGCCGTCCAGCACCTGGAGCGACAGGTTGAGGCCGCGGCCGTTCTTCTCCAGGCGCTCGAGAAACCGCACCCCCTGGATGCTGTGGAGAAAGGGACCGATGCCCTGGGCCCGGCAGAGGGCCGAAAGGATGCGCTCACCGTCATGGCCGAAGGGCGGGTGGCCGATATCGTGCCCCAGGGCGATGGCCTCCAGCAGGTCTTCGTTCAGGCGCAGAAACTTGCCGATGGTCCGGGCGATCTTGGAGAGGAGCTGCACGTGCAGCACCCGGTGGCTGATGTGCTCGTGGTCGATGAGGTAAAAGACCTGGGTCTTATCGATGTACCGGGTGTAGGCCCGGGAGTGGAGGATGCGGTCGGCGTCCACCGCGAAATCCTGGCGGTGGCCCCGGTCAATGGACTCTTCAAAGCGCCGGCGCCTGGCCTGGGTGGACCGGGTGGCGTAGGGCGAGAGCCACCCCTCCTCCTGCCGGTCCAAAATTTGACGCAGTTCCGCTAACTTGACCATCAAAGCACCCGACTCCCCGACTTTTTATCATAACACAGGACCGCGCGCCTCTCAATAGTTTGAAGTTTAACGAACCCTGGATTTCCCCGAGATCATACTTATATTCTGGGGCAGCGGCGGGTTGAGAAGGCTTGGCCCCGCTTATATCCAGACATCCACGCCGGGAGGGAGCCATGATCAAGGTGGTGCTGGAGAGGACGATCCGGGGGAAGCATGTCAAAGAGGCGGTATTGTTGATGAGGCAGATGCGGGTGCTGGCCATGCAGCAGCCCGGTTACATCTCCGGGGAGACCCTGCATGCGGTAGATGACCCCAACCATTACCTGGTGATCAGCGCCTGGGAGTCATTGGAGCACTGGCAGGACTGGTTCAAGCACCCGGAAAGGCAAAAAATTCAACAGGAAGTCGACCAATTGCTGGGCACGCCCACGATCATCCGGGCCTTCACTTATTGATTAGCCAAATCTCCACCGGCCCAACGCCGGGGTGAGCCGGTGGGACGGGCCTCGGTGCCCGCCTTGCATTTCTGTATACTTGCGCCCTGCTTTGCGTCTTTGCGCCTTGGCGTGAGGTCTATCTTTTCACTGCAATCGTTGACAGGACCAGGCAGGAAGATTATAAGTGAACCGGAGGGCGACCATGGCCGACGCACCCCGGATACTCTATCTCATCGACATCAGTTCCTATTTTTACCGGGCCTTCCATGCCATCCGAGGGCTCAGCACTTCCAAGGGCTTGCCCACCAACGCCGCCTATGGCGTCACCAACATGCTCCTCAAGGTGATCAAGGAGCGCCAGCCCCACTACCTGGCCCTGGTCTTCGACAGCAAGGGTCCCACCCAGCGGCACCGCGAGTTTCCCGAATACAAGGCCCACCGCCCCGGCATGCCGGAAGAGCTGGTCATGCAGCTCCCTTATATCCAGAAGATCATCGACGGCTTCCGGCTGCCGGCCCTGCGCGTCGAGGGCTTCGAGGCTGACGACCTGATCTGCACCCTGGTGCACCGGGCCCGGGCCCAGGGCTTCCAGGTGGAGATCATCACCGGCGACAAGGACCTGCTGCCCCTGGTGCAGGAGGGGGTGGACGTGTGGGACCCGATGAAGGAGGTGCGCTACGACCCGGCGGCCATCCGGGAGAAGTACGGCCTCACCCCGGAGGAACTCGTCGAGGTGCGGGCCCTGGCCGGGGACGCCAGCGACAATATCCCCGGGGTGCCGGGTATCGGCGAAAAGACCGCCCTGAAGCTGATCGCCGAATATCACAGCCTGGAAAATCTGCTGGCCCACCTGGATCAAATTAAGCAAAAGTCTTTAAGAGACAAACTGCAAGAGCACGCCGAGCAGGCGCGCCTGAGCCGCCGCCTGACGGTGCTGGACGGCGCCGTTCCCCTGGAGGTGGACCTGGAGGCCCTGCAGCCCGGCCCCCCCGACCGTGAGGGCCTGCGGCGGCTGTTCCTGGAGTTGGAATTCAACAAGCTGGTCAAAGAGCTGGGCTTTGACACCCGGCCGCCGGAGACCTGCCTGCTGATCCGCACCCGGGAGGATTTGGCGCGGCTGGCCGCGGATATCCGCGCCGCCGGGACCATGGGCCTCTTTTTCTTACAGGGCGACCAGCATCCGGTCATGGCGCCCCTGGCCGGGGTGGCCGTGGCCTGGCAGGCCGGGGCCGCGGCCTACGCGCCCTGCGGCCCGGAGTTGCCGGCGGAGGCCGTCTGGCAGGTTCTCGGGCCTTTATGGTCCGACCCGGCGGTGGCCAAGGTGGGCCCCGACCTGAAGGCGGCGGCGCTGCTTGCCGGTCGTTTCGGCTACCGGCCGGCCGCTCTCACCGGCGACATCCTCCTGGCCTCCTACCTGCTGGACCCGGCCCGCTATGAGCAGAACCTGGAGAACGTCGCCCTGCACTACCTGGGGCTCAATCTGGCCGGACCCCGGGAACTGGCCGGCCGGCCCCTGGGGGCGGTGGACCTGCCCCCGGATCTGGGCTGCGTCTACGGAGCCGCCCGGGCCGAAGCCGCCCTGCAGCTCTGGCCCCTCCTGAAGGCCGAACTGGAGCGGGAGGGGCTATGGGAGCTTTACGCCAACCTGGAATTGCCCCTGCTGGCCATTCTGGCCCGCATGGAGGCCTTAGGCATCGGCCTGGACCAGGATTATCTCCGGCGCTTCGGCCAGGACCTGGAAGCCGCCCTGCAGCGCCTGGAGGGGGAAATTTACCACCTGGCCGGAGAGGAGTTTCTGATCAATTCTCCTCAGCAGCTGGGCCGGATTCTCTTTGAAAAGCTCAACCTCACCCCCCAGAAGAAGACCAAGGGCAAGGCCCTGTCCACCGACGTGGAGGTGCTCCAGGCCCTGGCCGCGGCCCACCCGCTGCCGGCCAAGATCCTGGAATACCGCACCATGGGCAAGCTCAAGTCCACTTACGTGGACGCCCTCTTGAAACTGGTCAACCCCGCCACCAGCCGGATTCACACCACCTTCGTACAATCGGTGGCGGCCACGGGTCGCCTCTCCAGCCGGGACCCAAATTTGCAAAATATCCCGGTGCGGGGCGAACTGGGGGGGCAGGTACGCCAGGCCTTCATCCCGGACCCGGGCCACGTCTTCCTGGGGGCGGATTACTCCCAGATGGAATTGCGGCTGCTGGCCCACTTTTCCGAAGATCCGATCCTCTTGAAGGCCTTCCGGGAAGGGATCGACATCCACCGGCAGACCGCGGCGGAGGTCTTCGGCATTCACCCGGAACTGGTGACCTCGGAAATGCGGCGCCAGGCCAAGGTGGTGAACTTCGGCATCATTTACGGCATCAGCCCCTTCGGCCTGGCCAGGCAGATGGGAGTGCCCCAGCGGGTGGCGGCGGATTTTATCCAGCGCTATTTCGCCCGGCACACCCGGGTCAAGGCCTATCTGGACGAAACCCTGGAGGCGGCCCGGGAGCGGGGCTGGGTCACCACCCTGCTGGGGCGCCGGCGCCGCACCCCCCAACTGCAAAGCGCCAACCGCATCCTGCGCCAGGAGGCTGAGCGCGCCGCCATCAATACGCCCCTCCAGGGCACCGCGGCGGACATCATCAAAGAGGCCATGCTGGCGGCGGAGTCCGCCTTGGAGTCCACCGGTCTGGCCGGCCACATGCTGCTGCAGATCCATGATGAATTGCTCTTCGAGGTGCCGGAAACGGAACTGGCGGCCACCGCCAAGCTGGTGCGTCGGGTCATGCCGGGGGTGGTTGACCTGAAGGTGCCCTTGGTGGTGGATTTGCGAGTCGGAAAAAATTGGGGGGAAATGTCCCCTTATGAAAAAAGACAAGATTAATTATTGATAGATAAATCAAATAGATAAGCGCTAAACCCTGGATAGGAATAATAAAAAAATTGCCGGTATGCATAATTTTTCTTGAAATTTCTAAACTCGTTCTTATATTTTATCAGAATCAGGAACTTATGAGCGCCGGTAAAGGTTAAACGTAAAAAAAATTTCCCCGGGGCCATATTTTTCTTGATATTTTCGGTCCGCTGTTATTAAATGTGCGCATCTTTAACCTTTAACCATCTCTTTGAGAAGGGGGGATAGATGATGAGGAAAGCTTTGGTAAGGAAGGGGTTAGCTCTGGCCATCATCATGGCGTTTGTTATTGCCATGGTGGGAGGCTGCTGCGACGCCTGCAAGAAAA
>JBIOJX010000120.1:0-8044 GCA_044451265.1 Desulfobaccales bacterium
CCCTGACACTGAATATTATTGAATTTACGTGGTTAGCTTCCCTTTTCCTAATGGGGACTGGGCGGTTTGTCAAGAAATGAAAATTCTTGCTGAAAGAAAATGGGAATTTGGAATTGCTTGGTCTTGACGAGATGGGGATGAAAAGGCCTTCAGACAGCAGGTTCGGAGAGGCGCGTCTCGATGGCCCGGACCGCGGGGATCATCTGTTCCAGGCGCTGCTGGCGGGCCTGGCGCTCGGTTTCTTCGAGGTGGACGGTGGCGGTGAGGCCCGAGAGGCTGCCCAGGAGCGAGCCCAGGGTGTCCTCCAGGCCGGCCTCCTGCTGCTTGAGCCACTGGTCCACCAGGGGAAAGAAGTACTGGAACTTCAGGCGCTCCCGATAATCCAGCAGCTGCACCTGGACCTCGGCCTGGAGCCAATCCTTCAGGGAGATCAGGGCCCGCTCCAGATCCCGCTGGAGTTGGCCCCGGGGCTCAACCTCTTTGCCCAGGCCCAGGCGCTTTTTGACGGCTTCCCAGGCCCGGCCCAGGAAACCCAGGCCGGAGCGCACCCAGACCTCCCGGGCAAAGCGCCAGCCGGGCGCCGGCTCGAGGCCCAGCAGGGGCATCTCCAGACCCTGGGGCCGGCTGATGGCCGCCACCTCGAGGGTGGGCGGCGCGGCCGGCAGGCCCAGTTCTTCGATCTCCCGGTAATAGAGGGTCAGGGCCTCTTGCAAGGCCAAAAACAGCGGCGTCCACAAGTGGCCCAGTTCCAGGCGCAGCCATTCTTCCTGGCCCCGGATGAATTCCACCAGGGAGATGTTGACCTCGGAGGTGACAAATTGGGCCAGGGCCTTGGCTAATTCCTGGAAGAGCTGGTAAAGGGCGGGCCGGAAGGCCGCGGGGGCGCCGGCGGCGGTGAGTTCGTCCCAGTTGGGCTCGAATTGCTGGATAAACTCCCGCAAGGCGGCGCCCACCGGGCCGCCGTGCCAATCCAGCAGGTGGTCCACCCGGCGGCGGATCTCCTTCTTCAGGCGGTTGCCGGCGCCTTCCAGGGTCTGGCTCAGGCTGGCCATGGTGCCTTTTAAGGGCTGGCGGCGGGCCTCCAGGCGGTCCTCCATCTCTTTGATGGCCCCCAAACCCTTCTGCAAGAGGTCTCGGGCCAGTTCCAGCTGCTCCCGCAGGCCCCGGGCCACCATCCGCACCTGGGAGAGGCCCCCCCCGGCCAGGCGGCGGTGGCGCAACTCTTGGAGCAGCGCCTGCAGGTCGCTTTCGAAGCGGGCGGCTTCCTGATCTGAAAACGTCGTTGAAGCGGGATCCATGGCCCAGACTTGCAGGACCGCGGCCTCGCGCTGGTCCAGGGCCTCGCCCCGGGACCGCTTACGGTCCAGCAGGAGCTTCAGGGCGGAGAAGGCGTACAGTCGCACCTGGGGTTGCCAGGGGCCGAGTTCTTGCGCCACCCGGTCCCGGATGCGGTCCAGCTCCTCGAACGAGGTGTGCTCCCCCAGGTCCAGGTTCAGGAGCGACAGGATATGGGGAGCCAGCCCCATGCGTTGCAGTTCGCTGAGGAACTGAAAATCGGCCTGGCGCAGCCCCACCCGGGAGCTGATGACGTAAAGCGCCAGGTCGCTCTTCACCAGGTAAGCCAGCACCTGGGCCAGGTGCTGGGGGGTGGGCGAGTCGCTCCCCTGGCAGTCCCCCAGCTCCACCCCCTGGGCCGGCCAGGGGAAAGGGATGGTGAGGAGCACGTCCTTGAGATAGACCGCGGTGGCCTCCTGGGTCACCAGCTCCCGGTGCCGGGCCAGATCCGGACCCGAGAGATTCAAGGCTCCGGCAGCAGGCAGAAGGTCTTTGAGGAGGTCGTAGCCTTCCAGGTAGGACTTGAGGAGGAGATAGTTCTGGTCCAGACTGCCGTTACGCCACAGGTCGAGGCCCTGGGCCTCGGCCAGCACCTGCTTTAACAGCTCCCGGTCTTCGGCCTGCTGCAAATCCAGGAGGGCGGTCCGCTCCACCAGGCGGGGGTTGGGCAGCAGCCCCAAGGCCCGCTGGATCTCACCGTTGATTTCGCTCCAATCCTTGAAATGCAGGACCGCCCGCGGCTCGGGGCCGGGCTGCACCCGGGTGATCATGGCAGTGAGGATACCGGCGCCCCGGCGCAGCAGGTCCTGGCCCACCAGGGCATTGATCATGGTGCTCTTGCCGGATTTGACCGCGCCCACCACCGCCAGGCGGCAGGTGTCCTCGCTCACGTGGGCCTTAACCTGCCCCAGGACCTTGAGCCAATGCTCCGCCTGGGACGCCGCCTGAGGAAAGAGGCGGGTCCAATCCCGGGCCAACTCTTGGAGTTGGTCGATTTCCCGGATCAGTCCCTGGAGCGGCTGAGTCTCCGGCACTTATATTTCCTGCCTGGACGCGACGGGACGCATCACGCGCCTTTATTTCTTGGGCGCAAAGCCGGCGATGTAGGGACGGCCCAGGTCGATACGGACCTTGTCGGCCACTTCCAGGGTGACGATCTGGTCGTCGATGTCGATGATGTTACCGATGATGCCGCCGCTGGTGATGATGCGGTCGCCCCGCTTCAGGTTGTCCAGCAGCGCCTTGTGCTCTTTGGCCTTTTTCTGTTGCGGCCGGATCAGGAGAAAATAGAAGATCACCACCATGAAGACCATGGGCAGCACAAAGCTGGTGATGGTGCCGCCCCCCTCTGTCCCGCCCGGGGCCGCCTGAGCTGCAGCATGTGCCCAATTAAACACTTGTCTTACCTCCATTGCGTCGATTGTCGAAGAATTCCCGGCAAAAAGCGGCGAAGCGATCCTCGCTGATCGCCTGCCGCATTTTAACCATTAAATTTAAATAGTAATACAAATTATGGAAGGTTAAAAGCCGAAAGGCCAGAATTTCTCGGGAAATATAGAGATGGCGCAGATAGGCCCGGGAATAATTCCGGCAGGTGTAGCAGCCGCAGGCCTCATCCAGGGGGCCCGGGTCCAGGGCGTAGGCGGCGTTCTTGATAAGCACCCGGCCGGTGTCGGTAAAGGCCATGCCGTTCCGGGCATTGCGGGTGGGCAGGACGCAGTCGAACATATCCACCCCCCGGGCCACGCCTGCCACCAGGTCCTCCGGGGTGCCCACCCCCATGAGATACCGGGGTTTGTCTGCGGGTAACTCCGGGGTGGTGGCCGCCACCATCTCCCAGGTGAGTTCCTTGTCCTCCCCGACACTCAGGCCCCCCAGGGCGTAGCCGTCAAAATCGAGCTGGCGCATGGCCTGGGCCTGCTCCCGGCGCAACTCCGGCAGCATGCCCCCCTGGACCACGGGAAACAGGGCGGCCTCCGAGCGGGTCCGCGCCGTTCGGGACCGTTTAGCCCAGGCCAGGGTGCGGGCCGCGGCCCGGCGCACTTCGGCCTCCGGGGCGGGATAGCCGGGACATTCGTCCAGGCAGATCATGATGTCCACCCCCAGGGCCTCCTGGAGGGCCACGACCTTTTCCGGGTCCAGGAAATGGCTGGAGCCGTCCAGATGGGAGCGGAAGGTGACGCCCTCGTCGCCGACTTTCCGGAAAGAGGCCAGGCTGAAGATCTGGAAGCCGCCGGAGTCGGTGAGGATGGGGCCGTCCCAGTGCATGAAGCGGTGCAGGCCCCCCAATTGGGCGATGGTCTCCACCCCGGGCCTGAGATAGAGGTGATACATGTTGCTCAGGATGATCCCGGCGCCCAGGGCCTGCAACTCCTCCGGGGTGAGGGTCTTCACCGTGCCATAGGTGCCCACCGGCATGAAGACCGGGGTCTCGATGAGGCCGCGCGCGGTGGTGATCTCTCCCAGGCGGGGTCCGGCGGGGCCGGTGGTTTTTTTTAGGTGGAATTTAAACATAAGTAGAAGCCTAAAATCAAATCCCCCTAAATCCCCCTTTTTCAAAGGGGGACTTTTATCGGGTTCCCAAGCGGGGGTTGGAAACCAGGTTTAACCTCATAAAATCAACATACAATCCCCGTAACTAAAAAACCGATAATTCTCTTTGACCGCCTCCGCATAGGCCCGCAGGATCAGGTCCCGGCCGGCGAAGGCGCTCACCAGCAGGAGCAGGGTGGATTTGGGCAGATGGAAGTTGGTGAGCAACCGGCCCACTGCCTGGAACTGATATCCTGGATAAATGAAGAGGTCGCACCAGCCCTTTTGGGCCGTGAAGCCCTGGGGTGAGGCGCAGTGCTCCAGGACCCGGGTGCTGGTGCTGCCCACCGCGACAATTTTCTGCCCCCGGGCCTTGGCCTGGTTGAGCCGCGCCGCCGCGGCCTCGGAAAGTTCAAAATATTCCGGCAGCATCTGGTGCCGGGTATAGTCGGCGTGACGCACCGGCAGGAAGGTGCCGGGCCCCACGTGCAGGGTGATGGAGATGGTCTCGATCCCCTTCCCGGCCAGTTCCTGCATCACTTCTCCGGTAAAGTGCAACCCCGCGGTGGGGCAGGCCACGGCGCCGGTCTGTTGGGCGAACACGGTTTGATAATTTTCCCGATCGGCAGCCGCCGCGGCGCGCTGAATGTACGGCGGCAGCGGCACTTCCCCCTGTTCCAGCACCTTGGGCAAGACCTCTCCCGCCGCCCCAAAGCGCACCTCCACTACCCCCGGTTCGGGCAGGGAGATGATTTCCGCCTGGAGGTCGGGGCCGAAATGGAGGATTTGGCCCGGCCGCAGCCGGCCCCGGTGGGTGGCGCGACCCTGAAGTCCGGGGCCGTTGCCGGTCGGCTGCGGCAGATAATGCAAAAGCAGCTCCACCCGGCCGCCGCTCTCTTTGACCCCATGCAGCCGGGCCGGAAAGACCCGGGTGTCGTTAACTACCAGCAAATCGTCCGGGTCTAACCAATCAGCCAGGTCCCGGAAATGGGCATGGACGATCTCCCCCGTTTCCCGCGGCAGCACCAAGAGACGCGCCGCGTCCCGCCGGGCCAGCGGCTCCTGGGCCACCAGTTCCGGCGGCAGGAGATAGTTAAAATCTTCAATCCGAGTCATGTTATCGGGCATCGCCAAAGGAAAAGGAGGTAGCACCGCCGCCCTCGGCGGTGTTTTCGCCGGCTGGGGCGCTCCACATTAATTTTGACGCCAGTAAGCGCATCTGATAAATTCATTCATTCTAACCCAGACATTTCCCGGTGCAAGGTGTGGTAATGAAACCCAAATATTTTCTGTTCCTGCTGGCCTTGATTCTGGGGCTGGCCCCCCTGGCCGCGGCCGGGGCCGCCGGCCCGGAAGAGGTGATGGCCAAGGTCCAGGCCCAATACGACAAGACCGGGGCCTTCCAGGCCCGCTTCCAGCAGGAGTCCCGCCTCAAGGCCATGCAGCAGACCGACAGCGCCGCGGGCTGGATGTATTTCCAGAAACCCAGCCGCATGCGCTGGCAGTACGAAATTCCGGCGGCGCAGAAAAAGGAAGTGGTGACCGACGGCCGCCTGGTTTGGATGTACCTGCCCCAGGACAGCGTGGTCATGGTCTACAAGGTCGAACAGGTGCTGCGCTCCGACCTGGTGATGCGCTTCTTTTCGGGCATCGGCCAGTTTCAGAAAGATTTCAACGTCTCCTGGAACCGCCCGCCCCAAGAGGGCGACAGCCTGGTCATCGATCTCTTCCCCAAAAAGGAGCAGGCCGAGCTGAAACGCCTCACCCTGACCATCAACCCCAAGACCTATCTGGTGGATAAACTGGAATTTTCCAATGCCCTGGGCGAAGAAACCCGCTTCGCCTTTTCCCAGATCAAGCTGGACGTGAAGCTGGCCCCCGATTTCTTCAGCTTTACGCCGCCCCCGGGGGTCCAGGTGGTGCGCGAAGGACAGTGAGCGGTAAGCAGTGAGCAGTGAGCAGAAAAACCCATATTAAACGGTTAAGTATATACTTTTGGAATAACCATGGAATTTGATGCGCAGCAGCAAGAAGTGAGGCAGTGGCTGAAACGCCGCCGGGCCATTATGTTGGCCCACAACTACCAACCCGGCCCCATCCAGGATGTGGCCGACCTGGTGGGCGACTCCCTGGAGTTGTCCATGGCCGCGGCCAAGACCGACGCCGAAGTCATCGTCTTCTGCGGCGTCCATTTTATGGCGGAGACCGCCGCCATCCTGTGCCCCGCCAAGACCGTGCTCCTGCCCCGGACGGACGTGGGCTGCTGCCTGGCCGAGTCGGTCAAGGTCGACAAACTGAAGGCGCGGAAAGAGGAACTGCCCGGGGTGCCGGTGGTCACCTATGTCAATTCCACTGCCGCGGTCAAGGCCGAAAGCGACATCTGCTGCACCTCCGCCAATGCCGTCCGGGTCGTCAATTCTTTGACGGCCAGCCGCGTCCTGATGGTGCCGGATCAAAACCTGGCCCTTTACGTGGCCCGGCACACCCCCAAGAGCGTGGAAATCATCACCTGGGAAGGCTGGTGCAACGTCCATGACGGCCTCAGCCCCGAGGACGTGCAGGCTTGCCGGGAAGCCCATCCCCAGGCTGTATTTCTGGCGCATCCCGAATGCAACCCCGAGGTCCTGGACCTGGCCGACGTCATCCGCAGCACCAGCGGCATGCTGCAATACGTCCGTGAAGCCGAGGGCCGGGAGTTCATCATCGGCACCGAGAAAGGCATCCTGCACCGCATGCAGAAAGAAAATCCCGGCAAGGTCTTTCATTCGCCCTCCAAGCGCCTCATCTGCCGGCCCGTGAAGCGCATGACCATGACCGACGTTTTGAGCGCCCTCAAGGAAAACCGATACATTATCACGGTGCCGGAAGAGACCCGCCTCAGGGCCTTGAAGGCCGTGGAGCGGATGCTGGCGGTGCCCCGGGATTAAGCTTCTTGGCCTGCCGTGAGGCCGCCGGTCCCTGCGGCCATACCTATTTCCCCCCTTTTTGTCTGGATATCTCCGGGTTGGCCTGCTTTTTGCTTAAAAATAAAAGCGGGGGATAATGACTATGGCTAAGCCGGCACCGCTTGATCTGGTCCTGAGCACCCGGCAATCTTTGCACGACCTGGCCCAGCCTCTGGCGGCGCTCACCGGCCTGGTCGACCTGCTACTGCTCGAAACCCCGGCAGACGACCCCAGGCTACAGGACGTGCAGCGGATCAGCGAGCAGCTGGAAAAGGTGCTGGAAATCCTCGGCGAGATTCGCCGCATGCTCCGGGAGACCTCCGGGGCGGAGCCGATCAGGCCGGCGCCTGCGGCTCATCCGGAACTATAGAGGCGTTTGCTGACGCAGGCCCCGCCTGGCCGCCCTGGTTTGGATAAATTTGGCGGCCCAGGCTTGCCAGCCCAGGCCGGCGTCAGAAAAATCCTGTGGCTGAGGAATTGTTCCGGCCCTCAATATGTCAAATAATTGACACAGACTGTCTTGTTTCCCGGTAGTCCTCTTCCTTTCCGCCTTGCCAATCATCCTAAAACTCCCTATCATGTCCAGCAAAGAGACTTTTCCAGGGTGTTGAGGTAGGGCGGCCGTCCCCAGCCGCCTATAGAGGTGTGCGGGCGGGGCAACCGCCCCACCGTGCTTTGAGGAACGGCCATGGCCCAGGGTGACCCACAGGAAGTGCCGGCCCGGGTACAAGAACTCCGGGAACAGATCAATTATCATAATTACCGTTACTACGTCCTGGATGACCCGGTGGTCTCCGATGCGGAATTCGACCGCCTTTTGCAGGAGCTCACCCGGCTGGAGGAGCAATATCCGGAGCTGCTGACCCCGGATTCCCCCACCCAGCGGGTCGGGGCCGCGCCCCTGGAAAAGTTCGAGACCGTGCGCCACCGGCAGCCCATGATCTCCCTGGAAAACGCCTTCAGCGAAACCGAGGCCCGGGAGTTCGACGAGCGCCTGAAACGGTTTCTGCGCACCGGCGAAGACTTCCACTACGTCATGGAGCCCAAGATGGACGGCACCGCCATCGAGCTGGTCTATGAGCACGGCCGCTTCACGGTGGGCTCCACCCGGGGCGACGGCATCCGGGGAGAAAACGTCCCAAAACCTGAAGACCATCCACACCATTCCCTTGCAGGTGCTCACCCGGGAGGAGCCGGTCCCGGAGCTGCTGGAGGTCCGGGGCGAGGTCTAC
>JBIOJX010000121.1:0-8027 GCA_044451265.1 Desulfobaccales bacterium
GCCGGAGGCCTGTGCCACTAGAGCTGCATTATAGATGACTGCTGAAAGCTGATAACGTGTTGTGTGAATGTCAGGGCGAACACAAGGTTCGCCCCTACGGTGTCGGCTGAAGCCTGCGGCTACACTAAGGAATTGGTGGGCAGTGCCCACCCTACGGTTAGGAAATTTTGCCAGAGCCTCCGGGTTCAGGGCGATTCGAGAACCGCCCCTACAGGACAATTAAGGCAGGGCTTCCACTTCGGGTTCCGGGTGGGCCGCGTGGCGGGGGAGGCGGCGCATGAGGAAGACCAGGGGCAGGAGCAGCAGGAAGACGATGGTGAAGAAATGGTAGTCGTCGCAGAAGGCCAGCATCTGCGCCTGGCGCTGGACCTCCTGGTAGAGGGCGGCCATGGCCTGGGGGGCGTTCCACCAGTCCCAGTTGGCGCCTAAATCAGGCATAACCTGCCCCAGGCGGTGCTGCCAGTCGATGAAGGGCTGGGACAGGGGGGTGAGGTGCTCCACCAGGTGGCTCTGGTGAAACTGGGCGCGGCGGGAGAGCAGGGTGGTGGCGGTGGCGATGCCGAAGGAGCCACCCAGGTTGCGCATCAGGTTGAAGATGCCGGTGGCGTTGCCCATCTTCTCCTGGGAGATGCGGGACATGGTGAGGGTGGTCAGGGCCACGAAGGTGCTGCCCAGGCCGAAGCCCTGGATGAAGCGCGGGAACCAGGCGGTGTGAAAATCGATCTGGGTGTTGTAGAGGCTCATGAGATAAACGGCCAGGGCGTTAATCAGCAGGCCGATGAAGATCAGGATGCGGCTGTCCAGGACGGTGATGAGGCGGCCCACCACCGGCATGATCATCAGCGAACCGATGCCGCCGAAGGCCAGGGCCCAGCCCGCCAGGGTGGCGTCATAGCCCATCAGGGTCTGGAGGAAGAGGGGCAGGAGCATGATGCTGCCGTAGAGGACGAAGCCGAAAAAGAACATGATGGTCGTGCCCGAGGCATAGTTGCGCTCTTTGAAGAGGCGCAGGTCCACCACCGGGTGCTCGATCTTCAGCTCCCGCCAAATCAAAGCGATCAGGGCCACCGCCGCGATGATGGCCAGGCGGGTGATAAAGGCTGAAGAAAACCAATCTTCCCGCTCGCCCTTGTCCAGGACCACCTGCAGGGCGCCCAGACCCACGGCCAGGAGCCCCAGGCCCCAGTAGTCGATGCTGCCGGCCAGCTTGCGCTTGAGGTATTCCGGGTCGAAGATGAACATCCAGGTGAGGAGCACCGAGAAGATGCCGATGGGCAGGTTGATGTAAAAGGCCCAGCGCCAGGTTAGGTTGTCGGTGACCCAGCCGCCCATGACCGGGCCGACGATGGGGGCGATAATGACGCCGATGCCCCAGAGGGCCATGGCCATGCCGCGCTCCTGGACCGGGAAGGTCTCCAGCAGGATGGCCTGGGAGATGGGCTGCAAGGCGCCGCCGCCGAGGCCCTGGATGATGCGGAAGACGATGAGTTCGCCCAGGCTGGTGGCGGCGCCGCAGAGCATGGAGCTGACGGTGAAGAGGATCAGGCAGATGAGCAGGAAGCGCTTGCGTCCGACCCGGAAGGAGAGCCAGCCGGTGATGGGCAGGATGATGGCATTGGAGACCAGGTAGGCGGTGAGCACCCAGGTGGTTTCGTCCGACGAGGAAGCCATGCTGCCGGCGATGTGGGGCAGGGCCACGTTCACCACCGTGGTGTCCACGATCTCCATAAAGGTGCCGGCCATCACCGCGATGGTGATCAGCCATTTGTTCACCGGGACTTGGTTGTTCGCCATTAAGTTTCGAATTTCGAATGGATATGTAGGGGCGACCCGCGGGGTCGCCCTGGTTTGCGCTCACAGGCCGGAGGCCTGTGCCACTTAACTTCTGCCGGCCCCACCAGGAAAAATCCCCCTAAACCCCCCTTTTTTAAAGGGGGACTTTAAGGTCTGCCAGTGGCCAGTGAATTTGAAGCAGACCGGCCGGTGGCGCCGGTCAACAGGCGCTGGCCGGAATGTTCCCGGGTGTCGATGGTGACCGTGGTGGACATGCCGATCCGGAGCGGCCGGTTGTCAGGGAAGGGCGGCAGGAGGGTGATCTTCACCGGGATGCGCTGCACCACCTTGACCCAGTTGCCGGTGGCGTTCTCCGGCGGCAACAGCGAGAAGGCCGAGCCGGTGCCGGCCATGATGGAGTCCACCCGGCCTTTAAACTCGTCGCCCGGATAGGTGTCAATCTTGATGGTGGCGGGCTGGCCGATGTAGACGTGGGTGAGCTCGGTCTCCTTGTAGTTGGCCTGAACCCAAAGCTGCTGGGTTTCCAGAGGCACCTGCATCATCAGGGGCTGGCCGGGCTGCACCCAGTTGCCCACCTCCACCTGGCGCCGGGTGACGTAGCCGGTGATCTTGGCGGTCACCCTGGTGTATTCCAGGTTAAGGCGGGCCTGCTCGACCTTTGCCTTCGCCTCTTTGATGACCGGCTGGTCCTCGATGGGGAGGGCGATGGAGCCGCCGATGGCCGCCTGGGCCTCCTGGAGTTCGCCCTTATAACGGTCCACCAGGGCATTATTTACCCGATAGCGGGTGTCGACGGTATCCAGAGTTTGCTTGGGCACGGTGCGGTGTTCATAGAGGGCAGTGTAGCGAGTTTTATCAATATTGGCTTGACCAAGATTGGCCTTTGCTTCTGCCAGTTTGGCCCGGGAGGTGGAGACTTTGACATAATTCTGGGCCATGTCCTGGCGCAGGCGGCCCAGGTTGCCTTCGGCCTGGGCCAGGGCGGCCTCGTAATCCTGCGGCTCAAGGGTCACGAGGACCTCGCCGGGCTTGACGAACTGGTTGTCGTCCACCGCGACCTGCGCCACCCGGCCCGGCACCCGGGCCGAAATCACCCCCACGTAACCGTAGACGTAGGCGTCATCGGTGCTGACAAAGGTGTGGATATGGCGCCAGTAGCCCACCCCCACGCCGATAAACAGCAGCAGCACCAATACCAGGACTATGCGGACCAGGGCTTTGCGAAACATTATGGGGTCTTCTCCTGGGGGAGCAGGTTGTTGATGGCGCCCATGGCCCAGAGCAGTTCGGCCTTGGCCATCTGGTGGTCATAGACGGCGGCCCAGTAGTTGACCCGGGTCCGGGTGAGCAGGGTGTCGGCGTCGATGACTTCGGTGGCGGTGCCGACGCTCTCCTTATACCTCTCCTCATTGAGGCGCAGATTTTCTCCGGCCTGGCCCACGGCCTTCTCGGTGGTCCGGATCTGGTCAGCGGTCTGCTTCACTTTTAAGTAGGCATTCTGGACGTCCAGGCGCACCTGGTCATTGAGGTCCTTGTGCTGCTCCTGGAGTTGCTGGACCTTTAGTCTGGCCTGACTCACCTGGGCCTTGGTGTCGAGCCCGGAGAACAGGGTCCACTGCATCCCGAAGATGCCGAACCACTGGGTGTCATGCAACATGAATTGGTTCTGCTGATAGTTCATGCCCGCCTGAGTATAAATCCGGGGGAAAAACTGGGCCTTGGTTTGAGTAACCACTTTTTCCTGCTGGCCGATGCGTTGGGTGGAGGCCTTAAGGTCGCTGCGCTGCTTCTCGGCCGCTTCGGTGGCCTCCTCCAGGCCCCAGGGCCGGGTTTCGAGCTTTTCGTCCTTCAGCACCGTGACGGCCGACACCGGCAGGGCCAGGACCTTGTTGAGGGCCGAACGGATGTCGATGGTATCGGTCTGGGCCACGATGAGGCGCTGTTCGGCGTCCGCCAGGGAGACCTCGGCCTGGAGGACGTCATTATAAGTGACCACCCCGAATTCATATTGGTCCCGGGCAATCTTGAGATGCGCCTTCAGATCAGTGACATCCTGGGTGGCCACCACTTCCAGTTTTTGGGCCCGCAGGGTGCTGAAATAGCCCTTGGCGACGTTAAGGAAGAGGTCGTCCCGGGTCTTGGCCGTGTCCAGGAGGCTGGCCGACTTGCCCAGGACCGCGGCCTGGTAGCGGGAGGGCGTGCCCCAGAAATCAAAGATGGTCTGGTCGAGGTAAGTCTTGCTGCTCCAGTAATTCCGGTTGTTGGTGGGAAAGGTAAGGGCGCCCCCGGGCACGGAAAGGCCAGGGATGGTGCCAGGCGGAATTTTTGTCTGAACTTCATTATCATTAATGGTCTGGCTCACGTCCGACTTCACCGTGGGCAGGAAGCCGGACCGGGCCCGGATCACTTCCTCGCCGGCAATCAGCGCCTGGAGGCGACTGACCTGCATGCCGGGGTTGGCCTTCCAGGCCAGGCGCAGGGCCTCCGTCAGGTCCAGGTTGGGCGACGTTGCCGCGGCCGCGGGCATGGCGGCCAGAGCCCAACCCAATAGCCCCGCCAGGATCAAGCGGCTAAATTTCGACGCCATTATCCACCTCGTTCCGGGGCCGGGCCAGCAGCCCTGATGAAAGCAGGGCTTTAACCACCGGTAGGGCGTCCCCCACCCCGTCCTTTTGGCTTTGGGTCATCTGGTAATAGCCCACCGCCCGCACCAGCCCGCGGAGTAAATAGCTGAGAAGCCGCGGGTCGGCCGGAATGAACTCCCTGGCCTGGATTCCTTCGGCAAAAAATCGCTCCAGCAGCGCCATAAACCCCGCTTCCACTTCCCGTGGATGGGTCCCGAGGCCTTGGCGCTCTGAGCCACCTCCCCGGATCACATCCCTGACGTAGAAGGGGAACAGAAACCGCTCCTCCTCGACAAATTTCAGCAGACCGGTTACCAGGACATGCAATTTTTCTGCGGTTGAGCCGGGTTTGGCCAGAAGGGTCTCCAGGTCCTGAATCAGATTCTCCCCCACCTGGGACATGAGGGCCTGAATCAGGTCTTCTTTGCCCTGAAAATAGAGATAAACGGTACCCTTGGCCACGCCGGCGGCGGCGGCGATTTCCTCCATGGTCACCGACTCCACCCCGCGGCTTTGCATCAACCGCCGGGCCGCGGCCAGGATCTCCCGGGTGCGGAACTCGGTGACAATCTCCTTCTTGGTGGGCTTCAAGGCTGGGTTCATTATTATGACTATGTGGTCAATAAAATGACTTAAGGGTCATTAATAAATAAATTGCGGGAGACTGCTTGTCAAGAAAAACTTGCAAACCCACGGAGCGCCGTTTAGACTAGAAAATATCCAAAAGGTGAGGCGGAGGTTGCGATGCACCGTCGAGATTTTCTAAAATATATGGCGGCCTTGGGCCTGACCGCCGGGGTCGATCACCGGCTGGTGTTGCCGGAAGAGGTCTGGGCCATGGCCCCCAATCAGGTCCCCGAGCCGCTGGTGGCCAAGACCCAGGGCACCAATCACGCCCAACTGGTGGGCGACGCCATCCAGGCCCTGGGCGGCATGAAGAAATTCGTCAACCCCGGGGAAGTGGTGGTGGTCAAGCCTAACATGGCCTGGGACCGGACCCCGGAAATGGCCGCCAACGCCAATCCGGTGGTGGTCCGGCAGGTGGTGGAGCTCTGCCTGGAGGCCGGGGCCAAGCAGGTCAAGGTCCTGGATCATTCCTGCGATGACGCCCGCAAAGCCTACGTCGCCTCCGGCATCAAGGCCGCGGTGGAAGCCATCAAGGATCCCCGGGCGGTGGTGGAGTACGTGGACGAGCGGCGTTTCATCGAACTCACCATCGAAAAGGGCAAGAACCTGAAGAAATGGTTTTTCTATAAAGATATCCTGGAAGCCGACCGCTTCATCAACATCCCGGTGGCCAAGCAGCACTCCGAGTCCCGCCTCACCATGTGCCTGAAGAACATGATGGGGGCCATCGGCGGCTGGCGGGGCCGCATCCACGTGGGCCTGCACCAGAACATCGCCGACATGAATCTGATCCTGCGCCCGGATTTGCACGTTTTGGACGCCACCCGCATCCTGCTGCGCAACGGCCCCAAGGGCGGCGACGTCAAAGACGTGGAGGTGAAGAACCTGCTGTTCGCCGGCGCCGACCCGGTGGCCCTGGACGCCCTGGGCACAGGCCTCTTCGGCCTCAAACCCGAAGACCTGGGCTATATCGTCAAATCCCATCAGGCCGGCCGGGGGGAGATGGACCTGGCCAAGATCAAGATGGTTTAAACCGGAGCAAGCCAAAGGGGCGGCCTTAAACCCGCCCCTACGATTCGACCAATCCACTCCTTGCTTATCAAAACCCGCCCGAAAGCCAATGACCGCCGATTTAATTATCCGTCAGCCTGGCGTTTCCCGGGAATGCAGGGGTGGTTTCCGCGCCGCCCGGCACCTGAAAAATTACGGTTATCTGCCTTTTTTAAAAGGAATTTAGTGGATTGCGAGTTATAATATATGGAATAAATTTTGGGCAGGATGACCCATTCCCAAGCCCCCGCTTGGGAATGCCTTTTTGCCGAAAAACTTACGTCTCCAGGCCGGAGCCTGGGGATCAGCCATAAAATGACCCACGCTGGTTTATCCGATGGATGATAAGATTATCACGAAAAAATCCCGCACCTGGCTGACGCTGCGCCGGGTTTCGCAGCTCGTTTTTCTGGCCCTGTTTCTCTTCCTCTTTCTCAAGGCCGAATTTGTGGATCAAGGGACCCTGGCCTGGCCGGTGGACCTGTTCTTCCGCTTCGACCCCCTGGCCCTGGCGAGCAACCTCCTTTCCTTCGGGCCCCTGGTGGCCAAGCTCTTTTGGTCCTTGATCTTCGTGGCCCTGACGTTCATCCTGGGGCGGTTCTTCTGCGGCTGGGTCTGCCCTATGGGGACTACCCTGGACGGGGCCCGGCGCTTGCTGTTTGCGCCCCGGCCCGACCGGGGGGTGGCGGCGAGGTGGCGCCGGGCTAAATACTACCTGCTCCTGACCCTGCTGGTGAGCGCCCTGCTCTCCGTCAACCTGCTGGGGCTCTTCGACCCGCTGGCGCTGCTGTACCGCACCCTGGCCATCGTCCTCTATCCGGTTTTCGGCTACGGGGCGGAACACGTCGCCCTGGTCCTCTACCGGCTGGGGCCGCCCGTCACCTATGTGAGCGAGCCCGTCTACCAGTTCTTTAAGGCCACTCTGCTGCCTTTCCGGCCCCTGGTTTACCTCCTGCCGTTCCTGACGCTAACGCTCTTTGCCCTGGTGGTGGCTGCCGAGCGGGTGGACCGGCGCTTCTGGTGCCGGGCTTTGTGCCCCTTGGGGGCACTCTACGGCTTGATGGCGCGTTTTTCCCTGCTGCGGCGGCGGCCGACGGCCATGTGCCCCGATTGCGGGGACTGCACCGAGAGATGCAAGATGGGCGCCTTTGCCCCGGGCCTGCCCGCCCGCCATCAAAACGCCGAGTGCCAACTGTGCCTGCACTGCCTGGCTGAGTGCGAGAAAGGCAACCGGGTGGAGTTCACCTGGCGTTCCAGGGCGCTCCGGGCTCCCCTGGACCTGGGCCGGCGTCAGTTGATCACTGCGGTGGCGGCCGGGGCCGCGGTCGTGCCTCTGATCCGCTTAGGTTCGCTGGCCCAGCGGCCGGACGAGTACCTCATCCGCCCCCCCGGGGCCCAGAACGAAGCCGAGTTTCTCTCCCGCTGCATCCGCTGCGGCCAGTGCACGAAGGTCTGTCTCACCAACGGCCTGCAGCCGGTGTGGTGGGAGGCCGGCCTGGAGGGACTCTATACCCCCAAACTGGTCCCCCGGCTGGGGTATTGCAACTTTTCCTGCCATCTCTGCAGCCAGGTCTGTCCCACCGGGGCCATTCCCAACTTGGAACTAAAGGTGAAACAGACCACCGCTCTGGGGACGGCCTTTATCAACCGCAGCCGCTGCATCGTCTTCACCGAAGGCACCGACTGCATGGTGTGCGAGGAACACTGCCCGGTGACGCCCAAGGCCATCGTTTTCAGCGAGCAGGAGGTCGTCAATCTCCTGGGCGAGCGCGTCCAGGTCAAACTGCCGGTGATCAACCCGGACCGCTGCAACGGTTGCGGCCAATGCGAACACGTCTGCCCGGTGGGCGGCGAGTCGGCGATCCGGGTGAAGAGGTCGCTGCGCGTGGAGATGTGAGGAGTTGGGGGAGGGGGCTAAGGGCTTTTTTGTAA
>JBIOJX010000122.1:0-8026 GCA_044451265.1 Desulfobaccales bacterium
ACATATAATTTCTTTTATCAAGTCTATGGAAAGAATATGCAGTCTGATGAATTAATGCAAATTTCCAGTGACCAATTTAATAGAATGTATTTTGATAATGAAGGATCGTCTTTATATTCTTACCATAATAGAGTAAAAATATATACCGATCTCTATATTAAAAGAGATCATAGTCTCTTGCAATTGGCAATTGGGGCATCTAAACATGAATTGAATGAAATTTCGAACCACAGAAAGGGGGTTTGATAAAATGAATACTGACAGACCAGCAAAATTTTTTTTTTAAAGGGGGATTTATCAGGAACTTATTCTAATCCCCCTTGCCCCCTTTTAGAAAGGGGGGGGGTAAAAAAACCTGCCTCTAAGATTCAAGCCACTAGCTTCTTCAGTTATCCCCCGGTAGTGTTGCCAAGACCTCACGCACCATCAGCATCGGCACGTCCTCCCGGACGACCGCCTCCCCCAGGCGGGACAGCAGCACGAAGGGCACGCCGCTCTCCAGGCGCTTTTTATCCCGGGCCAGGGCGGTCATAACCTCCTGGGGGTCCAGCGCGGGCAGAGGCTGCCGGGTCAGCCCCAGATCGCGGATGATTCGGCGGCCGCGCTCGGCTTCGGCCCGGGGCAAGCCCGCCAGCTTCGTAGATAAGCCGAGGGCCGCCAGCATACCCCAGGCCACCGCCCGCCCGTGGGGCAGCTTGAAGTGTGAGGCCTGTTCCAGCCCATGGCCCAGGGTGTGGCCGAAGTTGAGGATGCGGCGCAGCCCCCCCTCCCGCTCATCTTTGGCCACCACCTCGGCCTTGATGGCCGCGGCCCGGTAAATGATCTCGGTGAGTTCTTCCTGATGGTTTCGCAGCCGATTCAGCCCCACGGCCAGGCTTTCCAGCAACCCGGCGTCGCAGATCAAGGCGGCCTTGACCACTTCGGCCAGGCCGTTGAGCAACTCGGCCCGGGGCAAGGTCTGCAGAAATTCCGGATCGATGGCCACCAGCCGGGGCTGGTGAAAGGTGCCCAGGAGGTTTTTGCCTTCGGCGAGATTGATGGCGGTCTTGCCGCCGATGGCCGCGTCCACCATGGCCAGCAGGGTGGTGGGCGCCTGGATGAAAGGCAGACCCCGCATGAAGATGGAGGCCAGAAAGCCGGTGAGGTCCCCCACCACGCCGCCCCCCAGGGCCAGGAGAGGCGAACCCCGATGAGCGCCCCGCCCCAGGAGTTCCCGGGCCAGGCGCTGCACCACCGGCCAGCTCTTGGCCCGTTCCCCGGGGGGGGTGGTGAGCAACACCGGCTCCAGGCCGGCCGCCGCCAGGGCCCCCATCACCGGGGCCGCGTGCAGGCGGGCTACCCGGCGGTCGGAGATCAGGAAAAGCCGCCGGGACAGATTCAGGTTTTTCACTAAAGCGCCCAGGCGCAAACCCAAACCCGGCTCAATAACAATTCGGTAGCTCTGGTCCCGCCCCGGCAGGGGAAGGAAGATCTCCCTCACTTCCAGCCCCCGGGGCGCAGAGTCTTAATTTCCTCCATCAAGGCGTCGAACTGGTCCGGGTAGAGGGACTGGGCCCCGTCGGACAGGGCCTTTTCCGGCTCGTGGTGCACCTCGATGATGAGGCCGTCGCAGCCCGCGGCCACCCCGGCCCGGGCCAGGGGAGCCACCAGGTCCCGCCGCCCGGCGGCGTGGCTGGGGTCCACGATGATCGGCAGATGGGACTCCCGACGCACCACCGGGATGGTGGCCAGGTCCAGGAGATTGCGCACATGATCGCCGATGGCCCTGACCCCCCGTTCGCAGAGAATGACCCGGGAATTGCCTTCGGCCATGAGGTATTCCGCGGCCATGAGCCATTCTTCTACGGTGGCGTACATCCCCCGCTTCAGGAGGACCGGCTTGGGCACCCGGCCGGCACAGCGCAGCAGGGAAAAGTTTTGCATGTTCCGGGCGCCGATCTGGACGATGTCGGCATAATCCACCACCAGTCGCAGTGAGTCCTGGTCGATGGCCTCGGTGATGGTTAGCAGGCCGGTCTCTTCCCGCACCTTCTTCAAGATCTTGAGCCCGTCCTTGCCGAGTCCCTGATGGCTGTATGGGGAGGTGCGGGGCTTGAAGGCCCCCCCTCGGAAGATTTGGGCGCCGGCGGCCTTCACTCTTTCGGCGATGGTCAGTGCCTGCTTTTCGCTTTCAATCGCGCAGGGGCCGGCCATGACCACGAAACGGCCCCGGCCCAACTCCAGGCCGGGCCAGTTGATGATGGTGTCTTCCCGTTTCATCTCCCGGCTGACCAGTTTATAAGGCCGGGAAACCGGAATGGCCTGGATCACCCCGGCCATGTCCACAAAGTGGGCCGAATCCACTGGCCCGAGATTGCGCAGGATGCCTATGGCCACCCGCTCGCCCCCGGGCATGGGCGAGGCCTCGTATCCCAGGGATTCGATTTTCTTTACCACCGCGTCAATTTGCGCCGGGGTGGCATCCTTGTCCATCACAATAAGCATATCTTGTCTCCAGCGGCACGCTGAAAAAAGGTCGGAATCCGGCCTTCCGGCATGTCAAAGCTGCAAAGAATTGGCGCCCACCTGGAACCCCGTCAATATTTATCAGGCTTCGGCGGCAAAATCAACCAATGGCCGGGAATGACTGAAATCGGGGGAGAATTTCCAGGAACTCAGTGGACTATCTGGCGATGGTCAGGGGTACTGCGGGCACCGCTGGCAGGGGTAAAACCGGTTCATTGGACCAGGGCCGCCCCTTGCCCGCCGCCCGCGGGGGCCGGCAACCAGGTGGTTTGCAAGCTCATAACGCTATTGCCCACCGAAATATTCTTACCGCCCACCAACGTCCCATTGTAAGTGGCGGCGCCGGAAAGGCTGATGGCGCCATTGGGACTC
The DNA here is from genome assembly GCA_044451265.1 of Desulfobaccales bacterium. Classification (GTDB taxonomy): domain Bacteria; phylum Desulfobacterota; class Desulfobaccia; order Desulfobaccales; family 0-14-0-80-60-11; genus JAPLJC01. The sequence continues at coordinate 2,878 of JBIOJX010000122.1, forward strand.
ACGATGTTGCCTTGAATTATACAGCTATTACCAATAGTTACTGTGCTAGTCCCCGTGTTGACGAAGGTGACCTGGTCGGCCGTTAAACCGCCTTGCAAGACAACCTTGCCTTGGCCGCTGAGGGTAAAAGTTCCGGAAACCTGGATAACAAAGGATCCGCTCGCCGGGGCCTTTAAGTAAAGGATCGCGCTATTACTCAGTTGCAAAGCACTCAAGACCATGACGTTCCGGGTGGCTCCGCCGGTGTAGGTCGCGGTTCCGGTTCCCGAGAGATTGATGCTGGCAGGCCATAAGTGGCCGTAATCGAGGATGCCGCCCACGATGAGCAGCAAGGGGAAGAGGCAGAGAGCGAACTCTACCGCCGCAGAGCCTTCCTGCCCGCGACCAAGCTTGCATAGCCGGCGCAGCTTAAGAAACACTCCCATAACACTACTTACCCGGCATGACCAGTCCCCTGGGTGGGGGGAGTGCCAAAGCTCCTTTTGGTATTTAGCGGCACAACCCTAAACCGAGATTAGGAGTTTACTTGCCAACGGCAACCCCAACCAACTGAATCTCCATGAGCAAAGCCAGATTCAACCGGTAATAACCGAGATTATGCGGCCGACTCACCCGCCACCGTCAACAGACCTGCTAAGTTAATCTCATTAGCGCTAGCTTCCCCAGGCTCCGGTCCGGTTATTGCACCACGCGGGGGGCGGATAGCAGCCCGAAATTGGCGCCTCCCGGGCCGGACTGGGAGTCGGGCACGTCCTGCATCGGGTTGGCCCTGACCCGGACATACTTATTCCCCCCTTGGGTGCCCACGCCGAGAATGGTCACCGAGGTAAAGCCGATCACCGGCCCGGATTGGTTGAATTGCTCGGTGTCCACCACCGGCACCCAGACCGTCTTGCCGGTCTAGGATTTAGTCAGAACTCGCAAGACATCGCCCCAGTCGCCGTTGTTCAGGTTCACCATATCTCCTTGCTTAAGACCAGGAATGGTGCCGGGATCATCCAAATAGCCGTTGATCGTGCTGTTGTCGGCGCCCGCGGGGGCCTTGGCATACCAGCCGCCTCCATCGATGGGGGCGGGATTCAGGAAAATATCCATGTCGCCGGTCTGGACATATTTCTTGCCGATCATCATGACGAAGGCGGTGCCCGGATCCACCTTGCCCACCCAATCCATCACCGCGGTAGCCCTGGCCTGCAGGCTGACCGGTCCAAACCCCAGGGCCCCCATGACCGTCATCGGGATATTGTTCCGCCGCAGGGTGATGGTCACGGCATTGGCAAACGGGCTGGTGCCGCAACCGGCGTTAAACTGGCTGGCGGACCAATCCCAGGAGCCGGTTTGCAGATTGGCCACCGTTGGCACCGTCCCCTCCACCAGGTTGGCCAGGGCGATGCTCTGACCCTCGTCCAGGGCCGCGGCGCAGTTGGGGGTAAGGGGCAGGGTGGCGCTACTCAGGGGATAGGGAAACAGGGAACGGACTCCCGCCATGGCCCCACCATCCGCGGCTCGCCTCAGCTCGCTCTGAACCACGTACAGGTGTCCCAGATCCACGGCCAGCCCGACCATTCCCAAAATAAAAAGGATACCGACGGCGGCCATCACCAACACCGAGCCTTGCTGGCTCGCCGCCTTGACCCGCCTCCTGGCTCTCTTTGCCTCATTCCTTGAGAAGTTCACCGGAATTATCCTCCTTAAAGCCCAAGGCCATTGCTCGCCGGAAACTCCCCTTCCGTCAGTCAACCAACAATTGACGCCAGCAAAGAATCACCATGCCCAGGGCCAGGGCCGCCCCGTAGGGAATCTCCAGCCGTCCCGGCTCACCCCGAGCCGGGATTTCGGGCCGGGACTGGCACAGCACCCAGTTGACCAGTTGTACGGCGCCTCGCTTAAGGTGGACCCGGAGGCTTCCCTGCCAGGCCAGCAGTGCGAGAATCAGCAGGCCGCCGGAGAGCCCCATGTAGATGAACAGGAAGAGGGTGCGCGCCAGTCCCAGCCAGGCGCCCAGGGCCGCCAGGGCCTTGACGTCTCCGGCGCCCATCCCCCCCTTGAGGTAGGGCCACAGGAGCAGGCCGAAGCCCAATACCGCCCCGCCCAAACCATCCAGCAGACCCGGCCAGCCACGCCAGCCCATCTGGAACCCCCATCCCGCCAGGGCGGTCGCCAGGGTCAGGTAGTTGGGAATGCGGCGGCTAGCCAGGTCCAGGCCCGCCATCCACAGACTGAGCAATAAGGGCAGAAAAAGCTCCCAGTGTGAGCCCAAGCGGGCCACCCCGGCGGACCACCAATCGAACACGGATTACCTCGCGATTTTCAAAACCATTCCCTAGAGGGCAGACACCCACCCCCCTCCCATACCGGTGGCCCGCTCAGCCTTCCGCAGCTAATTTGATATATCGACATTTTGCAGATATTCTTTATTTTGCCGGGAATCCCAAGGGTTTTCTTTTCCAGGCCAACGAGGTAAATCCCGGCAGAAACCGCGGCGCTTTTCCCTGTTGGTCAGGGTGAATTTTTGCTAAAACAGCAACAGGGGGATGCGGGGCAGGCTTGATCAAGCATTCGGACCGGAGCCGTCTCAAAACTTAAATATATCTTATTTATATTTCAGCATTTTTAACTAAAACCCGATAACTGCCAACCATTTTCAAAAGGAAATCGCCATGGTCAATATCCTCCTCATCCAACCCCTGCCGGCCCCCCAACTAGATAGTCCGGAGAACGTGCGGCTGGCCGAAACCCTGCTGGCCCAGTGCCGGGGGCGCGGGGCCGACCTCATCTGCTTCCCGGAGTATTTTCCCTTTCATGGGGAGATGGAACTGGCCCGGGCGGCCCGGGACCTCGAAGCTTACGTGGTGGCCGGCCTGGTGGCGGAAGACCAGGGCCGGCGCCACAATACCGCCACCCTGTTCGACCGCCGGGGCAATCTGGTGGGCCGCCAACCCAAAATCACCGTGAGCAACCTGGAACAGCGGGGCTATGGCGTCACTCCGGGCGAAGCCTTTCAGGTGTTGGAGACCGACTTCGGCCGCCTCGGTTTGCCGGTGTGCATCGACTTCTGGGGCCAGCCCAAGGCGGCCCGGCAACTGGCGGCCCAGGGGGCCGATCTCATCGTCAATCCCAGTATCTTTCCTATCCTGCGGGGTCACTGGCCCATGGGCGCCCTGACCCGGGCCTTCGACTATTACCTGCCGGTGGTGGGGGTGAACACTGCCGCCTTTACCGCGGAAATTGCCGGGCGGCCTTACGCCATGCAAGGGGGCCGCTCCTTCGCCATCCAGCCCCCCGCCCCCCCGGACGGCCGGGCCCTTTCCCAGTTGGTCCGCATTTGGGACGATTTGCACCACTGGATCGTCCTGACCGGCGGAGAAGGGCCGGAGATCCTGGCCGTCTCCCTGGGCCTGGACGGCGCCCGGCGCTGGCGTCCGGAGATCCGGCAACGCTTCGGGATGACGCTGTGACCTGAGTTGGGAGAGATTTAGGGCCGAAGGCTGCCGATTAAGTTAACCAATCTTAATCATAAACATTTTTCTAATTTTAATTGCCGCAAGCATTTCTTGACATTGGGAAAAAAAGCCTTATTATTTTCGTCTAGAACAACGGGGCGGCTACGACTTCAAGTTCTGACAAGGAGAAATAATGATGCGACACACCCGTAAATGCTTGTTCATCTTAATGCTGACAGCTCTGTCACTGGCCTTGACCATCCCGGTCTTCGCCCAATCCTCCGGCGGTCCTCCGGGCCCCGGCACCCAGACGGCTCCGGCGGGCACGGTCAGGGGCGGCGCCCTGATGCCGGACGACGTCTACACCCCCATCTCCAAAGGCTATGATCTGATCCGGGATGGCAACTATGCGGCCGCCAGAGACCAATTCGCCACGGCGGTTAAACTCGATAAATTTAATCCCTTTGCCCTGAACAACCTGGCGGTTTTGGACGAGAAGGACGGCAAGCTGAATGACGCCCTGGCCCACTTGAAGGATGCGACCATTCACGCCGCCGAATACAAAGACAAGGTGGCTCAGACCTGCTTCGTCGGTGGCGGTTGCATGGCGGTCAAGCCCGTCAAGGCAGTAGGGGAAGTCAGCACCATCCTCCCCATCATCAACGAAAACATCCAGAAGCTCGAAGCTAAGAAGGCCGCAACCGGAACGCCATCGCCTGCAGGATCGCCCCCGCCCATTATGCCAGCGCCCAAAACGAAGTAAAACGATAGGGGCCTTCGGGCCCCTACCGCCCCGTTCTATTTTTGGGTCAGGTTGTGGGTTAATGAGGACGAAACCGAGTTACACTCTCTACTATCCAGCTCATGTGGGGGCCAGCGGGGCGTAAATCCCCTGGCCCTTTTTCTTTTCAAGCTTATGGCGCGGGTGGATGCAGCAGAAAAAGCCCGACCAGCGGAAATTTTTCCAGCGCTAGACCCGGGAGAGGAACAGGTGCAGTTCCTGGAGTCCTTGTTGAGCCAGGCGTAAGGTTCGCCGGAGTTGTTGCGGCTTCGGGACGAGAGGGGGCAAGAGAGGCCGGTGATGCTGCAGAAAGACCTCGGCGTCGGCCTGCAATTGGTCCATCAAAGAGGTCAATTCCCGGATGACGTGGAGATAGACGGCGCCCAGGCGTTCCCCGCTGCCTGCAGCCGCAAGCGCCAGCGGTGACCGCCTGTCCGCCTCCTCCGACTGTTCAGCCAGGGCCTGGGTTAGAGGCAGCTTTGCAAGCTTGGTCGTTTTGCCGGCAAGCTGTTTCTTTTTTGCCATATCTCCAGGAACTCGAGGGTTAGTTGCTGATAGTCCTGGGCCCCGGAACTCTTGGGCTCATAATCGAAGATAGCCTTCTGGGCGATCTGGGCTTGGTTCAGGGCCTCGTTTTTATTGATTTTGGCCTTGAAGGTCTTATCCCGGTAGGGCGCCAGCTGTTCCAAAATATAATCATTGGTGACACTGTTGCGTCTGTCGTACATGGTGAGCAGGATGCGGAAGAAGTCCCCCTCAAAGAGCTCCTCCATGGCCAGACCCTTCACGGTCTCCACGGTGGTAAGCAAATCCGCCAGTCCATCCAGGGAGTAACGGGAAATCTGGCAAGGAATAACAATAAAGTCGCAGGCATACAGCGAATTGGTGGTGAGCACTCCCAGAGACGGCGGGCAGTCGATGAAGA
>JBIOJX010000123.1:0-7999 GCA_044451265.1 Desulfobaccales bacterium
ATCTTGATGTCTGCCAGAGCCTCGGGTTTTTCAAAGGTTTTGGACGGGTCCAGCACGGACTCGGCCCATTTAAAATATTCTTCTTTTGCCATAGCCCCTCCTCTCCTGTAGTGGAAATATCTCTCGGTTTAGCATACGTGGGCCAAAAACAGCCGCCGGACCCCGCCACCTCCCGGTGGACGGGATCACCTTAACTTTCCTCTAGCCGCTCGCTTGCGGTCAGAAGGTCGAACTCTCGTCGCCATTCTCCGCGGTTCAAGCTGGAACATATGATTTGAACGGTCGGCCCGCCAGGCGACAGGCTCTCCGAGGTGCACGCCTTACGGTCCGACGAAAGTTAAGGGAAAACCGTCATTTAACCCGCCCAGGAGATTGAGGAAAAATGGAAATCTTCCGGATAACAAGCTCGGTGATGGCCAGCCAAATTCTTTCATATTTTTGAGGTCGACAAAACCCGAAAAGGTCCAAGGAGATGCAACTTTACAGTCAGCATTCCGGTTGAGGTTGGTGGCCGTATCCTACCCGAGTTTAAACAATTATGTCAATTTAAAGTTCTCTTGTGAAATATTTCTTTTATGCATACTCGTAGAAGCCGCGTCCCACCTTCCGCCCCAACCAGCCGGCTTCCACGTATTTGCGCAGCAGCGGACAGGGGCGGTACTTGGAATCGCAGAAACCGCTAAACAGGGTCTCCATGATGGCCAGGCAGGTATCCAGGCCGATGAGGTCGGCCAGGGCCAGCGGACCCATGGGATGGTTGGCGCCGAGGCGCATCACCGTGTCGATGTTCTCCCGGGTACCCACGCCCTGATAGAGGCAATAGGCCGCTTCATTAATCATGGGCATGAGGATGCGATTGATGAGGAAACCGGGATAATCGTTGGCTTCCGCCGGGGTCTTGCCGAATTTGACGCAAAGCTCCCGGGTCACCTCAAAGGTCTCGTCCGTTGTGGTCAGGGCCCGGATCACCTCCACCAGTTGCATGACCGGCACCGGGTTCATGAAGTGCATGCCGATGACCTTGCCGGGCCGCTTGGTTTGTGCGGCAATGCGGCCGATGGGGATGGAGGAGGTATTGCTGGCCAGGATCGCGGCAGGCGCGCATATGGCATCCAGCTCACGGAAGATCTGAAACTTCAGCGCCTCGTTTTCCGTGGCCGCCTCGATGACCACATCCGCCCCGGCCATATCCTGAAGATTAACGGTGGTCTTGATGCGGCCGAGGACCGCGTCCTTTTCCTCCGGGCTCAGCTTGCCCTTGTCGACGCTTTTGGTCAGGATCTTGGTGATGGTCTTCAGACCCCGTTGCACAAATTCCTCTTGGATATCGCTCATGATCACCGGCAGACCGCTCATGGCCGCCACCTGGGCGATGCCGTTGCCCATCTGACCGGCGCCCACCACGCCAACGGTTTTTATCTGCATCTGGTCTTGGTCTCCGTTATCTTGGCTGGTTTGTCCGGCCGTAGGAAAAGCTTATCCGGTAAATCAGCCGTTGCTTTTTACTTTAGGTAGCGCACTTTATCCTTGAAGGCCACTCTTGGTGTTTGCAGCGGAGCGGCGGCAGCCTTGCCAAGCAATATTAAAGCAATGGGGTCCTTGTCCGCCTCGATCCCCAGAATCTCCCTTAAAGCCTTTTTGTCAAACAGGGTGAACCATAGACTGCCCAGCCCGAGAGCATGGGCGGAGAGGAGAATATTTTGAATCGCGGCCACGCACCCATGGGCATAACTCTCCCCTCGGCCTTCCATGAACAGGTCCGCACCTGCCTTCTTGGGGTTCCCCACTACTGCCAAGATTATGGGAGCCTCCAGGAGGAAACCGACCTGATAGCGATCCAACCACTTCCACCCGCTCTTTTCAAAAAGCTCCTGCTTTCGTCCCTGGGCTTCTTGAAGAATTTTTTGCTTGATATCGGCAGAAGCCACTACGATGAATTCCCAGGGTTGATTGTTGGCGGCTGATGGCGCCCAGGTGGCGGCCTCCAGGATCAAGTCGAGGTCATTCTCTCTAATTGGTTCAGGCAAGAATTTCCTGCAACTCCTTCTGCCCCTGATTGCCTCAAAAATGTCCATGGGTCACCTTCTAAAATCAAAGAGGTCATTGAAGTTCAATCAACCAGCGAAAAGAGCGGCACCACGCCCTCTCCGGCCGTATGCTTCATATGCTGCACCACCCGGTGTCCCAATTTCACCTTTTTGCCGATGATGTCCATGGTCACGCTCTCGGGATCGAGGCTGTTCAAGAGCCCCGTCAGCCAGGGTCCCTCCCGGAGCTGGGCCAGGACCACGACGTAGGGGGCCTTGAAGCCCTCGGGAGCCACCCGGATCACCGTGAAGGTCTTGATGGTGCCGTCCCCGGAGAGTTGGGTGATCTCCTGGTTGGTGGAGCCGCAGTCGTCGCAGACGGCCTTGGGAGGCACGGTGATGGTGCCGCAGTCGAGACACTTTAAGCCCTTGAGAACATTCTCCTTCAAGGCTTCGAAGTACTGGACGTGGGTCAGCTTATACATGAAATCTCCCTATGCTTAACGGCCGAGAAGGATATTCACCACTACGGTGCCGGTGCCCCCCAGGGTATCGGTCATGCCGATCCTGGCCCCGTCCACCTGCCGCGGGCCGCACTCCTCCCGGAGCTGTTTGGTAATCTCATAAACCTGGGCGCAGCCTGTGGCCCCCACCGGATGCCCCTTGGACTTGAGGCCGCCCGAAGGGTTGATGGGAATCCTGCCTCCCAGGCTGGTTTCGCCCAGTTCCGCGGCCAGGCTGCCTTTGCCGAATTCGAAAAATCCCAGGCATTCGCTGGCGACGATTTCGGCAATGGTAAAGCAATCGTGCAACTCCACCACGTCCACATGCCTGGGCTCGATGCCCGCCATCTTGTAAGCCTGCGACGAAGAGGCCAGGCGGGCCCGCATGACCGTGAAATCCTTCTGGCGGGAATAGGGCCGGCCGTTGCCTTGCCCCACCCCCAGGACTTTAATGGGCTTGGCCACCATCTTCTCGGCAATCTCCCGGCTGGCCAGGACCACGGCGGCGGCGCCGTCGGAAATGGGACAGCAGTCCAGGACCTGGAGCGGGTCGCAAACCATGGGGCTGTTGAGCACCTTCTCCACCGAGATCTCTTTTTGAAATTGGGCCAGGGGATTCATGGTGCCGTGGTGATGGTTCTTGACCGCCACCCGGGCCATGCGTTCCTTGAGAAGCGCCAGGGGCAGGCCGTATTTATCGGCATACTGGTGGGCCAACATGGCAAAGACCCCCGGGAAGGTCAGGCCGGTGAATTCCTCATAGTGGCTGTCCTCGATCATAGCCAGGGCGCCGGCCACCTGCGAGGTGCCCATATGGGTGAATTTCTCCACCCCGCCGGCAATCACAATGTCATAGAACCCGGAGGCCACCCACATGAAGGCTTCCCGAAAGGCCACGGAAGCCGAGGCGCAGCCGCCTTCCACCCGGGTGGCCGGCACCTGGGCCCCCAAGCCGATCTCATCCGCCAAGAGCGGCGCCAGGTTCATCTGGCCTTCGGCGAAATCGCCCAGGACATTGCCGATGACCAGCGCCTGAATGTCCTTGGCGGTCAGATTTGATTCCTGGATGGCCTCCAGGGCCGCTTCGGCGAAGAGTTCCTGCAAACTTAGGCTGGACGGCCCAAACTTGGTCATGCCCACACCCAACACCGCTACTTCTCTCATAATTTTTTCCTCTCAACTGCCCGGCGATGCCCCTCAGCCCCCAGGGCGTTTTTTTGGTTTTTTTGGTATTTGTTGTATCTTTTGTCTAGGTCGTGCCAATCAGCCCACCCGGCTAGACCTCAACCATTACTGCAAGGGCTGTACCAGTGGTTTGCTTGGGATAACAGGTTGAAATACAACCATAAAAACCTGCCGAGCCCCGAATCGGATCAAAGGCCGGGTCTAGCAAATGCTGCACTTTTTGCGGCGCGGTCCGGGCAGCCGGCAAGATAAATGATTAAGGCAAAAATTACGGTAAGTTAGGTGAGTAGGAGGATTAGCTTCACCTCTGTAGCATATGAGACAGTGCCCGCGGCGGCGGCCACCCCCGGCCAGGCGCCTCCGGGCAGGCGGTTGAGGTTATAGAGGATTTATTTTATAATAATTTCATTAAGTTTTTGCCTTAAACGGCGGTGGCAAGGTGAGACTATGTCAAGAAAACTGAATTGTCCGAGTGAGTTAAAGACTAAAGAAAGGCTCCTGTCTTCGATTCATAAGATCAGCAGCCTGCTGACCCGTCCCATCTCCCTGGATAAAATCCTGACTTGCATCGTCAAAGAGACCGCCCAGGTTTTCAGCTTCACCAGGGTCGGCATCTTTCTCACCGACAAGGACAAGGGCCTGTTGGAATGCAAGTACCTGATCGGCTTCAGTCCCGAGGAAACGGAGCGGGCTCTGACCAAGCCTTATCGCCTGGCGGACCATGACTGCATGGACACCAAGGTGGCGCGCTACGGCAAAACCATCTATTCCCGGGATATGGTGCACGATCCCCGAGCCACCTCCCTGGACCTCAAGGTCGGCCGGTACATGAAGCGACTGGCCACCATCATCGTGCCCATGAAGATCAAGCAAGACACCATCGGGCTGATCGTGGCGGATCGCCGAGAAGAGCCCTTGACCCTGACCAAAAAGGACATCGATTCCTTCTCCACTTTTGCCAACCAGGCCAGCATTATTATCGAAAATGCCCGGCTGCAGGAACAGAATCAGAGAAAGATCCAGCAATTGCTGGCCCTCCAGGAAATCAGCCGGAAGACCAGTTCCACCATCAATCTCAACAAACTTCTCGGGGTCATCACCGCCAGCGCCATGAAGATCACCAAGGCCTCCAGTTGCGCCCTGCTCCTGGTGGCTGACGACCACCAGCACCTGCGCGTCGCTTCCCAAATCGGCTATGAGGGTCTGGATACCGCCAGGTTCAGGATGAAAGTGGGCCAGGGCATCGCCGGCTGGGTGGCGTCCAACGGGGTCCCCCTGTTGGTGCGGGACGTGAGCCGGGAACCGCGCTACGTGGAGGCCATCAAAGAGGTCAAGTCGGAGTTGGCCGCGCCGCTGATCAGTGAAAACAAGGTCTTGGGCGTCCTGAACGTGGATAGCGTCAACCAGGCGGCCTTTTCCGAAGACGACTTGAAATTGTTGGTGATCTATGCCGGGCACACCGCCAGCCTGATCAAAAACGCCCGGCTCTATGGCCAGGTCATGACCGAGCGCAACTTCCGGGAGAATATCCTGGAGAGTTCCCCGAACAGCGTCATTGCCGTCAACATGAAAAAGGAGATCACCTCCATCAATCGCCGGACGGAGGAATTATTCCGCCTGAAAAGAAAGCATGCCCTCGGCCAAAAGGCGGCTGACGTGTTTGGCTACGAAATAGTCCAACTGGTGGATCTGGCCATCGATCAGGGCGACCTGATCGATTACAAGGAGATCCGCAAAAGCCGCAAAGACGGCAGCCAGCTGACCTTGGGCATCACCTCTTCCTGGCTGCGGGACCATCAAGACAACCGGATCGGCGTGGTCTTCATCGTCCGGGACCTGACCGAAGGCAAGAGAACTGAGGAGTTGATCCGGCGGATGGACCGGCTGACCTCCATCGGCCAGCTCTCGGCCGGCATCGCCCACGAAATCAGGAATCCCCTGGCCAGCATCAGCTTAAATGTCCAGATGCTTTCAAAGAAATTGCCCCTGGGAATCGTCGCCAAAAACATGGTTTCCGACACCTTGGAGGGCATCGATCGGATCAAGAGCCTGGTCAAGGGGATGCTCAATTTTGCCAAGCCCTCCACCCCGGCGCTCAAGCGGGACTCCATTGCCCGGGTTTTGCGGAATTCCATTGCTCTGCTGGATTCCCAACTCAGAAAGAAGAGAGTTGAGGTCAAATTGGACCTGCCGGAGGACCTTCCCGAAATCGTCTTTGACGAACACCAGATTCAGCAGGTCCTGGTCAATCTTTTGCTCAATGGACTGCAGGCCATGTCCGACGGAGGGAGCATCAAGATCAAGAGCACCCTCGGCAAAGATCACAAGAAAAGGCGGCAACTGGCCTTGCATATCACGGACACCGGCGGTGGCATTCCGCCGTTCAACCTCTCCAAAATCTTCGATCCCTTTTTCACCACCAAGCCGGAGGGAACCGGGCTGGGCCTGTCCATTGTGCATAAGATCCTGGAACAACACCACGCCGCCATTGACGTGGTCAGCGAGGAGAACCGGGGAACCACCTTTATTTTGAGCTTTCCTATCCATCCGGTCGGGGGACTAGATGTACCGCTATAAGATCCTGATAGTCGACGACGACAAGCTGCTACAGAATTCGCTCAAGAATGTCCTTTCCGAAAAATACGACACCCTCGTGGTGGGGAGAGGAGAGGACGCCCCGGATCTGCTCCGGAAGCATTCGGTGGACCTGGTGCTCCTGGATGTCCGCCTTCCCGGTCAGGACGGCATCGAGACCCTGCAACAGATCAAGGCCCTGGAGCGGGAACTCATGGTGATCATGATGACGGCCTATGAAGATGTCAAAACCGTGATCACCTCCATGAAAATGGGGGCCTATGATTACCTGGTGAAACCGTTGGAAATTGAGGAACTGGAGATCATCGTCGAAAAGGCCCTGGATAATCTGAAGCTCAAAAAGGAAGTGGAGGAACTGCGCAAGAATTACCTCAAGGAATTCAATGTCGGCAATATCATCGGCGAAAGCCCGGCCATCAAGCGCGCCATCGAGTTTGCCAACAAGGTGGCCAAAAGCTACGACACCACGGTGCTCATCGAAGGGGAGACCGGGGTCGGCAAAGAAGTGATCGCCCGGACCATCCAAAGCCGCAGCGACCGGTTCAATAAGCCGTTTGTGATCATCAATTGCGGGGCCATCAGCAAGGACTTGGTGGAAAGCGAAATGTTCGGCTACGAACGGGGAACCTTCACCGGCGGTCTCCAGGAAGGCAAGAAGGGCAAGCTGGAAATGGCCGATGGCGGGACCCTGCTCCTGGACGAAATCAGCGAACTTTTGCCTGCTTCCCAGGTGAAGCTGCTGCGCTTCCTCGAGGAAAAGGAATTCTTTCCGGTGGGCGGCACCCAAAAAAGAAAAGTGGACATCCGCATCATCGCCGCCACCAACAAGAGCCTGGAGGAGGAATGCCGGGCCGGGCGCTTTCGTGAGGATCTTTACTACCGCTTAAACGTGGCCAAGATCACCATCCCGCCCCTCAAGGAGCGCCAGGTTGACATCCTGCCGCTGTCCCTGTTCTTCATGAACAGCTTCAATGAAAAATTCGGCAAAAATTTTCGCGCCATCGCACCATTAGCCCGGCAACTGTTGCTGGATTACCCCTGGCGGGGCAACGTCCGGGAACTGCGGAATGCCATTGAGCGGGTGATCCTGATGGAAGAGGGCGAGGAAATCCAACCGGCCCATCTCACCTTTTTGGGCCTGACTCCGCCGGAGAACGGCCCCCAGGCCGCGGCTGCCGCGGATATGAAGCTGCCCGCCACGGGTCTGAACCTGGAGGCATTGGTCAAGGGCCTGATCATTCAGGCCCTGGAGTTGAGCAACGGCAACCGGACCCGGGCCGCCAGGTTCCTGGGCATCTCCAGACCCACCCTGATTTACCGCCTGGAAAAATACGGCATCGAGCTGTAGGGGCACGGCTTGGCGGTGCCCTGAAACCTAGGCCGGGACACGGCTCCGGCAGTTCCTGGCGCAGGCTACACGTTCATGAACCACGAGTGCCCCCCGAGAATGAAAATCCCCCCTGCCCCCCTATTTCAAAGGGGGGTTTTTAAGTCCCCCTTTGGAAAAGGGGGATTTAGGGGGATTTGCATTCTTATTAACTTTAAAAGCGCAACCGGGATTAGCCCTCGCCCTCCTGCTTCTCTTTTTCCTTGAGATTTAAGGTCCTTTTCACCAGTTCTTTCTCGTGCTCGAAATTGACCGTCCGCTGGATGGCGATCCTTTGGGTGGCGGGCGGCCCGGCCCCGTGC
>JBIOJX010000124.1:0-7890 GCA_044451265.1 Desulfobaccales bacterium
CCCGAGGAGACGCCCCCCGAACCTTCACCCCAGACCACGGTCTATACTGTCAAGGCCGGCGATACCTTGCCGCAGATTGCCCAAGACCACGGTCTCTCCCTGGCCCGCCTGCTGGAGCTTAATCCCAACTTGCTGCAGGCCGGCATGCAGCTGCTGGTGCCGGCGCCGGCCACTGCGGGACCAGCGGCGGCTGCAGGACCGACGCCGCCCTCTGCGGCACCGGGGCCAGCGCCGGCCGGCGACGCAGCGCCGGCCTGGTTGCTGATCGCTCGCCAGGAGGTCGGGGTTCACGAAAATTCGGCGCCGGGCCAGGACAATCCCCGCATCCTCGAATACCTGGAGTCCACCACCTATGATGGCGGGCTTACCGACGAAGTCCCCTGGTGCTCGGCCTTCGTCAACTGGTGCGTCACCAAGGCCGGTCTGAAAGGCACAAACAGCGCCGCCGCCTCTTCCTGGCTCACCTGGGGCCAAAAGCTTGACCAGCCCCGACTCGGCTGCATCACGGTCTTTAACCACCACGTCGGCTTTTACGCCGGGTCCGCCGGGGATCATTTCCTTTTACTCGGGGGTAATCAGAGCAACGCGGTCAATACGGAACATAAAGATCCAAGCGACGTGCTGGCCTACCGCTGGCCGGCCGCTGCCTGAAACCAGAGCCTTTTCCTTAAGGCCAGTTCTCGAACCGGCCTTCCCTGGAGTTTGCCAAATTTCCTTCCTTTTATCCCCTCTCCCCCCAGCGGGGGGAGAGGGTTAGGGTGAGGGGGGGATAAGAAAAAACTTTTGGCAACGGTTATAAAACCGATTATCCCCGCACTGCGGCCGCCAACTTCTCCAGACCCTCAGAGTTCTCCACGCTAAAGAACCGTTCCTTGGGCTCTTCCGGCAGGATCTTGCGCACCAGGCCGGTGAGGACGTTTTTGGGCCCCACTTCCACCCAGGTGTCCACCCCGGCGGCCTTGAGGTTCAGGATCAGTTCGGCCCAACGCACCGGCGAGGTGAGCTGCCCGGACATGAGCTGGCGCAGGTGCTCCGCATTGGTTTCCGGCGCCGCGGTGGCGTTGAGGTAAATGGGCAGTTGGGGGGCTTTAAAAGTCAGCTTCTCCAGGCAGGCGGTGAAATCCGCCGTGGCCCCGGCCATCAACGGCGAATGCCAGGCCCCTGAGACCTTCAGGGGCACCACCCGGGCACCCTCGGCCTTGGCCAGGTTGCCGGCCTTGGCCACCAATTCCGGGGTCCCGGAAACCACCGTCTGTTCCCGGGTATTGAAGTTGGCCAAGCCGATGGGGCCTTCCTTGGTCAGGGGGTGGACCAGGCCCATAAGTTTCTCCGACGTCAGGCCGATGACCGCCGCCATGGCGCCGGGATTTTTCTGGGCTTCCCGCTGCATCAGGCGGCCCCGCTCCCGCACCGCCGTCAGGGTGTCGGCGGCGCTCAGCACCCCGGCGGCGCACAGGGCGCTGTATTCCCCCAGGCTGTGGCCGCACACCGCCCAGGGGGTGATTCCGGCCCGCTGCAAAGCCTGATAAATACACAGGTTGACCACGGTGACGGCCGGCTGCAGATTCACCGTCTCGGTGAGTTCCTCCATGGGGCCGTGAAAAATCAGGCGCCTTAGAGACAGGCCGGTGGTCTCTTCGGCCAGATGGAACAAATCCCGAGCTTTAGGGTCCGACTGGTAAAAACCCTGGCCCATGCCCACGTACTGGGAACCCTGGCCGGGAAAAATGAAAGCGATTTGGGACATGCTGCACCTCGACGAATTTAGAATAGCGAGACAGCCTAATTTATCTCATACCGGACGGCGCCAGTGCAATATTTATGGAGCCGCCGGCTTTACCATGGAAGCCAAAATTCCCCTAAATCCCCCTTTAGAAAAGGGGGACTTAAAACTTTCGTTTCTCAAACTATTTATGAGTGAATACATATTTGCAGCCTAAGAGAGGTTTTGAAATAGGTTCTAGGAATTAATCGCCTCCCGCAAGGCCCGGGCCGCGGCGCTGACGTCCGGGGCCGCGGTGACTGCACTCATCACCGCCGGGTGACGGGCTCCCCGGGCCACCACCTGGGCGATGTTGCCCTGATTGATGCCGCCCATGGTGCTCCAGGGAATCCTGAGGTGCGGGGCAATGCGGGAAATGGCCTCCACCCCCAGGGCAACGGCCTGAGGCTTGGTGGCGGTGGGGAAGATGGGGCCGATATTGACGTAACTCGCCCCGGCCTCCTGGGCCGCCAGGGCCTCTTCCAGCGAATGGCTGGACGCCCCGATGATCAGGTCGGGCGCAAGGCGCCGGGCCGCGGCCACGGGCAGGTCGGCCTGGCCCAGGTGGACGCCGTCAGCCGCGGCGGCCAGGGCGATATCCACCCGGTCGTCGATAATCAACAAAGCCCCGGCCACCTCAGTCCGCCGGCGGCATTCCAGCGCCAGTTCATATAGCTCGCGGCCTCCCAGGTCTTTTTCCCGGAGTTGCACAATTCCCACTCCAGCTTCCAGAACCCGCTCCAACACCTCCAAAGCGGTGCGGCCGGCGCTAAAGGACGCGGTGATGACCACATAGAGGTCGGCTCGCTCAAACGCCGCCAGCCGTTGGGTCAGGTCCATCAGCCGCCCCCCACCAGGCGCACCAGTTCCAGGACGTCGCCTGCGGCCAAAGGCGTGTCCCGGAAGGCCTCCCGGTCGACGATCTCCCGGTTGCGCTCCACCACGGTGCCCTGGGGGTGCAGGCCCAGTTCCGCCAGCAGGCCCCACACCGTGGCCGCCGCCACCTCCCGGTCCTGGCCGTTGATTTTCACTTTCAGCGGAATATCTCCTTAAATCTCACCACAGAGACACAGAGAGCACAGAGGTACACAGAGAAGAAATTATCTCAATTCCTCTGTGACTCTCTGTGTCCTCTGTGCCTCTGTGGTTAATCATTTCATTCCACAAAGGCTGAGTCAAAATCCTTCCACACCGGGTCGTAGCCGGCCCGGCGGATAGCGGCCACTACCTCCTCCGGGCTGCGGCGGTCTTCAATCTCAAACTGCTCCAGGGCGGCGTCGTTGTCCAGGCGGGCGTACCCGCCGGGCCGGGTGGAAGAGCCGGCGCTCATCATGGTCACCCCCAGGGGGAGCAGGCGGTCTCTGAGGCCGGCGCTTTCCCGGGTGGAGAGGTTGAAGCCCACCTCCGGCAGAAACAGCCGCAGGGCCAGCATCAACTGCACCAGCTCGCGGTCGGTGGGCAGGTGCTGCACCTGGAAGCGCTCCGGGGCGTGGCGCAGCCGTGGGAAGGAGATGGCGACCGCGCTCTGCCAGCACTCCTTCTGGAGCTGGCGGGCGTGCAGGCCCATCCAGAAGCCGTCGGCCCACCAGTGGTAGAGGCCCAGCAGCGCCCCGATACTGAGCCGGCGCACCCCGGCCCGGCCGGCCCGGGCCATGGCCTCCAGGCGGTAGGCATAATCGCGCTTGCGGCCCCGGCGGTGCACCGCGGCGTAAGTCTCCCGATGGTAGGTCTCCATGTAGAGGGTGACCCCCTCCAGGCCCCGGTCCACCAGGGCGCGGTAGCCCGCTTCCTCCAGGGCATAAATCTCCACGGATACGGAGGCGAAGTACTCCCGGGCGATGGCCACGGCCTGGGCCAGGTACGAAACCGGCGCCACTTGGGGGGCCTCGCCGGTGAGCAGCAGGATGTTCTGGAAGCCGTGGCCGGCCAGGACGGCGCATTCGGCGCGGATTTCCGCCGGCGTCAGGGTGCGCCGCTCCCCCCGGCTGCCGGAGTGCAGGGCGTAGCCGCAGTAGAGGCAGTCGGAGTGGCAGATATTGGAGAGATAGATGGGGGCGTAGAGCCCGATGGTCCGCCCGAAGTGCTGTCGGGTGAGCCGGTGCGCCGCCTGGGCCATGTCCTCCAGGAACGGCAGCGCGGCAGGCGACAGCAAAGCCGCCAGGTCCTCCGGAAACAACTGCTCCCGGCCCAAGGCCCGCTGGACGTCCGCCGCCCCGGCTCGGTCAATCGCCTCCCGCAGGCGCGGCTCGGGCCAGGAGTCCAGGATTTTGGCGAAGGGGGAATTTTTTAAATACTTGCCGCGCACTCCAGGACCGAGGTTCTCTCGAAGATATTCCGGACGTAAGTCGTTAAATTTAGCCTTCTTCATGGATTTTTCTTTTCTCGTTCCCAAGCTTGGCTTGGGAACGCCTTTGC
This sequence comes from Desulfobaccales bacterium, assembly GCA_044451265.1. GTDB lineage: Bacteria > Desulfobacterota > Desulfobaccia > Desulfobaccales > 0-14-0-80-60-11 > JAPLJC01. The sequence continues at coordinate 4,178 of JBIOJX010000124.1, forward strand.
CGCCAAACTGAGCTTGGCAAATCATTTTTTGTTCCCAAGTGCAACAAGGAAACGAGTGAAATATTATTCGCTTCTTCTTTTTCTTATGAAGTAGTTGATAACCAACATTATAGCAGATGCAACCACAGAGGCCAGAAAACCAAGTCCAAATCCTATCAATCTTTCTTTGTTAATACTATTTTGGGCTCTTTGCTCCTGAGCTATAAAAATAGCCTCTACTACTTTCCTATCTGATTCTACCAATGGCTTTAGGCGATCTCTTTCAGATTGTAGCGATAACAGAGCGTCCTCGGTAACTCTCAATTGAATGCGTTGCTGTTTAACAAATCCGAGAAGCTGTTTAATGTTGCGTTCAACACTATCAAGTTGATTAATTTGGTCATAATAACTAAGGTTTTCTTTGCGTTCTTTTTCCTGCTTTATTGTCTCGAGATGACCAAAGTAAAAGCTATAAACTAGTCCGAGTATCGTTATAAATATAGATATCACCGCTGTGAGTATAGGCGCCTTTCTAAAGAAAAAGATCCATGCTTTTGCTAATTGTTTAGATAAAGGAGTCGATACAATGTCGATAATCTTATCAGCCTTGATCATGTTGCACTTCGGACAAACAGTTTGCATGTTAGCTGGTTCGTCTGTTCCACCCTTGCTTAATGGGATAATATGGTCTATCTGAGCCGTTTCGGAGTTGATTTCCCGTCCACAGATTTGGCACTTATAGTTGTCTCTTTCAAGTATTTCGCGCTTTGTTTTCTGGTTCAGGGGCATTGGTGATAAACCTCAAGTCCTTTTTCCGGTTACCAGGCTTGGATAGGAACCAGAATTAACGCCCGTTACGAGTAGTTGCACTATGCGCCACGGCGCAATTTATGGTGTTGACTGTGGAATAACCATTGATGGAAATTCATAAACAAATTTCAGTAACATTTCTACAAACGTCAGAATTTGCATAGCCTCTTGCTGAGTGGTCTGTGGAATCTCGTGGGTTGCCTCGTTGCCTTTCTTTCGTATTTGGTCCACCCATGCTCGACCGTTTGGAGGAACAAAACCATTGTCAGCAAGGTAGTCAATGTACTCAACAAAAGTTTTTCCAGGCTGCGCGCCATGCTGGACAGCGACGTTCATAAGTAATTTTCTGGCGAGAAGTACGGCTGCGGTATTTGCGCCAACCATTGTACAGTCGCGAGCCTCGTTATACAGAGCCTCGACTCCTTTATCAGTAATGCCTTTTACGGCATTTCCGATACGAGGTGCAGGTATTTGCTTCCCGTCGTCGTCAAAAAATGTAGGCCGTTTGCAACTGGGGCACACGAAAATATAGGCGAAGACGTTCGAAATTCTTGTTTTTGCAACCCAGCCTTTCTCTGATGCTACTTTATGACCACAAAAATGACAGATAAAAGAACGTGTCATTGGAGAACCCATATTCTGCCAAGTCAGTTCGTACTCCATCTTGCCCTCACTATATCCTTTTTATTTTTGACTACTCCAAAGACCCGATTAAGGGCGAGGAGGCGGCGGCAGTCTGGCGCTCCGGGCCCAGGCCGCCCTCGTGGCTTCTATTCAGGCATTCCCCTCAACCAACCCCACAATTTCATAAAGGTTGTATTTGCCGCTTTTGCCGGGGAGGGTCAGGCGGACTTGTTGGCCTAAGCGGACCTGGTCTTTGACCAGGGCGTAGGTGTCTTCGGAGATGAGAAACTGGGTGCCGGCTTCCTTGTTGGCGGTCTCGACGCGGCTGGCGAGATTCACCGTATCCCCGATGACCGTCAACTTTTTATGGCCCGGGGAGCCGACCTTGCCCGCCACCACCTGTCCGTAATGCAGACCGACGCGAATCTGAAAACTCTGATGATATAAATCCTCCAGATAAGGCTTGAGGTTCCGGACGGCGTCCAGCAGCCCCAAGCCCGCCCGGACCGCCCGCAAGGCCCCTTCGGACGCATCATCGGCCTCAAAGAGCGCCATGAAACCGTCACCCATGTAGTTATTAATAGTCCCGCCATAACGTTCAATCACCTTACCCGCTTGCTGGAAGTAGAGGTTCAGGACGTGAATGACATCGTAATGCAGCAGTTTCTCGGCAAACGGGGTGAATCCCCGGATATCCGCAAAAAGGACCAGGATATGCTTTTCGACCCCGATGGAGCAGGGCTCAACCCCTTCCACGTAAAGGCTGTCCACATCCACATCTTCCAGAACATCGGTCACCAGGCGCCGCAGTTTGACGTTCCCCGTGACCACGGTCTGGCAAGCCAGCCGCACCTGCGGCTCGAACCGCAACATCTCGGCGATGGCCTGCTCTTCGGGAGGGCGCGGGGCACAATTTTCCAAACCCTCCAGAATAACGACGCGGCAGGTGGAGCAGCGGGCGCCGCCGCCACAAAAAGAAGCATGCGGGATACCGGCTCGCAGCCCGGCCTGGAGAATCGTCTCACCGGCATGGGCTTGAATTTTTTGGTTATCCGGCAGGAAGTTGAGCAGCGGCATATTAACCCCCTTGTTTAACTCTGGTTTTCAAGCTCCCGCTTGGGAACGAAAACAAATCCCCCCTACCCCCCTTTTTCAAAGGGGGGATTTTAAAGTCCCCCTTTATTAAAGGGGGATTTAGGGGGATTTGAAGTTTTCTTGTACCCAAGCAGCCACCTGATTAGGGAAAAGTTAGACAGTGCCAACCCTACATACCCCCCCCTCCCTGAGAGGAGAGGAGGGTGGGGAGAGGGTGGCAACCTGTCCCGTGACCCTCCAAAGACGATACCACCCCCACCCTAACCCTCCCCCCTCGCAGGGGGAGGGATTTTTTTCGTCCTTCTCTGGATGGCAAGGATTATTCCTTTATCCATCGTTAGGTGGATATGCGCAAATATTTATACTTTACGTATAAAACAACCCTATTCCAAAAACCCCGTTAAGGGGGATGAAGCCAGAGCAGCCTGCCGCTCCGGGCCCAGGCCGGAGAGGTAGGCCAGGCGGCCGGCCTCCACGCCCAGGGCGAAGGCCCGGGCCATGGCGGCGTGGTCCCGGGCGTCGGCCAGGGCGGTGTTGACCAGCACCGCGTCGGCGCCCAGCTCCATGGCCTCGGCGGCATGGGAAGGGGCGCCCAGGCCGGCGTCCACTACCACCGGCACGGTGGCCTGCTCGATGATGATGCGGATCAGGTCCCGGGTCCGGACCCCCCGGTTGCTGCCGATGGGCGCGCCCAGGGGCATGACCGTGGCCGTGCCCAGCTCCTCCAGGCGCTTGGCCAGCACGGGATCGGCCTGGATATAAGGCAAAACCACGAAGCCTGCTTTAATCAGCAGTTCCGCAGCCTTCAGGGTCTCCACCGGGTCCGGCAGCAGGTACTTGGGCTCGGGGGTGAGCTCCAGCTTCACCCAGGGCGGCAGTCCCATGGCCCGGGCCATTTTGGCCAGGCGCACGGCCTCCTCGGCACTGCGGGCCCCGGAGGTGTTGGGCAGGATCAGGTACTTTAGGGGGTCCAGCACCGAGAGGATGCTGTCGCCAGCCGGTTGGCCCAGGTCCACCCGGCGCAGGGCCACGGTGACGATTTCGGCACCGGAGGCGTCCAGGGCAGCCTTCAGGGCCGCGGCGGAAGGGAACTTCCCGGTGCCCACCATGAGGCGGGAGCGGAAGGCGCGGCCGGCGATGATTAGAGGATCATTGGGCATTATTAACTCATTAAGAAAGTTATTTTGAGGGAGGGGGCCAGGGGC
>JBIOJX010000125.1:0-7860 GCA_044451265.1 Desulfobaccales bacterium
AATATAATCTTAGTAGACTTTTTGATTATTGGCTATCTTATTTCGAACATGGAAAGATTCTGAACGTTGTTCCTTTTCAGGCAATAATTTCTTCAATTTTATTTAATCATCAAAATGATGGGCTATCTTTTAGATGTCGTGCTGGGAGTTCGCTGCAGGTAATAGATATCGATGGGAAAATTTATTGGTGTGACGAATACATCGGAGATGAAAATGGAATCATCGGAGATATTACCGGCAAGAAGCCGATATTGAAATATGAAGATTGTAAAATAATTTTTGATGATTGTATTAACTGCAATATATCTTCAATTTGCTTAGGTAGATGTAAGAAATGCTTAAAAGAATATTCCGACGATACAATTAGAATATATTGTAATTTGACAAAATATTTGATAGAAATCATTCTCGCAAAAATCATTCATATAAAAGATATAATAAAAATAAGAGATTATAAATTAAAAGATATCTATAACGTGCCATTTTGTACCGAAGAAATACCTTAAAATGTCAATTTGTTTTTAATATCAACAAATCATTCTCGAAAAAATCTATTAAATGCAATCCAAATTGAAGAGTATGTTTGATGAGTTTTCTTATATTACCCTTTACTGGATGTCCGGCTTTTCCGAAGCGAAATACGAAATCTGGGACAGCAAAAAGGTCAGCCTCACGCGTACCCCGGATTCCTTGAGCTTCAGCGTCTATCTGGCCTGGCCCCAGGAGGCGGCCGACGACGCCCTGATCACCATCCGTCGGACCGAAGCCGGCCTGGTGTTCAGCACCGACTGGTTTCCGGAGGAAGAGTTTGACCTGAAGCCTTTCGAGTCCCAGGAGGGGGGCGGGATTATCCTGATGAGCAAGTTCCTGCGGGAGACCTTTTTCATTCACCTGCGGGAGCAGTATGAATAAACCTTGATAATTTAACTTGTTATCCTATTTATAAATTTTTCCACTATGGCCTACTTTGGATAATTAGCTTGATACTCCAAAAAAGGCAATTATCTTTATTGCCATGAACATTCGTGCGATTCCTTCTAGTGACGAATGAACACCCCAACCACCACCAGCATCAAGCCTTACCTCATCGCCATCTCCATCTCCCTGGCCGTCGGCGCCGGACTGATGGCGGTGAAGTTTTTCGCCTTCTTTCTGACCGACTCCGCCGCCATCCTCTCCGACGCCCTGGAGTCCATCATCAACGTGGTGGCCGCGGCCTTCGCCCTGTGGAGCATCATCTTCGCGGCCCGCAGCCCCGACCCGGATCACCCTTACGGCCACGGCAAGATGGAGTACTTCTCCGCCGGCTTCGAAGGGGCCCTTATTATCTTGGCCGCCCTGGGAATCTTCTATGAGGCCTGGCCCCGGTTGTTCCACCCCCAGGCTATTCCCCAACTGACCAGCGGTATCCTCCTGGTGCTGGGGGCGGCGGTGGTCAATCTCGTCCTGGGGCTGGCCCTGGTGATGGTGGGCAAACGCACCCGTTCCATCGTCCTGGTGGCCGACGGCAAGCACGTGCTCACTGATGTCTTCACCACCATCGGGGTCGTGCTGGGCTTAATCGCCGTCAAGTTCACCGGCTGGAACTGGCTGGACGGCGCCGTCGCCTACCTGGTGGCGGCGAATATCTTGTACACCGGCGCCCGTCTGGTCCATCAATCCTCCGCGGCCCTCCTGGATAAGTCAGACCCAGAACTTTTAAAGGAGATCTGCGAAGTTATCGCCCGGCACCGCCGGGAGATGTGGATCGACGTCCACCAACTCCGGGCGCGCCGCTCCGGCCGGCATATCTTTATGGATTTTCACCTCATCCTGCCCCGGGACCTGAGCCTGGAGGCCGGCCATGCCGAACTTAAAGAATTGGAGAAGATCCTGAGTGATCACTTCGGCGGCCAGGCCGACATCCTCATCCACGCCGACCCCTGCGCCGATCCGGAGTGCCCCATCTGTGGCCATGAGCCCTGCGACGACCGCCGGGAACCCCATAAGTTGCAGCGCCTCTGGATCAGTGAAAACCTGACCTGCAGCGGCACCCGGGAGGAGCACCAGCCTGCCGTCCGCCACCCCAAGGCCTGATTTCGGCTTGGCCTTCAGAAACACCGCTGGATATCAAAAATCGACTTAAGGAAAAACATGGAGTCAAAACGAGTTCTCATCATCGGGGCCGTGGCCCTGGGCCCCAAGGTGGCCTGCCGCCTCAAGCGCCTGCGTCCGGATTTCCAGGTAACCATGCTGGACCAGGGCGAATATATCTCTTACGGCGGCTGCGGCATCCCGTATTATATCTCCGGGGACCTGAGCGACATCAAAGAGCTGCTGAGCACCAGCTTTCATATGCTCCGCACCCCGGAGTTTTTCGAAGACGCCAAGGACGTGCGGGTCCGAACCCGGACCCGGGCCCTGGCCATTGACCGCCAGTACCAGCAGGTTCTGGTCAAAAACCTGGAATCGGGTCGGGAGGAGGGTCTACCTTATGACTATCTGGTCCTGGCCACCGGCAGCCGGCCCCGGCGTCTCCCGGTGCCCGGCGTCGACCTGCCGGGGGTGATGCACGTCGCCAGCCTCCCGGCCGCCATGGCGGTGCGGGAAATGGTCACCAAAGGCGAAGTGGGCCGGGCGGTGATCATCGGCGCCGGGGCCATTGGCTGCGAGATGGCCGAGGCCCTGAGCGATCTCTGGGGGGTGGAAACCAGCCTGGTGGAACTCGCCCCCCAGGTCCTGCCCGGCCTTCTGGACCCGGGCCTGGCCCGCATGGTGCAAAAACACCTCAGGGATAAAGAGATCGCCCTCTATCTGGAGGAGCAGGTCCGGGAAATCCGCCGGATTCAGGCCGGGGAGCACCCGCTGGAGGTGGTCACCGCCAGCCGAACCCTGGCCGCCGACCTGGTGATCACCGCGGTGGGCGCGGCCCCCAATTCCCAATTGGCCCAAGACGCCGGTTTGTTGGTTTCCCCCCACGGCGGCATCCTGGTCAACCGACGCCTCCAGACCACCGACCCGCTCATTTACGCCGGCGGCGACTGCATCGACAACCACCACCTGATCACCGGCAGGCCCGTCTATTTCCCTTCCGGGTCGCTGGCTAACCGCCAGGGCCGGGTCATCGGCACCAACCTGGCCGGAGGCGCCGCCACCTTTAATGGCATCGTGGGTTCTTTTACCTTGAAAATCTTTGACCTGGCCATTGCCGGCACCGGACTGAGCCTGACCGCGGCCCGCCGGGAAGGCTTTGACGCGCTGGAGGCCCTGGTGATCCAGGCCGACCGGGCCCACTTCTTCCCCACCCAGGACCTCATGTACCTGCAACTGGTGGTGGACCGGAAGACCCGGCGCCTCCTGGGGGCCCAGGGCCTCAGCCACAACGGCGACGCCCTGGTGGGCCGCATCAACAGCATCGCCGCGCTGCTGCCCTTCAAGCCCAGCCTGGAAGATCTCTCCAACCTGGAGGTGGCCTACGCCCCGCCCTTCGCCGCGGCCCTGGACATCGTCAACGCCGTAGCCAACACCGCCGAGAACACCCTGGATGGCTTGAATAAAAATATCGATGTGGCTGAATTCGAGAGGTGTTTCCTGACCGAGCCGGCCGACGACACCATCTGCCTGGACGTCCGGGGGGCCCAAAACGCCGCGCCCTACGTGGACCTGTTCGGCGAGCGCTGGCTAAACATCCCCCAGGAGACCCTGAAGCACCGCTTCGCCGCAATCCCCCCGGACAAGCGCCTCCTGGTGGTGTGCAACTCCGGGGTGCGCTCCTATGAGGCCCTGCGCCAACTGGAAACCGCCGGCCTCACGAACGCCTTCAACCTGGCGGGCGGCGTCGCGGCCCTGAAAAAATCGGGGCTGCTGGAATTGACCGAAGCGGAGGATAAAGGCCAAGAAGAGTAATGGTAGCACAGGCTTTCCAGCCTGTGCTCTACCCCGGATTGCTATCCGGACATTGACATCGCCGGGAGGCAAGCCCCATAATATGCATAAAGCCAATTCAATTCATTAAGGAGCGTTTCATCATGAAGGTTTTAAGAACCTTGCTCATTTCCGTAGTGGTCCTGGCCCTGGCCGCCGGCCCCGCCCTGGCCGCCGACCAGCCGAAGCCCCAAACCCTCTGCCCGGTGCTGGGCGGCAACGTCGATAAGAAGGTCTATGTTGATTATCAAGGAAAACGAGTCTACTTCTGCTGCCAGGGCTGCGACGCCGCGTTCAAGAAGGACCCGGAGAAGTATATGAAAAAGCTCCAGGAACAGGGCATCACCCTGGAAAAGTGCCCCGAGACCAAATAACCCCAAACTGGCGCCGAAGAGTGATTTTTACCTGTAGGGGCGGACCTAGGTGTCCGCCCTCACTTTATCTCCTTTAATGGAACCTGCCATGAAAAGCTACCGCCAGGAACTCTGGTTCAGCGTCCCCGGCCGCCAGGCCTTCCTCAACATCACCCCGCAGGTGGAGCAATGCCTCCGGGAAAGCGGCATCCAGGAAGGGCTCGTGCTCTGCAATGCGATGCACATCACGGCGTCGGTCTTCATCAATGACGATGAAGCGGGCCTGCACCACGACTATGACGTCTGGCTGGAGAAGCTGGCGCCCCATGCGCCGGTGGCCCAATACCGGCACAACGTGGGCGAGGACAACGCCGACGTCCATATGAAACGGCAGATCATGGGCCGGGACGTGGTGGCGGCCGTCACCAATGGCCGGCTCGATTTCGGCCCCTGGGAGCAGATCTTCTATGGCGAGTTCGACGGCGGCCGCCGCAAGCGGGTGCTGGTGAAGATTATCGGGGACTAGACTCCCTCATTGACAAATCCACTCGATAAGCAATCGGTCCCGGCGGCTGGGGTGGGTCGTATTCCGGGGCCCGTTTGAAGCCCAATTTTGCATAGATCTGCTGGGCCGCCAGCATGAAGCGGCCGGTGTAGAGGTAGATGGTGGGAATATTTAGGGCCCGGGCCCGGCGCAGGCACTCCTGGGTGAGTAGGGTGCCTAGGCCCCGGCCCTGGGCCTCCGGCCGCACCGCCAGGAGGCGGATAGTCGCGGCGCCGGCCGGCCATTGGCCCTGGCGGGAGCGGCTGGCGTCGGGAAAGAACTGCACCGTCCCCTGGATGGCCCCCTCGACTTCGGCTACCAGCAGCAGGCCCTCCCCGGCCTCGAGGGCCAGGGTGATGCTCGCCATCCAGCGCGCCCAGCCCTCTTCCGGCACCAGCTCCCGGAATTCCCGGTAAGCCCCTTTCACCAGGGCCTCGACGGCCTCCAACTCACCCGCCTGGGCCTCGCGGATCAGGACCTTACTAGTCATGATTGCCTGAATCGAGCCTATCCAAAGAATGGTGGGGCAGGCGTCCCCGCCCGCCATCCTTTAATTCCCTCCCCTTTGATGGAGGGAGGCCGCGGTGGGGAGGAACCGCCCCACCAATAGGGTTACTTCTTTTCCACCACCGTGGCCTTAATGATGACCACCGGGGTCACCGGCACGTCCTGGAACATGCCCTTGGTGCTGGTGGGCACCGCCTTGATCTTGTCCACCACGTCCTGGCCCTTGACCACCTTGCCGAAGACGGCGTAGCCCCAGCCCTGCATGGTCTTGGCGGTGTGGTTGAGGAACTTGTTGTCGCCCGCGTTGATGAAGAACTGGGCCGTGGCCGAATCGGGGTCCCCGGTGCGGGCCATGGCGACGGTGTAGGCGTCGTTGGTCAGGCCGTTGTCAGCTTCATTCTTGATGGGGGTCCGGGTGGGTTTCTGATTCATGTTGGCGTCGAAGCCGCCGCCCTGAATCATGAAGGTGGGGATGACCCGATGGAAGATGGTGCCGTCATAAAAGCCGTCTTTGACGTATTGCAGAAAATTGGCCACCGTGTCCGGCGCCTTGTCCGGGTTCAATTCCAGGGTGATGTCACCCAGGCTCGTTTCTAGTTTTACCAAGGGATGACTCCTTTCCGCCCGGGCCAAGTTCCCGGCGATGAAGATTAAAGCCAGCGTTAGTAAGCCCGACAGTACCAGCCTGCCATAAATTTTAGGTGCACGCTCTCGCATTGCCCTTCCCCCTTCCTGGTTCGGTGATGTTCTCAGGGCCGTATTCGGCCCAGTTTATCAAATCGCCCTCCAATAACAAGCCGAGATCGCCAGTTTGGCTGCCGGCATTTCCTAATAGATCCGATGCCCGGGGGTGGCCAGCCATTGCTGCAACAGGTCCCGGCACTCCTCCACCAGAAACCCCGGATAAATGCTGACGGGGCTCCGGCCCGCGACCCGCAGTTGCTCATTGCCGATGGTCAGCTCGTTGAAACCCAGGGCCGCCACGTCCGCGATGGCGGTGCCATAGACCAGGTGGGCGATACGAGCCCAGTGGATGGCCGCGAAGCACATGGGGCAGGGTTCGGTGGTGGAGTAGATGGCACAACCCGAGAGGTCGTAGGTCCCCAGCCGGCGGCTGGCCAGACGGATGGCATTGATCTCGGCGTGGCACGTCGGGTCGTTTTCCTTGAGGACGGTGTTATGAGACACAGCCAGGACTGCCTCGCCCTGCACGATGCAGGCCCCGAAGGGCCCGCCGTCGATGGCGGCCAAATGGTCCAGGGCCTCCCGCAGGGCCAGGCGCATGAATGCAGGCTCGGGTTGGAAGGGCGCAGACGGCAACAGGCACCTCGGGTTGGGGTTGCATCAAGATCCGGCGGCTTCATCGTCCATAAAGACTTTAATGCAGCCCGGTGCCGAATTCCAGCCCCGATTTGCCGATAGAGGAAATTTGGGTCGCGGAAAATTTCGATACTGGCTACTGGCTACTGGCCACTATCAATATTTTTCAGGTCAGCGGTGAGCTTGTCGCGATAGTGGGCCACATCCGCGTCGTTCAGCATGATCATGTCCAGCTGCCGGGTGTGGATGGTGATGTAGCCCAGGATACGCAGCCTGGAGAGCATGTAGTCCTTCTGCTCCCCTTCCAGGCGGGCGAAGAGGGCGTCCTCCTTGACGTCCACCTGGAAATGGTGCTGTTCCAGGAGATCGGCCACGAACCGGGCCCGGCGCACCCGCCGGGGGTAGTCCGCGGCCCCGCCCTTGAAGGAGAAGCGGATGTAGTTCTCAAAGGCCTGGTCGCCCACCAGGGCCTCCACCGTGGAGAAGTGAAAGCCCAGACGGGAGGTGAGGTTGCAAAAATCCCTGGAGATCATGAAGTAATTCTGATTGCCGAAGATGGTGCCCCCGGCTGCGGCCAGGTTGGGGTCGGTGGCCGCGCCCATGACGATGGACATGAAGCCCCGGGTGTCCACCGGCGGCGGCCCTTCCCAGGGAACCGCGGTGATCCCCTGCCACAGGGCCAGCATGGGGGCGGAGGCAATGTTGGCCAGTTCCACGACATTGCCGGCCACTTCCGCCTTGAAGCCGTCTTCCAGGTCCAGGACCCACCACTCCAGGCCCACGTCGGTGGCCAGGCGCTTGATGAAGTATTTGGAGAGGGCCCGGTGCTTCTCGAAGGCGAACATCTCCTTGACCGCCACTTCGTGGGCAAAGCGGGTGAGGTCGTGCAGGGTGCGGCAACCACCCGGGCGGAATTCCGGGGCCTCGGGGTTGGTGAGGTTAAGCGGCGTGATGCAGGTCATGACCTCTTTGAGGGTCTGCCCCACCGGGGTAGGCAACATGGCTCCCTGTCTGGCGCCGGCCTGCCGGAGCAGTTCTTCTACCCGGCCCGGATAGATGCTGCGGCCGTCGGCGTCCACGGTGACGATTTCCCCGGGGGTGAGCGTTGCAGTGGCCTGGCCGGTGTTGAACAGGGCCGGGAGGCCGAACTCCCGGGCAACGTTGGCCAGATGGCCGGTGATACCGCCCCGGTCGGTAACCACCGCCGCGGCCCGGCTCAAGAGGGTAGCCCAG
>JBIOJX010000126.1:0-7851 GCA_044451265.1 Desulfobaccales bacterium
AGGGGGCGTAGCGCTCGGAAACCAACTTGTCCCCCACCTGCAATCGGGTGGTGCCGCCCGCCATCCCTACCCGGGGATCGTCAAACCGGGCCAGGATGCGGGCGCAGCAGTCGGGCCCGAACTCCAGGTCGCAATCCAGTTTGGCGATGACGTCGAAGGGCTCGTCCCCCAGGTGCCGGAGGCCGGCGTTGAAGGCCGCCACCACCCCCGGCCCCAGTTGCCGTCCGCCCGGGCGTTCCCGGCGCAGCAGCTTGATCCAGGGATACTCGGCGGCATAGCGCTCCGCCAGGACCGGCGAGGCGTCCCGGCTGCCGTCGTCCACGAGGAGCCACAGGGCCGGCGGTTCGGTCTGGGCGGCCATCGATTTGAGGGTGAGCGGCAAAAATTTCGCTTCATCCCGGCAGGGACTGATGACCACCAGGCGGCGGTTCATTCCGTCCATATCGGCTGCCCTCGAACCCGTCGCCACCAGACCGCGAACACCAACAGGGCCCAAAGTTGGCGGCTGTAATCCCTGGCCCCGTTGACATGGGCCGCGGCCAGGTCCTCGACATAAGCCAGATTAAAATAGCCGCTGTCTCTCAAGGTCTCCAACAACCGATGCTCCCGGGCGTAATCCATGAGGTGGTGTTGGAGCCAAAATTCCAGGGGCGGGTTGAAGCCGCGTTTGGCCTGCCGCAAAACGGCCGGCGGCAGCCAGGGCTTAAGGGCCCGCCGCAGCACGTGCTTGGTGCGAAAGCGTTTTAATTTCAAGTCCATGGGCATGGATAGGGCAAACTCCACCAGGGTGTGGTCGAGCAGCGGCACCCGGACTTCCAGGGAGCAGGCCATGCTCATGCGATCCACCTTGACCAGCAGGCCATCGGGCAGATAGACGCTGAGGTCGGAGAGATTGGCCTGGACCAGGGGATCGAGCTCCGGGTAGTCCCGGGGAATGCTCCACACTTCCTCCAGATAAGGGAAGTCTTCCGTTTGCCAGCGAAAATCAGGAGAAAACAGGCGCTGTTGCATCTCCGGGGTAAAGAAAGCCACCTTCCGGGTGTAACCTTCAAACCGCGGAAAGAGGGAGCTGGCCGCAATCCGCTCCAGGCGGTGCCCCAGATAACCCAGGCGGGCCGAGCCGAAGCGGGGAAGGTGGCCGGTGAGATCCGCCAGAACCCCGCGCAGCCACCGGGGCAGCAGCCCCAGCCAGCTATTGAGCTTAACTCCCTGGTATTGAGTGTAGCCGGCGAAGAGTTCGTCGCCGCCCTCGCCGCTCAGGGCCACCGTCACCCGGCGCCGGGTCGCCTGGGCCAGCAGGTAGGTGGGGATGATGGTGGCGTCGGCCAGGGGCTCGTCCAGGTGCCAGAGGAGCTTGGGCAGCAGGTCGGTGGCCGCGGCCGTCAGGCGGAAGGTCTCATGGTTGGTCCCCAGATATTGGCTGACCGCCCGGGCCTTGTTGGTTTCGTCATACTTGGGCACCTCGAAGCCGACGTTGAAGGTGCGGATCTCCCGGGCGCCCGTTCTGGCCATGGCCGCAGTCACCGCGCTGGAGTCGAGGCCGCCGGAGAGAAACACCCCCAGGGGCACATCCGCCTCCAGTTGCAGGCGCACCGCCTCCAGGAGACGCTGGCGCAGCTCGTCGCACCAATCCTCCAGGCGCCGCCCCGGGCTGGGAGCGACTGTAGGCCGCCAATATTTGGCGAGGGCCAGCTCTTGATCCTTTACCAATAGGGTTTCGCCGGGCCGAAGCTGCCGGATTTCGCGATAGATGGTCTTGTCGCCGGGGACAAAGTGCTGCGAGAAATAGTCAAATACCGCCTGGTCGCTGACGGTGGGCTCGATTCCCGGCAGGACTAGCAGGCTCTTGATCTCCGAGGCGAAGGCCAGGCTATTTCGGACCCGCCCATAAAAGAGCGGCTTGATGCCCAGGCGGTCCCGGGCCAGAAACAACTCCCGGCCCCGCCGGTTCCAGACGGCCAGGGCAAACATGCCGTTGAGATGCCGGACGACCTCCGGACCCCAGGCCTCGTAACCGTGGACGATGACCTCGGTGTCGGAGGAAGTTTGGAAAATGTGCCCCTGTTGCTGTAACTGGGACCGGAGGTCCCGAAAGTTATAGATCTCGCCGTTAAAAACGACCTGAAGGGCGCCGTCTTCATTGGCCATGGGCTGGCGGCCGCCGCTCAGGTCGATGATGGCCAGGCGCCGGAAGCCCAGCCCTATCCCGCCTTCCAGAAAATAGCCCTCATCGTCGGGCCCCCGGTGGCGGAGCAGAGCAGTCATGGCCTGCAGAACCTCACCTGGCACCGGTTGGCCGTCCAGATTCAGAATGCCGCAGATGCCGCACATCTTAGTTCCGAGTTTCGAGGTTCGAGTTTGGAGAGCAAGAGCTGATCTCAACTTGCTCGCGGCTAATCAGGGCCTGTTTCTGCCGGGAGTTGATGGCCCTCGCAAATAATTGCAACAGGCGGGCGGCGCTGCGCTGGGAATTAAACTCCGCCGCCACCAATTTCCGGCCGGCCGCGGCCAGACGCCGGCCCAGGCCGGGGTCGGCCAGCAGCCGGGCCAGGGCGGCGGCCAGGGCGGCGGGATCGTCCGGCTCCACCAACAGGCCGGTATCGCCGTCGCGCACCAGCTCCGGAATGCCGGAGACCCGGGTGGCCACCACCGGAATCTCCATGGCCAGGGCCTCGATGAGCACGGTGGGAATGCCGTCCTGATCGTGCTGGCGGACGCAGGACGGCATGGCCAGAAGGTCGGCGCTCCGGAATAAGGGCAACAATGCTTCGGGCTGGAGTCGGCCCGGCAACTCCACCCGGTCAGCCAGCCCGAGATCGACTACCAGTTTCTGCAAGCGCTCTTCCTCCGGACCCTCGCCGACTATCAGACAGCGACAATCTTTGCCTTCCTGCCGCAGCCGGGCGCAGGCCTCGATCAGGAGGTGGAACCCCTTGGTCTCGACCAGGCGCCCCACGGCGAGCACCAGGGGTGGGGTCCCGGCGGCGTGGGGCGCGGGCCGAAACCTCTCGGGATCGATGCCGTTACGCACCAGTTCCAACTGGGCGCGGGCGGCGGCGGTGGGGAATTTTTGCTGCAAAAAGCCCAGGTTGAACCGGCTGATGCTGGCCACGAAGGCCGCGGCTTCCAGCTTGGCTGGCAGCAGCAACTGGTCGATGAAGAGGTCATAGGCATGGACCGTAAAACTGAAAGAGATCCCGGCCAGATAAGCCGCCGGCAGGGCGAGACTGGCGGGGGCGTTGGCGAAATGGGCGTGGAGATGCTGGATCCCGGCGCGGCGCAAGCGCCAGGCGGTATAGGGAGCCATCGCCAGGAAGGCCAGGCAGCGCCGGCGGTTGCGCCAGGGCTCCGGGGCCCGGAGGGCGTAGCGGACCAGACAGTGCCAGTAGCGCCGCGGGTAGCGGCACAGGAAAAAGAGATGCGCCAACCAGAAGAGAGGGTTGACCGGACGGTAGAGCACCGTGACCTCCCGGGCTAATTCCGGGGCCTCGGGATGGGCTACCCGAGCTTCGGGCGGGTAGAGGCTGAAAGGCTTGATCCGGGCCCCCAGGGAGCGCAGGGCGGCAATCTCCCGGACCACAAAGGTTTCGGAGAGGACGGGCAGGATGCGGCCAAGGTAGGCGATGCAGTAGGGCTTCTCATCCATTCGGCAGATTCGCTAAAAATATTCAGGCGCTTGGCGGCCAAAATAATTCCTTAGGAATATATCGGCATCTTCTCAGAGAAACTTGACGGCTGAAGCGACTACGGGCGCAGATTTTCCAGAAAAATCCGCTCCAAGCCGGCCACGGGGATGAGGATATTGATCCGGCAGCAGATGGGGGTCAGGCAGGGCAATCACTAAACCAGCCGGTCCGCAGGTGTGTCACCTGGCAGAATAGCCCGGGCGGTTCTTTGGTGGTATTGAGGTTCCGGTGTGAGGCGAAGAGGCTGTCAGTCCCGGCCAGGGCGCACTTCCTGTTGCGCCCTACGGGACCAGAAAATTACTTGGCCGCTTTATGGTGAGAGCCGCGGGCTCCGAACCCTCTCTCCTTGGCCATCTTGCTGCGCTGTTCGGAATATTCCTTGCACACCAGGGGATACTTCTTCGGGTCCAGACCGAATCTTTTGAAGTATTCTTTGGGCAGCAACTTGTGAGCCTTGCGGATGTGGGCCTTCAAGGTACGCATCTTTTTACCGCATTCCAGGCAGACGACATATTTCTCTTTGACAATGTCCTTTAGAGGCACCGGCGGCTTCTTAGTTACCGCGGCTTCTTCGCCTTTTTCCAGGGCCTCGGCCTCCGGAATTGCCGCACCGGTTTCCATGGCGGCCAGGACATTATAGACCTCTTTAATTTCCTCGACCAACTCTTGAGGAGTCAGTTCGGTCATAGAGGCGTGAGAAATCACAATTTGGGAGGTTAACCTTAGTACTTCAGTAGCCATAGTTTCTCCTCACTTTGGAATTAAAAGATTAGTATTTTGTTAGATAGTGGATTTCTTCTTAGCTTGTCAAGCATTTTTATTAGGTCCCGGTTATTTTTTACTTTGGAGAGAAGAGAGTCGCGGCAGGTTGTCAGCCGCGAGAACCAAAGATCGCCATGGACGGATTGGCGCGACCGACAATATCGAGACCGTCACCTGAGGGCGGTAGCCATAAAACTAACAAGTTTCTTCAGGTAACCCAAAACCTTAATCTCCCTCTATGATTGCGGCACTGAGCTGAACCTGGGAAGAGGCGCGGTCGGGGGGTAAGTACCTGATAATGCCTCCGTCTGAGGTGCCGAAAAATCTGCCCTCTGCTTAGCAACGCTCGGCTCCGCAGTCGGACTTCGCAAGCGTGACCACACTTATCTAAGCCGTGGCGAGTTGCGCTTCTCATCCAGGTAAATTATCTTTAGATCGGAGCGGACCCCGGGGTCCGCCCCGAATTTAGCGGCCCAAAGGAAAAAGTTGTCATGCCCATCCTCGATCTGTTTACGAGAAAGCGCCTCTGCCACCTGTTGGTGAACCGGACGGGGGAGATCGCTGCCAAATACAATCATTTCATGGATTTCCTCTCTGAGAATCGCACCACTCTGGCGATTATCTCCGAACTGGAGCACCTCTATTATCAGGGCGGCCCCTTCACCATGACCACGGTGGCGGCCCGCTATCGGGAACTGCGGGCGGCGACGCGAGCCTTGACCGCGGCCTTGAACGCCTTATCCCACGGGAAGTATAAGGAGCTTGACCGGGCCATTGACCGGATTAACCAGCAGATTGCCCCCATTTTGGCCCCCAGATGTCCTTTGCCGACCGGGGAACTGGTCCTGCCTCTGGAGGCCTTGGAGCCCGAGATGGTCAGGATGGCCGGGGCCAAGGCCACGAATCTCGCCCTCATCCGGAAATTTGTGGGGGCGTCGGTGCCGCCGGGGTTCGTCATCACTGCCCGGGCCACCCATCTCTTTTTCCAGGAGACCGGGTTGGCCGGGCCCATTGAAGAGCGCCTGAGCAGGCTCTCCCCGGAGGCGCCCGAACTCCTGGACGAGGCCAGCCGGGTTATCCGGGACCTGATCCTGGCGGCTGAGGTGCCTGCCGCGCTGGCGGCCGAAATTCTCCAGGCCTACCGGGACCTGGAGGCCAAGACCCAGGCCCAGGTGCGTCTGGCCATGCGCAGCAGCGCCGTGGGCGAAGACAGCGAGGCCTCCTTTGCCGGACAATACGCCACCGAACTGAACGTCACCGCCGACCACCTGCTCTCGGCCTACAAAAACGTCCTGGCCAGCAAATATTCCCCCCGGGCCATTGCCTACCGGCTGCGCTACGGTCTGGAAGACTGGGACACCCTCATGTGCGTCGCCGGGATCATGATGGTAGAAGCCCGGGCCAGCGGCGTCCTCTACACGGTGGACCCGGCCCGGCCCGACGCCAACCGGCTCAAGGTCAGCGCCATCTGGGGCCTGGGCGAACACCTGGTGAGCGGTGAGGCCCAGCCGGATGAATTTTTCCTGGACAGGCAGACGGTCGCTATCACCCGGCGGCTGATCCGACGGAAGACCCACCGTCTGATCAACCTGCCGGAGGGCGGCACCCGTTTGGTGGAGGTGCCGGCCGGGGAGCAGGAGCTGCCTTGTCTGGACGATGCCGCGGTCCTGGCCCTGGCCCGGTACGGGTTGCAACTGGAGGAATATTTTCAGGGGCCGCAGGATGTGGAATGGGCCCTGGACCACCGGGGGCAACTTTACCTCCTGCAATCCCGGCCCCTGGGACTGGTGCAGGCCAGGACCGAGAAGGAGGCTCTGCCCCAAAGCTTTCCGGGCCATCCGGTATTGCTGTCCGGGGGGCAGGTGGCCTCGCCCGGGATTGCCGGGGGGCAGGTCTTCCTGGCCGAAGGCGAGCCGGGCCGGGAGCTACCTCCGGATGCCATTCTGGTGTGCCGCACCGCCTCACCTGATCACGCCCGCCTCTTGGGCCAGGTGAAGGGCATCATTACCGAGGTGGGCAGTGTCACCAGCCATCTGGCCTCAGTAGCCCGGGAGTCCGGGGTTCCGGCCCTCTTCAACGTCGGCCGGGCGGCCGCGGCGCTGACGGATGGCGCCCCCGTCACCCTGGTGGCCGGGGGGGTTGAAGACCAGGGGATCGTCTATCAAGGCCTCGTCCCCGAGCTGGTCCGGGCGGCCCGGCCCGCCCGGCGGCCCCTCTTCGAGAGCCCCTTGCAGCGCCGCCTGCGGGACTTTCTGGATCAGGTGGCGCCTTTGCATCTCACCGATCCCCGGGAGCCGTCTTTCGCTCCCCGGGGGTGCCGGAGCTTCCACGATATCATCCGCTACGCCCACGAAATGCTCATGCAGGAGATGTTCGGCCTGGCCGGGGAGGCCGACGGCGCCACCTCCGTCCGGCTGACCACCGACATTCCCCTGGTCCTGCATCTCATCGATCTGGGCGGCGGCCTCCGGACCGGTCTCACCACCTGCGATACCATCACCCCGGACCATCTGGAATCCTTGCCCATGAAGGCCCTCTGGCGGGGCTTCTGCCATCCCGGCATCACCTGGCAGGGCGGGGTGGCCATAGATGCGGGAAACATCCTGACCTTGATGGCCCGGGGGGCCGCGGGCGAACTGCCGGGCGGCGAGAGCTATGCCATCCTGTCCCGCGAGTATCTGAACCTGAGCGCCAAGTTCGGCTACCATTTCGCCAATCTCGACGCCTACCTGAGCGACGATCCGGCGCAGAACCGCATCTTCCTGCGCTTCGCCGGGGGGGCCGGGACCTATTACGGCAAGTCGCTGCGTCTCAACTTCCTGGGCAACGTGCTCTCCCGGTTGGGCTTCAAAATCAGCGTCACCGGCGATCTCCTGGATGCCTCCCTCTCAGGCTATGACTCGAACGCCATGAGGAATATCTTGGACCAGGTGGGTCGGCTGCTGGCCACCAGCCGGCTCCTGGACCTGGCCATCACCAACGAGGCCTCGGTGCGCAACGGATGATCGAGGCCTTTTTCCAGGGGGACTACGATTTTCTGCAACAGGCCCAGGCGGCCCGCATCCCCGGATTCTACACCAACACCGGCAACTGGAAGGTGGTCGAAGCCGAGGGCCGGAAGCTGCTGCAACAAGACGGCTCCGAATACGGGAGCATCCTCACCGCTGGCCTGGCCAATTTCATGGGCAAGGTGATGGGGCACAAGTATTTGGAACTATTGGATAACATTGAGGCGTACTTTTATTTCCCCCTGGCCATCGCTCGGGACAGCGAAATTTCGGAGGGGACCCTGCGGGTCAGGGTCAAGCCGGTAGCCGGCAGCATCGACCAGGCCGGCGGCTTGGCCTGCGGGATCAAAAATATCAACAACTACTTCGTCCTCCGGGTCAATGCCCTGGAAGAT